>JAZHDH010000161.1:0-3852 GCA_036584335.1 Pseudodesulfovibrio sp. | reverse complement strand
GATACTTTGAAACGTATATTTTGTTAACAGAGCCTAAGGCCCTCGGCCTTAAGCCCCCCGGGAGGGCCGCCGGAGGCATTCCCCCCCACGCAAAGGCCCCCGCGTACTTTCATACGCGGGGGCCTGCTGCGTTCCGTTCAATCCGGCGGTTAACCTGCAACGTCCCAGGTGGCTCCCTGGGGGGTGTCCTTGACGTCGACGTGCAGGGCGAGCAGTTCGTCGCGGATGGCGTCGGACCGGGCGAAGTCCTTGTTTTTGCGGGCTTCCTGGCGGGCGGCGATGAGCGATTCGACCGTGGCCGGATCGATGCCCGCGCGGGCGGCGCGGCTGTCGCGCAGTTCGGTGAGGAAGGCGGCGGGGGCGTGTTCGAAGATGCCGAGGATGGCGCCCCACTGCTTGAAGGCGTCCCGGATGCGGAGGAAGAAGTCGCGGCCGCCTTCGGACTTGCGCAGGTTCTTGTCTTCGCAGACACGGCCCGCGAGGCGCACGGCGGTGAAGACGTGGCCCAGGGCTCCGGCGGTGTTCAGGTCGTCTTCCATGGCCTCGGCGAAGCTGGCGACGGCGGCGTCGAGTTCGGCGTCGAGTTCGGCCGGGAACGGGGATTTCTTCCAGTTTTCCTTGGCCAGTTCGGTTTCGACCTGGGCCAGGGCGGCGTAGATGCGGCGCAGGCCCTTTTCGGCCTCTTCGAGGGCGTCGAAGGAGAAGTCGAGCGGGCTGCGGTAGTGCATGGTCAGCAGGAAGTAGCGCAGGGTCTCGGGCAGGAACTTGGCCAGGATGTCGCGGATGGTGAAGAAGTTGCCCAGGGATTTGGACATCTTTTCGGAATTGATCTGGACGAAGCCGTTGTGCACCCAGAAATTGGCGAAGGGCTTGCCCGTGGCGGCCTCGGACTGGGCGATCTCGTTTTCGTGGTGGGGGAAGGAGAGGTCCTGCCCGCCGCCGTGGATGTCGAGGGGGAGCGGCGCGTATTTTTCGCTCATGGCCGAGCATTCCAGGTGCCAGCCGGGACGGCCCCTGCCCCAGGGGGATTCCCAGGACGGCTCGCCGGGCTTGGCGCCCTTCCACAGGGCGAAGTCGAGGGGGTCCTGCTTCTCCTCGCCCGGCTCGATGCGCGCGCCGGACTCCAGCTCGTCGATGTTGCGGCCGGAGAGCTTGCCGTAGCCGTCGAAGGAGCGGACCTTGAAATAGACGTCGCCGGACGGGGTGGCGTAGGCGTGGCCCTTGTCGATGAGCTCCTGGGTCAGCTTGAGCATCTCGGGGATGTGGGCGGTGCACTTGGGCTCCACGGTGGGCCGCTCAATGGCCAGGCGGTCCATGTCCACATAGAACTCGCCGATGAACTGCTCGGCGATCTCGGCGGCTTCCTTGCCCACCTCGCCCGCGCGCTTGATGATCTTGTCGTCGATGTCGGTGAAATTGCGGATGAAGGTGACGTCGAACCCCTTGTGCTTGAGGTAGCGGAAGAGCACGTCGAAAACCACGCTGGAGCGGGCATGGCCGATGTGGCAGAGGTCGTAGGCGGTGATGCCGCAGACGTACATGTTCACCTTGCCGGGAGTCTGGGGGACGAATTCCTGTTTCTTGCGCTTCAGGGTGTTATAGAGTCTCATAGAAATACTCCATCTATATTAATTTGATTTCATTGACTATTGATTAAATATCGCCCTTTTCTGCGGCGGTCACGGAAAGGCCGAGAAGGCGGATGTTGTCGTATATGTCGCGGCCCATGAAGAAGTAGGGCACGGGCACGGGTTCGGACGGCCGGGCCGTGAGGCTCAGGGTGCCCGGAGCGTGCACGAAGCGGCAGAACGAGCGCAGGGCCTGTTCGGCCTCGGGGTTCCCGACCTTGGCCGCATAGTCGGCCATGGCCTCCAGCTCGGCGCAGACCTGATCGCGCACCGCGTCTTCGGAAGTGTTCAGGGCCAGGGCGGTGTCGCGCAGCAGCGAATCGACCAGCGCGCTTTCGGTGAAGCTGACGTCCGCACGGGCGATGCGCAGGCCGATGAGCTGCTCCATGCGGTGGTCCGCGAAGTCCAGGCCGGTCAGCGAGCCGTTCATCTCCAGCCGCCCCATGGCCGGGCAGGCCAGCCGGGCGGTGCGGATGTCCAGGGTTTTGGAGGCGGGGCTGTAGGCATAGTCCAGGGCCAGGTCGCAGGGGTTGTCGTCGCCTTCCACGGCCCGGGCCATGCCCGGCCACCACTGGCGCAGCACCGGGGCGCGATCCATGCGCACGCCGCGCGCCTCGGCCGAGGCGTAGTGCGGGATGGGGTTGCGCTGGTCGAAGGAGGTGATCCGGACGCTCTCCGCCGTGAAATGCTCGCCCGTGGGCAGGGACCCCTCGACGCCCCTGAGCGTCACGGCCGGGTCGAGGATCGACACCGAAAGCCCCTTCCAGGCCAGATCCAGCCCGTCCACTCCGGCCACGGCCCGGGTCAGCTCCCGGCCGACCTCGTAGTGGACGTACCAAAGCAGTCCCGCGCCGCACACGGCCACGAAGACCACAAAGGACAGCAAAAATTTCCTGAGCGCGCCCATGGCTACAGCTCCCTCAGCGCGGTGATGGCGGCCACGGCCTTGATGCCCAGCTTCCCGCCCGTGAAGCCGAGGCCCTCCTCGGTGGTGGCCTTGAAGTTGACCTGGTGCGGCCCCAGCCCGAGCAGGTGGCGGACGTTGCGCGCGATCTGGTCGGCGTGGGGCGCGAGCCTGGGGACCTGGGCGATGACCGTCAGGTCGGCGTGGACCACGCGCACCCCGGCGGCTTCGGCCTTGCACAGGACCTCCCTGAGCAGGACGCCGCTGTCCATGCCGGAAAATTTCGGGTCCGCGTCCGGGAAGTGCGCGCCGATGTCGCGGCCGCCGAAGGTGCCGAGCACCGCGTCGGCCAGGGCGTGGAGCAGCACGTCGCCGTCGGAATGGGCCACGATGGTCGGCCCGCCGGGGATCGGCACGCCGCCGAGCCTGAGCGGCCGGTCGCCCTCGCCGCCGAAGCGGTGGACGTCGTAGCCCCAGCCCACGCACGGCACGGTGGCCCGGGGTTCGCGCAACCGCGCAAGGTCTTCGGGGGTGGTGATCTTGACGTTGCCCGGCTCGCCGGGGATGACCGCCACCTCGGCCAGCCGCTCGACCATGCCGGCGTCGTCCGTGACCTGCCAGCCCTCGGCTTCGGCCCGTTCGTGCGCCTCCCGGAGCAGGCCGGTCTCGAATGCCTGGGGGGTCTGCGCCGCCCGCAGCTCGGCGCGGTCCGGCGTCTGCGCCACCACGCCGCCGACCACGCGCTTGACCGTGTCCGTCACCGCGATGGCCGGGATGGCCGCGCGCGCCCCCCGGTTCAGGGCGTCGATCAGTTCGGCCACCAGCCGGGCCGAGGCAAAGGGCCGGGCCGAGTCGTGAACGAGCACGCCGTCGCAGTCGGCGGGCAGCAGGGAGAGGCCGCTACGGACCGAATCCTGGCGGCGTTCGCCGCCAGCGCAAACTGCCCATTTGAGGCCCAGGTTTTCGCCCCGGTCGTATTCGCGCACCCGTTTTTCCATCTCCCCGGCCAGGTCGGGCGGAAAGACGAAGACCAGCCCGCGCAGCCCGGCCACGCGGGAAAAGGTGCGGGCCGAATGCCAGAACAGGGGGGCGCCCCGGAATTCCAGGAACTGCTTGCGCACGCCTCCCGCAGCTTCGGCCAGGCGGGCGCCCGAACCGGCGGCCAGAATGACGGCCCATATGTTCCCCAGCGGTCGCTGCATGCGCATCCTCGGTTGGTCGGCGCGGGGAGGTCGTCCCTCCCCCGCCGCCGGTCATCAATAATCGGAGTCGGCCGTAAGCCGGGTTCTGTTCCCCTTGCGGGGCGACTGCCATTCATCT
>JAZHDH010000160.1:0-19677 GCA_036584335.1 Pseudodesulfovibrio sp. | reverse complement strand
GTTGGACGCCATGTCCTTTCATTTTGTCAAAAGTACGCTTGAACCGGATGAACCTAGAAAAAGTCTATTTATTTACGGATAAGTTCTAAGTAGTCGCCCCTGAAATCCTCTCAACAAAATTAGGGGCTGTACCAGATAACTCCTCTGGGTTATCAGTATGGCAATGCGAAAAAGTCGTTTGAGCAAGGACAAACAGCTTCATAATCGAACATTTTGTGGCTGGCGCGACAGCTCGTTGTGCTGCTGATCTGGTTGGTGTGAACGTCAAAACCGCTGCCTATTACTTTCACCGGCTCCGGGAAATCATAGCGGAAGAAGAGTCCTGTGAAGGGATGGATTTTGGCGAATTTGAGGTCGATGAGAGCTACTTCGAAGGCAAGCGGAGGGGCAAAACATGGGGCCGCAGTAAAGGTCCCTGTTTTTGGAATCCTCAAAAGGGGCGGGAAGGTATATACACAGGTGATTCCTGATGCGAAAGGTAAAACCTTACTTCCCATTATTCAGGAGAGAATCCAGCCAGACAGCGTGGTTTACTCGGACTGCTGGTATGGCTACAATGTCCTTGATGTGTCAGCGTTCAAACACTTCCGAATCAACCACTCGAAGCTGTTTGCAGATAGCCACAATCACATCAATGGAATCGAGATTTTTTGGAACCAGGCCAAACACCATATGAGGAAATTCAACGGCATTCCAACCAAGCATTTTTCTCTATTTTTAAAGAAATGCGAGTGGCGTTTTAACAACAGCAATCCGCGAAGCCAGTTTAAACAGCTTAAACAGTGGGTTAGAAAATATATGGGCTAGTTATCGGTACAGCCCCCCAAATTATTGTGACTCCCAAAAGAATTTCTATCTGTCTGACCGCTGGGCGGCACATTTTCTGCGGGCAGTTCCCTTGTGAATGGTGTCTCCCGAGCCATGCACAAAAACGTGCCAAGAAGAACTCGTCATGTCTTCCGCGACAAGAAGCCCTCGATCAGAGAAGGAAACTCACGCGTATCGATGGGCTTGGCAATGTAGCCGACAAAGCCCATCCTGAGCAGCCTTTCCCGGTCCCCTTTCATGGCGAAGGAGGTGACCGCAATAACCTGCAGCGCTTTTGTACGCGGATCTTCCTTCAGAATCTTGAACGCCTTTTCACCGTCCAAAACCGGCATTTGGATGTCCAGGAGCACGAGGTCCGGCATGTACTCCTTGGCCATGCGTATCCCGGTCATGCCGTCCGGGGCTTCAAGGATGTCGTGTCCCTTGTGGCCCAGGATGTCCTTCACTAAAAGCCGATTGTCGGCGTTATCTTCAACGAGCAGGATCTTGGCCATAATGCTCTATCCTCATTGTTGATTAAGCCGTCAGTCAGGCATCTTCTGCCTGGACGGGATGCGGAACGAGAACGTGCTCCCCTTGCCGAGTTCGCTGACAACGCTGATGTCGCCGCCGTGGGCCTCCACCAGCCGTTTGGTCAGCGCCAGCCCCAGCCCGGTACCCTGGTGCTTCTTTTCCAACGGCGACTCAAGTTGTGTGAACTCGCAGAACAATTTTGAAGTGTCGGCCTCGGAAATGCCGATGCCGGTGTCCAGAACCTCGACCTCCAGCCAACCTGTTTTGGGCGGATAGGGTCTGACGCGCAGGGTCACAGTGCCTGCATCGGAAGTGAACTTCATGGCGTTGGAGAGCAGGTTGAACAGGATTTGCTTGAACTTGCGCTCATCCGCCTCCACCTCTTCCGGGGTCTCCGGCGCAATGTCCAGACTGAACCGTATGCCGTGTTTGTGCGCCTTCTCGCTCAGCATGGACATGCTGTGCGTCAGGATATCCCGCAGGTGAAATTCGTTCAACTCCAGCTCCATCTTCCCGGCCTCAATCTTGGCCAGGTCAAGGATGTCGTCGATGAGCACAAGCAGATGCTGTCCGGCCTTGTGGATGGTTTCCACATACTGGAGTTGCTTGGAGCCAAGCTTGCCGTAGAGCTGGTCCTGGAGCACCTCTGCAAAACCGATGATGGAGTTGAGCGGAGTCCTGAGCTCATGGGACATGTTGGCCAGAAATTCAGACTTGGCACGGCTGGACGCTTCCGACGCCTCCATGAGTTCCCGCTGGAGCTGTTCCGCCTTTTTCCGCTCACTGATGTCGCGTGCAGCGGCGAACACGCCCTGCGGCCTCCTGTTCCGATCGTAGAAAATGGTCGCGTTGAGGGACACCTCGGTTTCCCTGCCATCCAGGCTGAGCACGGTGAGCTCGTAATTGGTGACGCTCCCCTCGGCCAACACCTGATTGATGCCCGCTTCGGCCAGTTGCGGATCGGTGAAGTAACTCCTGAACGGTGCGCCGATCAATTCGTCGCGCGTCCGTCCGGCGAGCTCCTCCATCTGCTTGTTGACGTCGGTAACGATGCCCTGCGGATCAGTGGCCATGATCCCGTCGATATTGGATTCAATGAGCGAACGCGTGTAGAACTGCTGGTCGCGCAGGCTCTGATCCAGCCTCATCCGCTCATCTTCGACCTGCTTGCGCGCAGTGTTGTCGGTACCGATCAGCAGGTAGCCGATGACGGTTCCCTGTGCGTCGCGTAGCGCCGTGACCGACACCACAGCCGGGAACCGGCTGCCGTTTTTGCGAAAATAGGTCAGCTCGTAGATGTCCTCGATACCGCGCGAGGCCTTGAACACCAACGCCTCGAAGCCGGGGGTGATCGGCGTGTCGAGTTCGATGGAAAGCGCCTCGGCGCGTGCTATGACCTCCTGCGGATCGGAAATGTCTGCAGGAGTGATCTTGTCCACCACCTCGGCGGCGGTGTAGCCCAGCATGCGTTCGGCGCCGACATTGAAGATTTGAATGACGCCCTTGGCGTCGGTGGCGATGCTGGAAAAGTTGGCGCTGTTGAATATGGCGTCCTGCAAAGCCTTTGCCGTAAGAATTGCTTCTTTCTGCTGGTCCTCGGAAAGGGCTTCTGCCTTGCTAGAGGCATCGTTCGTGACTGAAAAATGGTTATCTGTATTGGACATGTGCCGCACCTCTCGATTCGTGCTAAACATTCTTCATCAGAACTGCCTGATACTCATTTTCTGATGCGCTTTGTATGCCGTTTTATACAAGCTGCCGAACTTTTGTATAAAAATCATCATTCAGGCTGTTGTAGGTTTCGTCAAAACGCGACGCAGTGGACACAAAGGCCGCGAGCAGAGTCGGACTGAAGTGTTCGGGCAGGGTCCTGCCATCGCCCTCGGTCAGGATTTGTACCGTGGTCGCGTGGTCAAAGGCTGGCTTGTAGACCCTGGCGTTGCGCAGAGCGTCATACTGGTCGGCAAGCTTGGTGATGTGCCCGGCCAAAGGGATGGCGTCACCGACAAGGCCGCTCGGATAGCCTGTGCCGTCCCAGTTCTCGTGGTGCGTGAGAGCAATGGTCTTGGCCATGCGTAGCCGGGGATGATCACCCAGGATCATGGCCCCGTAATGCGTGTGTTTCTTCATGAACGAAAACTCGGTCTTGTCGAGCTGTTCCGGCTTGATCAGGATATTCAGGGGCACATGAAGCTTGCCCACGTCATGGGTCAGAGCGTGAACCTTGATGTCGCGGCAGAACGCCTCTGACTGGTTGAGCTCCGTCGCCAGGATAGCGGCATAGGCGCCAACTCGCAGGATGTGGTTGCCAGTGTCCTCGTCGTTGGCCTCAGAGGCTCTGGCCAGGGCCTGGAGACTGTAAGTGAATCCCCCTTCGATCTCTTGAATGTTCTCCAGTGTCGATTTGACGAACAGGGTATGCATGACCAGGGTGTTCAGAACGTCGGCGTCATGTTTCGTGATCTCCCGACCATAGTTCATGGTGAAGATGCACAAGCTGGTGCTCAGATAGCATAAAAGGTTGTCCACAGATAAAGAGGACAGCCGGAGCTGTTTAACAAGGTTCTTCATCTTCAAGGTAGCCAGATGCTCGGCGTCGTAGGAGACGATCCTGGCCTTGTTGTCCGGCGGTAGGTGGAGATGAATCTCGAGGTTCATGTCAAGAGGGACGCGCTTGATGCCTGCAGGCTCGTACTCGAAGCGCGTCCACTCCCAGCCGCCTTGGCCAAGCGGCACCCCGACAACACACGTACGCGGGTGCCCGCCGCCGGGATCCTGGCCGGGCATGATCTGTTCGATGATCTTGTCGATGGCAAAGCCCAGGTTGAATTGCCCGCTTTCAAAGCTCTTCACCGCCATCTTCCCGAAGGTCGTGAGTTTGTTGATGTCGTCATAGGCGCGTGCAAGGCTGACGTTCAATTCCCTCACTTTGAGAAGCATCTTGATCCTGGCCAGCACCTCGGTCTGGTCAAAGGGTTTGGAGATGAAGTCCTCGGCACCGGCCTCAATGCTCTTGATCCGGTCGTCCTTTGATGTCAGTGAGGTGATCATGACCACAGGGATGAGCATAAACCGCTCGTCAGCCTTGATGGTTCGGCATACATTGTAGCCGTCGAGCCCGGGCATCATGACATCCAGAAGGACCAGATCCACTTGATTTTTTTCCATGAGTTCCATCGCCTTGCGCCCGCTCTCGCACAGAAGCACATCGTACCCCCTGGGCGAGAGCACGGCGTCGAGAAGATTCAGATTCATGGATTCGTCATCGACACATAAAATCAACTTTTTGGTGTGCATGGTTGCCCTGCCCCATTGGCTACCTGAATGACAGCCGATTCCTTTGCTTGCCCCGCGAAATTGCGGGTGTGCATAGTGGCAATGGTAAAGAACTCCTGTGGCACCCACGAGCTGTCCGTAGGCCATGCCGTACTGAAGCAACAAGGGGCGACGTGTTGCGTTTATAGAATGTTAATATATTGTACTGTTAAATGAATATTACAGAGTGGAGCCATTGTGGGCGTAGTATCGATATGTTAAGCGGCGAAGCGATTTTTGGAAGTGAGGCGTTTCTGCCAAGTCTGCAGTGTGATGTGACGGTTCGGATTGGTCTGTGCAAGACGCAATGAACAGGCGCAATATGGAAATCAGAATCACCTCGCCAACTGTGGCATGCTCCAAGAAGTCCGCCCATATTGATCCCAAGGCCTCCAAAGAGGTATCCGTCCACCGCGGTCAAGGATTCCGCTACCGATATGTCCAAGTGACCGAATCCGCCGTTCACAAACATTCCGCCTGCCAGCCGACAATCAGCCCGATCAAGACAACCCAGAGTAATCCAGTTATGAAGCCCCTCTACGTTTAGAGACAATTAAGACTACTTTCACCCTAGCATGATTAGTAAAAATAAACATTATAAAAAAGAATCAAACCAGCTCTCCCTTGCTGAAGCCGGGTCAAAATGCCAGGTCATTCTTCATGCACAAAGGACACGCCGAAACAAAATAGACAAACAAAATCAAAGCATTGTCACGCTGCCGAAAAGCGAGACGTTCCGAGTCTTCTCTTCGGCGCCAGAATGAACAGGGGCTGCGGTCACATCACCGCAGCCCCTGTTCGCATGCGGCATCAGGCCATTCCGCAGCCGCAGCCATCTCCCGCCGCTCCGCCTTTCCTTTCGTCGCGATGCCCTGCCGGACCACAGGACCGCCCCCCGGACAGAGACATGCCCTCCTTATTAAATAATAGCTGCAAAACCCCTTGCGCCGCTAGTCTTAGGGAAAGATCGCAACCAGAGTTCAGGAGGAAGCATGTCGTTCAAAAACATTTCTTTGAAAGGAAAGATCGGCGGAAGCGTTTGCCTGGCGGTATCGCTGATACTCATCCTGTACACGGTCATCGTCGTGACGAAAACGCGCCAAATAGCCATCGAAGACGCCCGCAGGATGGCCGAGGAAATGGCCAACCGGTACGGCAACCAGGTCAAGGGCAGCATCGAGGCCGCCCTGGACGCCAGCCTGACCATGGCCGCCGTGTACGAAGGCATGGTCCAGCGCAAGGATCTCATCGACCGCACGGTCATCGACGAGATTCAGAAAAAGGTGACCGCGTCCAACCCCACCTTCTTCGGCATCCAGTCCTGCTTCGAGCCCAACGCCCTGGACGGCCGGGACGCCGAATTCCACGCCACGGGAGACCCGATGTGGAAGGGCATGGGCGGCGCCTACGGCAACTACTGGTGGCGCGAAGACGGAACGCTCAAGGTGGAGAACCTCGCCGCCCTGGACTACCCCAACACCCGCGCATGGTACATGGGTCCCCGGGACAAGGGCCGCCAGATCCTGACCGAGCCATACTACACGGACGTGGCCAAGACCAACATGGCCACGGTTTCGGTTCCCATCAAATCCGACGGCAAGTTCATCGGTATCGTCGGCATCGACTTCACCCTGACCGAATTCCAGGGCATGGTCGAAGACATCAAGCCCATGGAGACCGGGTACGCCTTCATCGTTTCCAACAAGGGCAAGATCACCGCGCATCCCGACGGCAAGCTGGTCAACAAGACGCTCGCCGAAGCCATGAGCCCGGAGCAGGCTTCCACCATCGCCAAGGCCGTCGAGGCGGGCCAGCCATTCTCCGAATTCCTGCAGTCCGCCCAGGACGGCCAGCAGTACCTGTACCTGTTCCAGCCGATCCTCATCCGCGGCACCGACACGCCGTGGTCCATCGGCATCGCCATCCCCAAGGGGAAGATATTCGCGGCCGCCGACGAATTCCTGTACCTGAGCGTCGCGCTGACCATCGCCGCCCTGCTGATCATCGTCGTCGTGGTCCTCTTCATCGCCAAGTCCATCACCACCCCGCTGGTCAAGAGTGTGGCCTTCGCCCACGAAATCGCCTCGGGCAACCTGACCGCCGCCCTGGACATCAACCAGAAGGACGAGATCGGCGTCCTGGCCTCGACGCTCGTGGACATGGGAGCGCGGCTGCGCAAGGTGGTCGGCGACGTGCGCATGGTCACCGACAACGTCGCCTCGGGCGCGGGAGAACTGGCCTCGACGTCGCAGACCCTATCCCAGGGCGCGACGGAGCAAGCTTCCGCCCTGGAGGAAGTTTCCTCGAGCATGGAGCAGATGGCGGCCAACATCAGCCAGAACGCGGATAACGCCAACCAGACCCAGGGACTGGCCAGCGGCGCGTCGGGACAAGCCAGGGAAAGCGGCAAGGCGGTCGCCGAATCCGTGGAAGCCATGAAGGAGATCGCCGACAAGATTTCCATCATCGAGGAAATCGCCCGCCAGACCAACCTCCTGGCCCTCAACGCGGCCATCGAGGCCGCCCGCGCGGGCGAACACGGCAAGGGATTCGCCGTGGTCGCGGCCGAAGTCCGCAAGCTGGCCGAACGCTCCGGCATCGCGGCCGGGGAGATCAGCCAACTGGCCGCCAGCAGCGTGCAGGTGGCTGACCGCGCGGGCGGACTCCTCGGCAAGCTGGTGCCGGACATCCAGCGCACGGCCGAACTCGTCGATGAAATCTCGTCCGCGAGCAACGAGCAGAACGCGGGCGCGTCCCAGATCAACTCCGCCATCCAGCAGCTGGACAATGTGGTCCAGCAAAACGCGTCGGCATCGGAGGAGATGTCCTCCACCGCATCGCAGCTGTCAAGCCAGGCCGCCCAGCTGCAGGAAACCGTGGCCTTCTTCCGCGTGGGCGACGACGGCCGCCGCGCCACCGCCACGGTGCGGACGGCCAAGCCCCGGCCCAAGCGGCTTGCGGCGGCCAAGTCGGCACCCGTCGGCATCGGCCTCGACATGGGGGACGAAGGCGACTTCGAGCGGTTCTAGCAAACGGGGCCGGGGTTCTTCGGGACGCCCGGCCCCGTTCATGAATCCCCGCCGAAGCGGGTTCTGTCAATAGCTGCTGCCAAGATAGGCACCGGACACGCTGCGGCGGCCGGTGGAATGTCCGGCAGTGGCTTCGATGCACTCTTTGTTTTGAAGCGGACACGGAGCGAACACGCGTCCTGCGCCGTCCCCTTTCGACGGTTCGGCATCAACACGCCAAGACGGCGGCAATCGCTCAATTGCGGTTTTCAGGCATCCAACACCCGGGCGAGCGTACGCACGCCGGATGCAATCGCCTCCGGGCCGACAGCGGCAAATCCGAGCAGCAGTCCCGGCTTCACAGGGCGCGTTCTGGCATACATCGACAGTGGGAGGCTTTCGACTCCTGCCTGGGCCGCCAAGTGGGCAACACCCCTGTCATCCCTATCGCCAGGAAGAAATGCCGGCGTGTCCAGCCCCATGGTGATTTCGGGAATTTCAAGCAGCCCTGCCAGATACACATCGGCAGCTTGCCGCAGGGCCTGGGCGCGTTCGGCATAGAGCAGCCGCATGCGCCGCACGTGGCGGCCAAAATGGCCCTCGGCAATGAATTCGTGCAACGTGCTCTGGGCCATGAGGGCGACGTGACGAGAAGTCAGGGACAATGCCGCAGCAAACGGGGCAATCAATTGGTCGGGCAACACGGCATAGGAAATACGGAGAGAGGGGAAGAGCAGTTTGCTGAAGGTCCCACAATAGATCACTCGGCCCGCTTCATCCAGGCTCTTCATGGCGGATAGCGGCGCACCTCCGTAGCGGTATTCGCTGTCGTAGTCGTCTTCAATCACAATGGCATCGTGCCGATGAGCCCAGCTCAGCAGGGCGAGACGCCGATCCAGCGCCAGCACGGAGCCCATGGGCGCCTGCCTTCCGGCCGTGACATATGCCAATCGCGCATTGGGAGCCTGATTGCGGGCGAAAACCACATCCATGCCATTTGAATCCACCGGGATGTCCACGATTCTTGCGCCTGCGGCGGCGAATATCAAGTGGGCGCCGGGATATCCGGGATCCTCGACCCATATTTCGTCTCCCGGATCGAGCAACAGCCGGGCGCTGATATCAAGTATCTGCTGGACGCTGCCCACCAACACCACCTGCTCGGCGGAGCAGGATATCCCACGGCTGGAACGGAGGTAACCAGCGATCGCCTCGCGCAACGGCTTGTAACCGCGGGCATCGCCATCCATAAGGAGTTCCGGCCGCAGCCGACGTGATCTGCTTGAGGCAATGCGCGTCCACAGCTCAAGGGGAAATGCTGCGACATCCGGTTGGTTGGTGCGGAATGCTTTTGCCGGAAAAGAACGTCCAGCGAGGCTGAACGGCGTCATGGACAGCTTCCTGCCCCGGGCAGACAAGGCCACGGCCGACGCCTCGCTTGGCGCCATGCTCATTGATTCCGCCACTCCGCCGCCCGGTGCGAGCGGCCGGGGAGGCAAGTCCGGCAATTCCGGGGCGACAAAGCTGCCCTGTCCCGTTGCGCCCCGGATGTATCCTTCCGCGCCCAACTGGTCATACACCGCCAGCACCGTGCCGCGGGATATTGCCAATCGCAGCGCGAGATCGCGGGTGGCAGGCAGGCGGGAACCCGGCACAAGCCTTCCCGAAAGAATGGCTGTACGAATCTCGTCATACAGCCACCGTTGAAGCGTCATCCCTTCCGGCCTTGGCGTCAAGGCGATCTCGATGTCAGCGGCTTGTCGCATGTCCTGTGCCTCATAATGGCTCAATCAGATTTTCGTTTATGGCTCTACCCATTAAGCCATATCATCGATACTCTCAATGCACAACCGTCAAACAGGAGCACGCATGGGGTATCTGTATCTTTCCATGGCAATCGTTGCAGAAGTGATTGGGACCAGCGCCTTGAACGCCTCGCAAGGGTTCACCAGGTTGCGCCCTGGCATTATTGCAATCGCCGCTTATGGAGTATCGCTATATCTGTTATCCATTGTGCTGAAAACGATACCCGTAGGCATTGCCTATGCAATATGGTCAGGGGTTGGGATATCGCTCGTCGTTGTAATAGGCGCAATTTGGTTTGATCAACTGCCTGATATTCCGGCAATAGTAGGAATCATGATGATAATGACCGGCGTTGTAGTAATAAACATGTTCTCAAAGAATGCCAGCCATTGAATACGCACTTCAAATCTCACAAGACGAGATACGTCGTTCACAAAAGGAGCCAGCATGGAAAGTTTGATCGTGAAAAACCTACGTCCGGCGTTCGATCCGGTAGCGGTTGTTTGGAGCGACACCCTGCCTGCGGATGCATTCCAGTTCAAAAAAGGCAAGTTCGGATGTGTCCTCTATTTGTTCGTAGCGGCAAGCGTAGACGGCAGAATTGCGGGCGGCAGCCGTGAGAGCATCGTCTGCACAGGCGGTCGAGCGGCTTTGGGCTTTGGGTGCGATTTCGATAGATCGGACGGGCAGTTGGATCTGCATGCCGCCCTGTTCAGCAAAGGGCTTCAATCCGCAAGCCACCGGGCGGCCTATCAAGCCCAGATAGAGGCTGCGCCCAAAAACTGGCGCGCCATGTACGAGTATGGCGAGCGTCGGCACTGTACTGCGGAATTGGCCAGAGAGTGGATTCTTCATGAGTTCCCGCGATACGACATTGGGTGCCGGTATGTGCTGTTCAAGCCGCTGGGCCTCACCTCTGGTGATGAGGATATCCGAGCCGTCATCTTCCCGGTCAACCCGGTTGAGTTATCCGGTCTTGTGACGCTTGCGGGGTCGGTTATGCAAGGAACCGATCCTCTCCGGGCTCCCCAGGGCACCGATTGTTGCAGCATCGCGGCTTTTGCCTATGCCGAGGCGGAATCAGCGGCCCCCAGGGCGGTGCTGGGCATGCTGGGGAGCGATGGCCGGGAGGTCATGCGCAAACGTTTCCGGGACGATATCATGACGCTTACTCTGCCTGCCCCCCTCTTCTATCGGATGGAGCAGGAAGCCGATGACTGTGTTTTCCAACTCTCGTCGTGGAAAAGATGCGTTGCATGAGTGCAAAAACGAAACGAGAGGTTGTTCCATCGCACCGGGGGTGCGCATTATCTCAAAGTCGTCACACTCGTCACCCAACCCTTCGGGCACGAGAGTCTGTTTCCCCGGCCTGTCGGATGAGCCGACATGGGGCATTGCACGCTCCGGAGCGTCCTGCTGCGCGGCGGACAGGTTGCACAGCGTCCTGGGCCGCCCCCCTTTGGGCTCGTGCTGGACGAGCAGGCTGCGGCCTTCCCTGTTCCAGCCCGCGACCGGATCGACGTTCTGGACTCATGCCGGGCCGACCGAACTCTCCCCCTTCCCTTCTCCGCTCTCCTCGGCGGGTGCCCCGGGTTTTCACTCCGCCCCAACTAATCTGTTGACATGCGAACACCATACGGTTATCCAATGCTTCCTTGAACGTGCCGAAGTGGTGGAATTGGTAGACACGCTAGGTTCAGGGTCTAGTGGGGGTTCCCCCGTGGAAGTTCGAGTCTTCTCTTCGGCACCAGAATGATCAAGGGTTGCGGCTAACAAGCTGCAACCCTTTTTCTTTTTTATCCGGCAAGTTACACATTGTCTTCTTTCGGCGTGATTTGACCCCTCTGGGTCAAATACCATGCTGGCCTGAACTGAGGTAATCTGGATTAAACCACCAATTCAGAACCACAGGAGGCCAGCATGGCAAAGTATTCCTTATCACGGATTCGGGATTTCCTGGAAGCATACCCCGGCAAAGAGATTTCTGTGGGGGTGGACGTGCACAAGCGCAGTTACCACGTTGGAGTCCGGCGAACAGACGGTGCTTGCGAAACCTGGGTCGCCCCGGCCAATCCGTATGACCTGGTTGCCGTGCTGCTTGATCTTGGCATCCCCATAAAAACTGTAGCTTATGAATCAGGCCCCACGGGTTTCGGGCTTTGCCGAGCTGTAGAGGAGGCAGGCATCAATTGTTGCGTGGCCGCGCCGAGCAAGATTCTTCGTCCCGTGTCGATCGGGGCCAAGACCGATCGTCTGGACTGCCTCAAGTTGGCCGACTACGCAGCCAAGGACATGCTCAAGCCGATCGCTGTCCCTTCGGTGCGCGAGGAGGGTGAGCGCAGCCTGATTCGCCGCAGAGGGCAAATCGTGGACACGATTCGTCGCACCAAGCAGCGCATCAAGTCTCACTTGCTCTATTTCGGCGTGGAAGAACCTCCAGGGTTGGGACAATGGGCGCGAAAGGGGGTCGAACAGCTCCACCTCGTGCAGATCGAACCGGCCGCAAGGCTGACATTGGACAGCCTTCTGAAGGAACTGGAATGGCAACACTCTGAACTGAAGCAAATCGAAACGTCGCTTGCGGCGATCATGCAAGCGCGGCACGAAGAACCAATGAGAAGATTGCGGGCAGTGCCGGGCGTGGGGCCGACAGTGGCCACCACGTTCTTGTTGGAAATATTTCGTCCGGAGCGTTTCAAGCGTCCGGAAGAGGTGGCGTCGTATATAGGACTTGCGCCAACAGTCCGGCAAAGCGGGGAGCAGTCCGCCCGAGGTTGCCTGGTTCCGGTAGGACAGAAACGATTGCGAAGTCTGCTCATTGAAGCCGCATGGGTATGGCAGGGAAAGGTCCCCAAGGTCAAAAAGCGCTATACGGGTCTACTCTCCAGAGCGGGCATTTCACAAAAAGCCATCACCGCCATTGCACGGCATCTGGCAATTTTGCTCTGGCATTTGAGTCTTCCGGCCCGTCATCAGCAAACCGTGTAAACAAACCTTTTTACCCTGCGCGACACCACTTGGCTGCGTTTGCAGCGATGTTCAAATGGCGCAGCGATCTGACTTTGTACCACGAACGGTACTGGGTGCTGAAAAAGCACGAATAGGAAAAGGCTACACACAGATTGTCTTGACAGCGGGCCACATAGGAAAGTGGTGGGTCAAAGCACCCGGAATCGCCTACCGCCAGACGTCACATGCCGCGAATCGCTCGCTCCCCCGACCACGCAGGCTCATTCGTCCTGCGCATAAGCGGTGGCCGTGGGGGAATTTTGACAACCGCAGGCGTATAAATACCTGTCGTTTGCCCGGCGGGGGTGCTGTGTTTCAGCCTGGCGTTAGGATGTGAAAGTGTGCCGTTTGGAAATGAACGGCAGCGAAGTGTTAGGTGTTACGGCATGTTAGTGCCTACTTAAGCGTTCATCAGTTTGGACTATCGTCAAAACTTATGAACGCGCCTGAGTGCGTTTTTACCTCCTTCTGGTGACTCAACCTAACTGGGTTATGCCCTGTCTTATCATCCCGGAGATTCGACGCGCAAGTGGCCCTCCCCAATAAACATCACTATCCATTTTCAACGTCGTCCAAGGGAGGCATCAATGCGAAAAATTCGTCACACCTCCTCCTAACAACTTCAATATCCCCACTGAAAACCTCCGTATATATCTGCCTACACCCTTGGGTGACGCTCTCAATGGCTGTTTTTTCCCATAACAGCTTGCAGGGCCACGTTTTCAGGACCGTAGAAAAAGGCGCAGCGGTCTTGTGAGAACGAATCCTTTCTTCAATATTCGTTGCAAAACCCAACTTAAACCGATCTGGATCACATTCAGGTTCCAACTGAATCAAGTAAAAGACACCACCTGAGACAATGTATGATTCATCCCCATTCGAAACTTCATTCTCAACAGCAAGATTTTCCTTAATACGCTCATAATCAGAAAGGGTTATATACGCTCTTTTCTGCCCTCGCGCGTCACTGCTTTTCTCATGAACTTTGTCAATCTTAAGTCGGTTGATGATTTTAAAAAGATGTTGCTTATTCTTGCCGAGTGCCGATGCCGCCTCTATGACAGCTATCAGTTGATCTTCCATTGTTTTTCCTCCGTGTTGAACAAATTCCCCATCTGTTATAGTCCAAACAACCCCTTGCCTCAACCGGGTCAAAGTGGTAGGTCAACGAACAAATACAAAGGACACGCCGAAACAAAATAGACAAACAAAATCAGCATATTGCCGCACAGCCGAACAGTCAGAACTTCCGAGTCTTCTCTTCGGCACCAGAATGAACAGGGGCTGCGATGAAAAATCGCAGCCCCTTTTCTTTCCCCGACGGGCGGAGACAGCACGCCGCGTTTCCGTTTCCAGGACTTCGACACTCCCCACGCCCCCTCCATATGCCGGATGACAACCGGCCTCACAGGCAAGCCGCCATACCGGGACCATGCCGACGCAACGTACTCCGCCCGCGAGTGGACTAATGACTGAACTCCGGTTATGCCTTTCCGGACGATTATCTCCAACAACTTCAACCGAACCGTCGCCATGAAGCCGCAACTCCCCATGTTCAGGAACCCCCGCAGATGGCTGCTGGCAGGCCTCTCACTGCTCCCCTTCATCATCGCATTGTTCCTGCTGGTGGGGGACGAACTGTACTGGGACGAGGCCTGCACCCTTCGAAAATACATTTTCAAGGGGTTCGGGGAGATCGTCGGCAGCTACAGCGCCCCCAACAATCACATCTTCTTCAATCTCACGAATCTCTGGTTCCTGGATATCTTCGGCTCCTACGAGTTCGACCTCTGGCAGTACCGCTTCCTGCCGGTCGCATACTCGCTGCTCACCCTCTTCTTCGTCTACAAAAGCGGGCGGCTGTTCGGAGAGGACGCGGGCTGGATCGCCCTGGGAGGAATCTCCACCGCGCTCCCGTTCCTGGCCTACGCCTTCCGCTTCCGGGGCTATACCCTGACCTTCGCCCTGGCGGCCATTTTCCTCCACAGCTTCCTGCTGTTTGAACGCGAGAAGAAGAAAATCCACCTCCCGGTCATCGCACTGGCCACCGCGCTGCTCATCTATACGCTTCCAAGCAACATCGTTTTCCCCTTCCTGGCCGGAGCCTATTGCCTCGCCCTCTGGCCCAAGGGATTCCGGTTCGACTTCGAATCGCCGTATTTTCGGATCATGCTGGCCCTTCTTTGCGGGGTCGCCCTGGCCGCGCTCCTCTACCTGCCCGCTTACGACGACATCATGGCCCGATACGTCACCGGCGCCGAAACCGACTTCACGCCGCAAACCCCCTTCAGCGGGATGGGCGTGACGATGGACGCCCTTTGGAGCATTCTGAGCTACCGGCTGTTGCTGCTGCTCCCGATCCTGTTCGCATTGCATGGAGCCCGGGAAAAACGGCGGCAGGTCCTGCTCCTGCTGTTGTTGACCATGGGATACCCCCTGTTTTTCCCCGCCACCGGATACGGGTTCGCCACCAACCGGATATATATCCTCAGCGCCATTCCCTTGGCCATCCTCGCCGCCCTGTCCTTCCGGATCTGCCTGGATCATTTCCGGCCGAAATCGGCCTACGCCGTCACGGCGGCTTGCCTTGCCTACATGACCCTCACGGCCCTGACCGGCGGATACCTGGAGTACCACCGCTTCCCCCGGACGCAGGACAACCTGGCCTTCCCGAACTACCATTTCCTTAATACGGACGACATCCTGGCCGCCATGGGCAAAGACATCCCCTACAACGGAATCCTGGCCTACGAAAGCGGCGACAGCTACAACCAGGCCTGGTACGCCAGGAAATACGGGAAAAACTTCCTCTGGAACGAGAGCCTCAACCTCTATGGAAGGGGAGCCATGGTCAACGTCCCGGAAAAGGAGGCGTTCATGCAGACGCTGCTCGCCCGTTCCGTCAAGTTGTTCCTGCTCACGGAAACACCGGAAGAAACCATCGAAAAATACCGGGTGGCGTTCCCCGGCTCATCGCCGAAACTGGTCTACGACGACGGCGGGTTGCACAAGGTGGTGCTCCTGCGCTGAACCGCGCCGCCCGGCACGGCCCGCCCGGGGCAAGCCCCCGATCGTTGAACCGATGTCTTGTCCCCAATTGAATGCGTGGGAGTAAATGAGCGCTTCCAAAGGCGCTCCCATCGCTCCCCCGGCAACCCCTTTCAATCTTTCCCACGGTTTGGCATTAGTATTTCCATTTTTTTCAAAGTCCACTTTGACCGCTTTCAACCTGCCGTGATGTTATGATTTATCTTTAAAAGCATACTTGTCCTCCGCGCTTGCTTTCCCCGAAGAATCCAGCCAACGCCCTGTAACTATTGATTTGATTCATGCCGAGTGCCAAACCGCACTCAAGTTCCCGATCTTTGTGGCATGACGCTCATCTTCATAGGGGAAGACTATGCCCCACAGGGCACAGTAAACCATTGCCGAGAAGAGGCCGTCCAGCCGAGGACATCCCTTCGGGCAGTTTTCCAAGGGGGAGGTAGCCATGCGCGAGCTCGAAACCATGCCGACCGGGACAGGCGGCAATGCCCATCCCACCATGCGGATGCACTTGTGGCTCGAAACCGACGATGGCGTGCTTTTCGGCCTGGGACGGCTGCAACTGCTGCGCAAGGTGGAACAGTGCGGCTCCCTCAAGGGGGCGGCCGAAGCCCTGGGCATGTCCTATCGGGGAGCCTGGGGCAAGATCAAGGCCACGGAAAAGCTCTTCGGCGAAAAACTCATCGAACGGGCAGGCAGCCGTCGGGAAGGGTACCACCTCACCAACTTCGGCAGCGGACTGGCCCGCGACTTCGACGAATGGTACCGGGAAGTCGAACTGTTCGCCTTGGCCAAGAGCGGCGAATACCTGCCTTTTTCTCCCATCAAATATGGCTGAGATTTTCCCTCGCCCTTGCTATGTGTTAAATTTAACATGTTGAAATAACTGATTTTTATGCTATTGTGGCAGGGCTCGGGCGAAAAGACCGGGCGGGAACGATGCCCAACGGCCATTTGCCGCGAGGCACAAATCAAGGAGGCCACAGTTTTATGAAACTCGACCGCCGAAGCTTTATGAAGCTCGCAGGCTCTGGAGCGGCGTGTCTCACCCTCGGCCAACTCGGAGTCAGCCTGACTCCGGTCAAGGCCTATGCCGGTCAGATCAAGATCACCGGCGCCAAAGAGGTTGTGACCGTCTGTCCCTTCTGCTCCGTGAGCTGTCATGTGATCGGTTACGTCAAGGACGGGAAGCTCGTCAGCACCGAGGGCGACCCGGACTACCCCATCAACGAGGGCGCGCTGTGCGCCAAGGGCGCGGCCATGCTGTCCATGACCACCGGGCATCATCGGCTGAAGAAGCCCCTGTACCGCGCTCCCTACAGCGACAAGTGGGAAGAGAAGAGCTGGGATTGGATGCTCGACAAGATCGCCCGGCGCATCAAGGACACCCGCGACAAGGACCTCATCCTCAAGGACAAGTCCGGCAAAACCGTCAACCGTCTCGAATCCATGTTCCTGCTGGGCACCTCCCACGCAGGCAACGAGGAATGTGCCATCGCCCATCAGGCGATGCGCGGCCTGGGTGTCGTCCACATGGACCACCAGGCGCGTATCTGACACAGCGCCACAGTTGCGGCTCTGGGAGAGTCGTTCGGACGCGGTGCAATGACCAACCACTGGATCGACATCAAGAATGCCGATTCCATCCTTATCATGGGCAGCAATGCTGCCGAACATCATCCGATCTCCTTCAAGTGGGTGTTGCAGGCCAAGGACAAGGGCGCCACCGTCATGCATGTGGACCCGAAATTCTCGCGCACGTCCGCCAGATCGGACTTCCATGTCCCCCTGCGGTCCGGTACGGACATCGCGTTCCTCGGGGGCATGATCAAGTACATCGTTGAAAACGAAAAATACTTCAAAGAGTACATCGTCGAATACACCAACGCCGCCCTCGTCGTGGGCAAGGACTTCGGTTTCCAGGACGGTGTCTTCACCGGCTACGATCCCAAGACCCGCTCCTACGACAAGTCCAAATGGGGCTTCGAGCTCGACGCGAACGGCGTCCCGGTCAAGGACAAGACCCTCAAGAATCCCCGTTGCGTTTTCCAGCTGCTGAAGAAGCACTACAGCCGCTACGACATCAAGACCGTGTCCGAAACCACGGGCGTGTCCGAGGAAAACCTGATGCGGGTCTACGAGACCTTCGCCGCCACGGGCGTGCCCGACAAGGCGGGAACGGTGATGTACGCCCTGGGCTGGACCCAGCACACGGTCGGCGTCCAGAACATCCGCTCGGCGGGCATCATCCAGCTGCTGCTGGGCAACATCGGCGTCGCCGGCGGCGGCATCAACGCCCTGCGCGGCGAGCCCAACGTCCAGGGGTCCACCGACCACGCCCTGCTGTACCACATCATCCCGGGTTACATGGCCATGCCGCACAACGGCTGGCAGACCTACGACGAGTACATCAAGGCGAACACGCCGGCGAGCAACGATCCCCAGTCCGCCAACTGGTGGCAGCACAAGCCCAAGTACTTCGCCAGCCTGCTCAAGGCCTGGTACGGCGAGCACGCCACCAAGGAAAACGGCTTCTGCTACGAACTCCTGCCCAAGGCCCAGAAGGGCGAGGACTACTCGTACCTGTTCCTGTTCGACCGCATGTACCGCGGCGAAATCCGCGGCGGCATCATCATCGGCCTCAACCCGATGAACTCCGTGCCGAACACCAACAAGCTGCGCAAGGCGCTGGACAACCTGGAGTGGCTGGTCACCTCCGAACTGCACAACTCCGAGACCACGGACAACTGGCGCCGCCCCGGCGTCGATCCCAAGAAGGTCAAGACCGAGGTATTCCTGCTGCCGTCCGCCCACCGTCTGGAGAAGGAAGGCTCGGTCACCAACTCCGGCCGCTGGCACCTATGGCACTACAAGGCCGTGGAGCCCGCATACGAGGCCAAGCCCTTCGGCGACATGTTCTGCGGCTTCATGAAGCGCGTGCAGAAACTGTACGGGAAGGAAGGCGGCAAGCTGCCCGAGGCCGTGACCTGGCTGGACTACCCCGAGACGTACGATCCGGACGACCTGTGCGCCCGCATCAACGGCCGCTTCACCGTGGACACCCAGGTGGGCGACAAGCTGTACAAGAAGGGCCAGCAGGTGCCCACCTTCACCGCCCTCAAGGACGACGGCTCCACGTCCAGCCTGAACTGGCTGTACGCGGGCAGCTTCACCGAGGAAGACGGCAACAAGTCCAAGCGCCGCAGCACCAAGCAGACCGAGATGCAGCAAAACATCGGCCTGTTCCCGAACTGGGCCTGGTGCTGGCCGGTCAACCGCCGCATCCTCTACAACCGCGCTTCCGTGGACCTGAACGGCAAGCCGTACAACCCGGCCAAGGCCGTCATCGAATGGAAGGACGGCAAGTGGATCGGCGACGTGCCCGACGGCGGCTGGCCGCCCATGGCCACCGGCAAGGGCAAGAATCCGTTCATCATGTCCAAGCACGGGTTGGGGCAGATCTACGGCCCCGGCCGCGAGGACGGTCCGTTCTCCGAACACTACGAACCGGTGGAGACGCCTGTTGACCACAACAAGTTCTCCAAGCAGCTCAACAGCCCGGTGTACAAGTTCGTCGCCAGCGAAATGGACAAGCTGGCCAAACCCGCCGACCCCAACTACCCGATCGTGCTGACCACCTACAGCCTGACGGAACACTGGTGCGGCGGCGGCGAAACCCGCAACATCCCCAACCTGCTCGAAGCCGAACCGCAGCTCTATGTGGAAATGAGCCCGGAGCTGGCCAAGGAGAAGGGGATCAAGAATGGCGACGGCGTCATCGTCGAATCCATTCGCGGCCGGGTCGAAGCCATCGCCATGGTGACCATCCGCATACGGCCGTTCACGGTGCACGGCCGCATCATCCACGAAATCGGCATGCCGTTCTGCTTCGGCTGGACGACCCCCGGGACCGGTGATTCCACCAACCGGCTCACGCCTTCGGTTGGTGATCCGAATACCACCATTCCCGAGTTCAAGGCCTGCTGCGTCAATATCCGCAAGGCCGACAAGCTCACCGAACTCGCAACCTAGCGAAAAAGGAGAACGTCATGCCCAAGACGATACTGATAGACACCTCCCGCTGCACGGCGTGCCGCGGTTGCCAGATTGCCTGCAAGGAATGGCATGAGCTGCCGGCCAACAAGACCACCCA
>JAZHDH010000159.1:0-3880 GCA_036584335.1 Pseudodesulfovibrio sp. | reverse complement strand
CCATGGCCAAGGCCGGACCCGGGTCGCGCCCCGCCGCCTCGGCCATGATCCGCAGCACCGTTTCCGCGCAGAGCAGCTTGCCGCCGCCGAACCAGCGTTCCGCCTTTTCCCTCGCCTTGTCGTCCATGCGTCACCTCGCTGGGATTTCTCCGGGATTGCAGCCCAGAAACGGACAAAACGCAAGGGCTTCGTCCGTGATGCGGGTCTGCGCCCCGCGCCCCGCGTGCAGGATGAGAGACGGCTCCACCCGCAACCCGGGGCGGGCCGCCTTGACCGCCTGCACCAGGACCATGCGCGCCTCCTCGTCCGGCCGGGCATGGACCAGACGCAGCCGCTTGGGCTCCAGCCCGTTGGCGGCGAGGGCCGCCATGATTTCGCCCAGCCGCTCGGGCAGGTGGACAAAGGAGAACTTGCCGCGCGTCTTGAGCGCCACGGCGGCGCACCGGGCAAAGGCGGCGAAGTCGGCCCGCTGCTCGAACCGGGCGGCGGCCCGCTCCCCGCCCCGGCTGACGCGGCCCGCGCCGATGCGCCGAAACGGCGGGTTGGCGACCACGAAATCGGCCACCCGCTGCGGCCTCCAAGTGCGGATATCATCCTGTATTATATTGAATTGACTGGCGAAATATAGTTCTTGCGCATTGTTGCGGGCCGCGTCCGCAGCAACGGGATCGAGCTCCACGCCCGTCAGGGTCAGGCCGGGCTCGTGCAGCAGCAGCCCGAGTCCGACCACGCCGCAGCCGCAGCCGAGATCAACGCCCGCGTGCCGCCGCCCGGGCCGGGCGAAGCAGGCCAGGAGCAGGGAATCCAGGGAAAAGCGGTAGCCCCCCTCGGGCTGGATCAGTCCGCGCGGGAACCGGGCTCGCCGGTCGAGGATGGCCCGGGAGTCCGGCGGATTCACGCCGCCCTCCCGGCCTTGCGACGGCGCAGGCGCGAACGCAGCATGTCGGTGCACAGCCGCGCCTCGGGCTGGCGCAGGACGTGGGCAAGGACGATGTAGCCCACGGCCCAGACCGGGATGAGCAGCAGGCACCAGGGCGACCAGGACGCGGTGAGCCACGCGGCGACGGCCACCAGCGTGCTGAGGAACACGGTCTTGGCCGTGGAGCCCGGAGGCAGCAGGGTCGAGGCGCGCTTGCGGCGCAGGGCCAGAAAGAGCAGCGCGAAATTGAGCAGCGAGGACAGGCTCACGGCCAGGGCCAGCCCGACATGGGCCAGCGGGTGCATCAGCCACAGCCCCAGCCCGATGTTCGCCGCCAGGCAGATCACGGCGATGCGCACCGGCGTGCGCGTGTCCTCCAGGGCGTAGAACCCGGCCACCAGGGGCCGCGACAGGGCGATGAACGGCAGCCCGACGCTGTAGGCCACCAGTGCGGCGGACGTGGCGGCCACGGCCTCGGCCGTGAAGGCCCCGCGCTGGAAAAGCAGGGCGATGACCGGATGGGCCAGGGTGATCAGCCCGGCGGCCGCAGGCAGGGCGATGAACAGGGTCAGCCCCAGCGACAGGGACAGTGCCCCGTCGTATTCCTCCATCTCGCCGCGCGCGGCCAGCCGGGCCAGGCTCGGCAGGGCCGCCGTGGACACCGCCATGCCGAACACGCCCAGGGGGAACTGGACCAGCCGGTCCGCATAATAGAGGTAGGACACCGATCCCACGGGCAGAAACGAGGCGAGCAGCGTGCCGAGCAGGATGTTCAGCTGATAGACCGCCGCGCCGAAGACCGTGGGCAGCATGAGCATGCCCATGCGGGCCACGCCCCTGTTGCGCCAGGACCAAGGCCCGCGCCACGAAAAGCCCGTTCGCCCGAGGAACGGCTGCTGGAGCAGCCACTGCCCCACCCCGCCCACAAGCACGCCCACGGCCATGGCGTAGGCCACGTTGATCTTGAGGAAATACCCGGCCAGGGCGGCCGCGATCAGGGCCAGGTTGAGCACGGTGGGGGCCAGGGCCGGGGCCAGGAAGTGGTTGCCCGCATTGAGGATGCCCATGCACAGGGCCACGCCGCAGATGAACAGGACGTAGGGGAAGCAGATGCGCACCAGGTCCACCGTGGCCTCGAAGAGTACGGGTTTTCCGATGAATCCCGGGGCGATGGCCATGGTGATCGGGGCGGCCAGCAATTCGGCCAGCAGGGTGATCCCGCCCAGGATCACGGCCAGCCAGACCATGGTCGAGCGGGCCATGGCCCGGGCCGCTTCCTCGCCCTCCTCCTCGCGGATGCGGGAAAAGACCGGGATGAAGGCCATGGTCAGCGACCCCTCGCCGAAGAGTCGGCGGAGCAGATTCGGAATGCGGAAGGCCACGAAAAAGGCGTCCGCGAACAATCCGGCCCCCAGGGCAAAGGCCACGATGACATCTCTAACAAACCCCAACACGCGGGAAAGCAGGGTCGCGCCCGCAACCACCGCCGCGTTTCTGGCTATGATTCTTCCGTGTTCACTCATGCTTCGGACCCGATTTTCGCCCTTTTCGCAACTATCCGTTTTTTCACGATCCCTAATGTCTAGACTTTTACTATACTTTTTCTATATACTCATTTTATTGAATAATCAACAAATCGCGTCGCCGACCGCTCGTTCACCGGAAAATTGTCTGCATTTCTTGTTTTCCACAATCTGACTGCTCGCTTTTCCTGACTTTTTCCAACTTTCTTTCCGGTTGCGCCCTCCAAGCGAACGAAACCGTCCATGTCCGGAGCCGCTGCGCGGGTTTCCGGAACCGGAATCCTGCTGCGCCGACCAATCATCCGCAACCGACTTTCGCAGTTGATTGCGGTCAGCGCCGCCCGCCGTTCCCGGGCTGGCAGCGGGGGCAGAACGTGGAGGTCCGCCCGGCCACCCTGACCGCTTCCAGCAGGGTGGAGCAGGTCCGGCACGGTTCACCTTTCCTGCCGTAAACATTGAAACTGTTCTGGAAGGCTCCGGCGTCGCCGCGGGCGTTGACGTAGTCGCGGATGGAGCTGCCGTTTTCGTCGATGGCCTGGCGCAGCACGGACTGGAGTTCCGCAAAAAGGGTCCGGGCCTGATCCGTACCGATGCCGTCGGCGCGCGCCTGGGGATGGATGCCAGCCCGGAACAGCGCCTCATCCGCATAGATATTGCCCACCCCGGCCACCACGGACTGGTCGAGCAGCAGCCCCTTGACCGCGCCGCGACGGCCCGAGAGCCGCTTGGCCAGGACAAGGCTGTCCGTCTCCAGCGGCTCAGGCCCGACCCGGGCCAGGAAATCCCACCGCGCAAGCTCGCCCGGCCCGAAGGCCCGGACATAGCCGAACCGGCGCATGTCCGAAAAGGAGAGCTGGGAGTTGTCGTCGAGCAGCAACAGGAGCCGGTCGTATCCATTGGCCGCGCGCCGGGGCGAATGAACCACCCGGCCGGTCATCTTGAGATGGAAGACCAGGGTCGCGCCGTCGTCCAGGTCCAGGAGCAGGACCTTGGCCCGGCGATGCACGCGTTTGATGGTGCGGCCCGTGATCCGGGGCGTCAGCGCGTCCGCCGGGTCGCTCAGGCGCGTCGGATCGGCGTGGACAACGCGCGCTATGGCGCGCCCGGCGAGGGTGGCGTGGAGACCCCGGGCTATGACTTCCACTTCCGGCAGTTCTGGCATGGGACCTCACTACCCGAAAACGGGTGCGGAGAAAAGGGAGGCGTCCGGGCGCGCTACCGGCAGAACGCCGCCAGCAGCGCGTCCTCGTCGCCGGGCCGGCAGCTGATCCAATAGACGAGGTCGGCCCGGAACCAGATCAGGTGCGCCCGGCCCATGCCCTCGAAGCGGTAGACCGGGACGCCGCCCCGGTCCAGCCGCCGGGGGCTGGAAAAGGGCGAGCGCGGGTTCTCGACCATCTTGTGGACCATCAGCCCGGTCTGGCGGCGCGCCTCGGCC
>JAZHDH010000158.1:0-3844 GCA_036584335.1 Pseudodesulfovibrio sp. | reverse complement strand
TCCCCTCCCAAACTCTTTATCTCCGCTATCGCGGGGCGGGTTCAGGGGATTGGCGGGGTGAATCGAAACGGGTTTGGACCAGTCAACGCGAGAAGGGAAACCGGGTTCGTTTCAAACCCCTCCCCGCCAATGTTCCAGACGCCGTAATGGCAGGGTCCCCAGGTCTTCGCCAAGCGGTCCACACGGCGTGGGCAACTGTCCGCAAAGCCGCCGTCCGCCAAGCCATCCAGACAGCGCACAATCTCCCAGGCCTCTCCCCGGCGAAGCCGGAGTTGGGATTCTTAAGGCCCTCGGCCTTAAGCCCCCCGGGAGGGCCGCCGGAGGCCTCTTCTCTCCTCCCCTTACGCCCGTTTCAGCGCGGCGGTGAGCAGGCCCGCGCCGATGAGGGCGGAGCCGCCGACGCGGTTGACGGTTTTCATGGCGCGCGGGTTGGTGATGGCGGTGCGGGCCTTGGCGGCGAGCAGGGCGTAGAGTGCGGCGTTGACGACGGCGAGGATGATGAAGGTGGCGCCCATGAGCAGGGTTTGGGGCAGCACGGGCGCGCCGTGGTTGATGAATTGGGGCATGAAGGCGCAGAAGAAGGCGATGGATTTGGGGTTGGTGGCGGTGACGATGAAGGCGCGCAGGGCGTGGGATCTGCCGGAGGCCGGGGCCATGCGGGCGAGGTCGGCGCCGAGTTCGGGTTTGGCGCGCCAGGTCTTGACGCCGAGGTGGATGAGGTAGGCGGCGCCGATCCATTTGAAGGCGGTGAAGAGGGCGGCGGAGGCGGCCATGAGCGCGCCCAGGCCAGCGAGGGAGGCGGTCATGGCGACGGCATCGCCCAGTCCGACGCCCAGGGCGAGGGGCAGGGCGGCGTTTTTGCCCCGGGTCAGGGAGCAGCTGACCACGAGCATGATGGTCGGCCCGGGGATGATGAGGACGACGAGGGTGGCGGCGAGGAACGCGAGGTAGGTTTCCGGGGACATGGCGGCTCCTTGGGTCTGGGCGCGCGGACGTGCGGGCCGATATGGCGGAGGCTATCCGGCCACGGGGGCGGCGGTCAAGGGTTCCGAGGCGGACTCCTGCCGTTCGTAGGGCAGGATGAGGTAGAACTCGTTGCCGCAGTCGTTGTGGCTGTATCCGACGCTGCCGCCGTGCAGCTCCACGACCTGGCGGCAGAAGTAGAGGCCGCGTCCGGTGCCGCGTTCGCGGGCCACGTTGTCGGCGCGGAAGCCGGGGCGGAAGACGTCCATGGGGTTGGCGAGGTCCAGCGGGCGGCCGGTGCTGGTCAGCCACAGGCGCACGCCGGGTTTGCCCGGCCCCAGGGCGTCGGGCACGATGCGCCAGCCGTAGGACACGAATTTGCCGGTGCGGCCGTCGGGCAGGGTGGCGGGCTCGGTGTATTTGACGGCGTTGGAGATGAGGTTGGCGAAGACTTGGGAGATGAGGCCCCGGTCCATCATGAAGCGCACGGATTCGGGCGCGGGGGCTTCCGGGCCGCAGCCGATCGCTATGTCGCGTTCCTCCAGCCGTTGGCGGTAGCGTTCGATCTGGGGTTCGACCACGCCGGAGAGCACGTCGGCCTCGCGTTTTTCCAGAACGTAGCGGCCTTCCTCGAAGTGCCGGCGGCGCAGCAGGGTTTCGAGGAACATGGACGTGGTCTCGTAGTGGCGGTAGATTTCCTGGTACTGGGCCTCGATGGCGGCGGCGGTGACGGCCAGGCGGTTGCCATCGCGCAGGGCGGGTTCGTCGCCGCAGCGGCCCAGGGCGGCCAGGACCTTGCCGGTGGTCAGGTGCAGGTCTTCGATGCGCCGCTTGAGGCGGTTGAAATAGAGTTTGAAGTACATGTTGGGCACGATGACGTTGTGCCCGATGTCCTGGACCATGGACTTGATGAAGCGCAGGTGTTCGCGGTTGTGGGCGCGGATGATGCGCTGGTGGAGCTGGAACCCGATGCGGTTGACGTATTTTTCGAGGAAAAGCTGGTCGTGCCCCTCCAGGTCGGCGCAGGGGTAGAGCTCGAAGCAGCCCAGGATGTTGTGGGGCGGCAGGAAGGGGAGCAGGTCGGCGTATTCGGGGTTGCAGGGGATGGGGACGAACAGGGAGTCGCCGCTGACGACGATGTGGCCGGTCAGTTCATCATCCCAGGTGCGGGTGCGTTCGAGGTCGCAGTCGCCCCGGGAGCATCCGGCCAGGACGAAGGTGTCCTCGGTTTCGAGGATGTAGATGCGGCTTTCCATGTCGAAGAGGACGCGGGGCAGCATCATGCATACGGCGTAGAACATCTCGCGGCCCCGGAATTCCTGGGCCAGGTCGAAGAAGATGTTCAGGCCCCGCACCTGACGCAGCGAAAAGTCGTAGCCCTCGTAGTCGGCGAGTTTTTCCTCGATGCGTTCGATGACGTATTGGAATCGTTCTTCCCTGCTGAAGAAATCCTGTCCATGCTCGATATCGGGGCGGTCGGCCGGGTCGTCCGGATGGGTCATGCTTCCTCCGTCGGGCGGGGTCTGTCGGTGACGCTTGTTGCAAATATACTCTCTGGCGCGGTTTTGCACAAGATGGTGCACGGGTTCCGCCCGAAAAAGAGAGCCGCGAATCCTGGATTCGCGGCTCCCCTTTATGGTTTCACGTGTCGGCTAGCGGCCCGTATGGTGGGCGTTCTTGCCGACCTCGCCCAGGTGGCAGACGGAGCAGTTGTTGTCCGCGCCGATGGTTCTGGGGTTGCCTTGGTACTGCATTGGCCCGATGTTGTCGCGGTCCTTCCCGTACTTGTTCACGGTCGGGTAGTTGGCGTGCGGGCTGTTGTGGCAGGCGATGCAGGCCATGGCCCCCATCTTGTCCGGGGTGAACCGGTACAGGCCGGAGCCGTCCTTGGTCCAGGCGTTGAAGGCCGTGGACGTCGCCTTGTCCGGCTTCACGCCGTACTGCACGTGGCAGGTGGCGCAGTCGGGCTCCTGCATCCAGGGCAGGCGGGGGTTGACGGCCTCCGTGCTTTCGGCCAGGCGCGGGGTGAGGTTGGCCATGAGCCGCTTGGCCCCGGCCTTGCCCGCCTCGTCCTCGTGCTTGAGCAGCGAGAGGGCGTGGTCTTCCAGGTAGCCGTGGCAGCGCACGCAGCCGATGTCGGCCTGGGCATGGACGCCGCGCAGGCATTTGGTCGGCCCGTCGGGCCGGTTGGGGTGGCAGTAGGCGCAGGCCTCGGAGCCCCGGCCGGACAGGAAGTTGGCGTGGAAGCCGTGGATGGCGGCGGGCAGGTTGAGCAGCTCGGGCTGCCCCTTGGCCCCGAGGACCGGGTCGGGATGGCAGCTCTGGCACAGCCGGGGGGCGGCGCCCGAGGCGGCCGCCACCAGGGCGGTATTGCTCAGCCTGTCGTGGGACTTGAGCACGTCGCGGCCGGTCCGGGGCGATATGCCCGCCAGGTCGTCCACCAGCCAGGGGCCGCCGTGGCAGTTCTTGCAGCCCATTTCCGTGGCCGTGGGGGCCACGGTCCTGGTTTCGGCCAGGAGCTTGCCGGTGGCGGCGTCGTGGGCCTGGACGGTGAAGACCGGGTAGGGGTTGTAGCCGCCGCCGTCGGGGTAGGGCTTGACCGGGATCAGGGCCGCCTCGAACCATTTGTGGTCCTCGTGCGGCTTGAGCTCGCCCGTCAGGCCGTTGCCTGCCAGGCCGACGTTGTCCGGCGGCTGGGCGCCGAACAGGCTCTTGGAATGTTTCCAGAAGTCGCAGACTGCGGACGGGTTCTCGAATCCGGGTTCCACGAAGTAGGTGAGCTTGACGCCCGAGGTCACGACCTGGGGCTTTTCGCCGCGCCGCACAAGCTGGGCGAAGATGTCGTTGGCCGGGGGCAGCAGCACCCATTCGGCGTAGCAGT
>JAZHDH010000157.1:0-3901 GCA_036584335.1 Pseudodesulfovibrio sp. | reverse complement strand
ACCCTGCACCAGGGCATGCAGAACAACGTGGACACCGGCAACAACCTGGCCATCGCAAAGGAGGCGTACCTGGAGGGCATGGCCGAGCTGGGCAACGAACTGGCCGAGGAGTGCCCCGGCTTTTACGTCCCCATCGACAGACAGGGGGCCAAAACCCTGTTTTTCCCCAACTCCAAGGAGGTCTACGGCGACTTCGAGGACCAGTTCTGGTGGTGGAAGGTGTTCTACGCCGCCAGGGAGGACTGGACCGTGCCGTCGGAAGGGTGGGAGGCCGTGGATTGGGCCTTGTTCACCGGCAACTACGCGGCCAACAAGTTCCTGGCCAGGCGCAAGATCGACTTCATGCACCGCTTCGGCATCGAGCGGATGATCATGCCCGACTGCGGCGGCGGGTCCTACGGCTGCCGCAAGGGCATGGAAACCTGCGTCCTGGAGGACCCGAACAACCAGGTGGGGTTCGTCTATCTCTACGACTACCTGATCGAGATCATCCGCACGGGGCGCATCAAGCTCGACAAGTCGGTCAACGCGGGGCGGCGGTTCACCTGGCACGACTCCTGTAAGCACGGCCGCGAACTGGCCCGCCACTTCGGCAAGGGGTTCTACGAGGAGCCGCGCTGGATCATCCGCCAGTGCGTGGACGACTTCGTGGACATGACCCCCAACCGGGGGCTGAACTATTGCTGCGGAGCGGGCGGCGGCATGTGGCCCATGCCCTTCGAGGACGAGTCCGCCCACCACGCGCGCCGCAAGTACGAGCAGATCAGGGGCACGGGCGCGGACGTGGTCGTGGTCGGCTGCTCCAACTGCCGCGACCAGATCATGAAGCGGATTCCGAAGTATTACAAGGACTACAAGTACGAAGTGAAGTACATCTGGCAGTTGGTCTCGGAAACTCTCGTGCTGGAGCCGTGGGAGGAGAAGCTGGTCGCCGAGGCCGATCAGTTGGCCAATGCCCAATGGGAGAAGTTCGGGGTGGATCTGTCCTCCGTGGAGTATTGATCCCCCAGGCCCGTCAGGGCCGCACGTCCCGCCGCCGGTCTCCGCTCCTTCGGACCGGCGGCGGGCAAGGCGCAGGGGACCGGGCCGTTGCCCGGTCCTCCTTTTTCGCGTCCCTTCGGGCCGACGTATTGAAATCGCGGGAAAGAGGCGGTAGGAAGGCCCTAGGGCGGACACCATGACACCGGCGATCAACGCGGCCAAGAAGGCGAAGATTCCCTACACCGTGCACGAGTACGACCACGACCCGGCGGCCGAGTCCTTTGGCCGGGAAGCGGCCGACAAGCTCGGCGTGGCCCCGGACCGGGTCTTCAAGACCCTGGTGGTGGACGGCGGCGGGACGCTCTTCGTGGCCGTGGCGCCGGTGCTGCGCCAGTTGGACCTCAAGCTCATGGCCAGGGCCGTGGGCGCGAAGAAGATGGCCATGGCCGACGTCAGGGTGGTGGAGCGGACCACCGGCTACGTGGTCGGCGGGGTCAGCCCCCTGGGCCAGAAGAAGCGGCTTGTCACGGTCATCGACGAGTCGGCCCGCGACGCCGCGACCATCTTCGTCAGCGGCGGCAGGCGCGGGCTGGACATCGAGCTTTCCCCCGACGACCTGGCGGCCCTGACCCGCGCGCGCTTCGCTCCCGTGGCCCGCTAGGCCCCGGCCCATCCTGCATACCGCAGCTCCTTCATCCTTCCATACAATCCCGGCCCCGCGCCGCTCCTTCCGGAATGTGACGAATTGTTACATTTTCCCCCATCGCCTTGAGCGGGTGATTGGCCGCGTGCTATCACTGGTAGCTCCCAACCCCCATGGAGGAACGCAATGGGAAACGAGACCAAGATCGATAAATATCTCGACAAGCAGGCGTTGATCGCCTTCCTGCGCGACCTGGCCGAAGCCGTGGAAAAGGGCGGCAAGGAAGAGTTCGCCTGTGTCGACGACTTCCGGAAACTCAAGATCAGCGTCAAGAACGAGTTCGGCCGGTTCAGCCTCAAGGCCCGGTTCAAGAGCGCGGCCGAGTGTTCGGCCGAGGACCTGGCGGAAGGGGCGGACGAGTCCGGCAGGCCCAAGTACAAGAGTCTCAAGAAGCGGATGAAGTCGAGCTTCCGCATGATCCTGAAGCTGATCCACGAGGGCCAGATGCCGCCGGAGGCGGCCGTGCGCTCCTTCCTGGACGACTCCGCGCTGATGGTCACCTATCCCGGCTTCGGCGATGAATACTACGACGAATACACCCATGCCTGCGCCGCCCTGCGGACGGCCTTCGAGGCCGGCGACCTGGAGGCCATGCACGCGGCCATCGACGTCATCGCCCACGAAAAGAGCCGCTGCCACGCCAAGTATGATTGAAATCCACGCTCCGGGGGAGTGCCGATGAAACTGGTCAAGAACCGCGAGAATCCGATGGAGTGCCGACCTTTTCCCGATGTGTCCGAAGAAATCGCCGACGCCGACCGCGCCCGGTTTTTCGCCGTGGTCTCCACGGACCTGGAGGACTGGCAGGTCGAGCAGGTGGTCAACCCGGCCACGGTGCACGTCCGCCAGCAGTCCGTGCTGGCCGTGCACTGGCACCCGGAGTTCGTGCCCATGGAGCACATCCGGCGGCGGGTGGACGCCCTGTTCCCCAACCGCGAGGACGAGCTGTTCATTCCGACCCAGCACAACGAACTGATGAGCTGGGACGGGCACAGCGGCGTGGAGGTGGACTGCTTCTCCAGCGGGTTCAACCGCAAGGTCCAGCTCCTGCTGCATTTTACCGACGACAAGGCGGCCCGGGCCGCAACGCTCCGGTCCATGCTCGCGCATACCTTCAAGTACCGCACGGGCCAGCTCTTCGACTTCATGCACACCATCACCAAGCCGGTGCCCGAGCGCATCGGCAAGGCCGCCCGGTCCGTGGGCGCGGACGAGGAACTGATCGAGTTCGTGCGCGGCAACGTGTCCAAGGTGGAGCGGCTGCTCGACGAGCACTGGACCGAAGTGCCGCGCCTTTCCGTGAAGAACAAGCTGCTGCGCAACTGGTTCGACACCCTGCGCCCGGAGCTGGGCGACATCGCCGTGGATCGGGTCCAGGCCTACCTCAAGGCGGTCAAGCAGCTGGTCAAGGAGGGGTTCAACCTCTCCTTCTTCTATCGCGCCAGCGAGATCATCGAGGAGGTGCGCTCCCTCGGCGGCTGCGTGGTCATCCCGCACCCCGAGCAGTTCTGGCCCATCCTGCTGCGCGACTACGACGTGGACGGCATCGAGGTCTGGAATCCGCAGTCCCGCGAGTACACCGAGTTCCTGATCCAGGTGGTCAACGAGCGCAACGCGCGCGGCCGGGCATCGGGCCGGGACGTGCTTATCTTCATGGGCGACGACTGCCACCTGGGCGAGAAGACCAAGCCCGCCGACCAGCAGGACCCCGAAAAAAGCGTCCGTGAAATCGGCTATCAGCCCGCCTGGGACGACCTCTCCATCCGCAAGCGCCTCATCGTCAACAACATCAGCCGACGTTCGATCATCCGGCAGTACAAGGAACGCCTGAAAGGCTAGGCGTTCAAGGAGATACCCATGTCCGAGGAAAAATTCGTCTTCGATTCGCTTCAGGACAGCGAAACCATACGGGACTTTCTGATGTCCCTGACCGACGGCTTCAACAAGGGGAGCATCACCCTGTCCACCAACGGCGACGCCATCGAGCTTGCGCCCAAGGGGCTGCTCAACTTCATGGTCAAGGCCAGGAAGAAGGGCAGCGAGAACAAGCTTTCGATCAAGGTGAGCTGGAAGGACGCGGCCCCGGCCCGCGAGACCGGCGACGGCTCGATCAAGGTGAGCTGACGCATGATCACCTTTGAAGGATTGGACGAGAATTTCAGGTTCATCATCATGGAGGTCGAGAACCAGGCCCGGTCCACCCGGAAGTTCCTGGAT
>JAZHDH010000156.1:0-3871 GCA_036584335.1 Pseudodesulfovibrio sp. | reverse complement strand
GCCGCGACGTGTCGGGCGAGGACCAGGACGAATACCTGCTCATGCCCATCACCACGTACATGCGCCGGGCCAGCAACCAGACCTGGGTCAACGGCGTGTTCCTTCGGCTGAGCAGCGACGCCGGGCTGGCTCCGGTCCAGGCCGCCGTCAACGCCATCCTGCGCGCCCGGCACAACATCACCCCGGGCGAGGCCGACGACTTCGCCACCATGACCCCCAAGGACGCCATGCAGTTGCAGCGCCAGGCGCTCGACATCATGGCCACCCTGGGCGGCATCTCCTCGATCATCTCCTTTGCCGTGGGCGGGCTGGGCATCCTTTCGATCATGATCCTGGTGGTGCGCGCCCGCAGGGTGGAGATAGGGGTCCGCCGGGCCGTGGGCGGCCGCCGGCGCGACATCGTCCGCCAGTTCCTCTTCGAGTCCGGGCTCATGGCCGGTGTGGGCGGGGCGTTCGGCGTGCTGACCACCGTACTCCTGGTGACGGCAGGCTGCGCCGTGGCCGGGCTGCCCCTGATCCTGGACCCGTCGAGCCTGCTGCTGACCCTGGCCGGTTCCTGCCTGCTGGGGGTCGCGGCCGGCGCCTACCCCGCCTGGCAGGCGGCCAATATCGAAATCCTCGATATCCTGAAAAGCTGATTCATACCGGATGGTTGAAGTCTCGATCCATCGCAACATAGCTGGCTGTTCATTCCATGCTTAGCCAGCTATGCGTTTGCCGTGCAGGGCCGGGAACATCATGCGGCATGATAATTTTCGCTGCCCGGTTGACGTATCCCGGGCGATGGTGTCCTCTGATGCGGGATGGTGCGGCCTTTGTTTGGGCGGACGGTTCTGGGACCGGGAAGGGGAACAGCGATGCGGGACAGGGACAGACACGGCGACGCCATGGCGTTTCGGCGTAAGGTCATCCAGGCGGCGGTCGAGTGCTTCGGGGAGAAGGGCGTGGACGCGGTCAGCGTGGAAGAGATCGCCGCGCGGGCCGGGGTGGAGCATTCCGACATCGAGGAGGCCTTCACCTGCAAGTCCTTCCTGGTTTGCGCCGCCGGGGCCGACAAGCTCAACGAGGTGACCAGCGACTACATCGCCTCCATGCCCGAAGCCCCGGTGGAGGACAAGATCCTCTACATCATCGAACGGCGCTGCCGCTGCGTCAGCGAGGTGCACGAAGAGGCCGTGATCTTCTACCGCATGGCCCTCGAAGGCGAACAGCCCTGGTCCGACGCCCTGGACCATCTCATCTGGCAACTCTCGGTCCATTTCGCCACCCTGCTTGAACACTCGGTGCGCAACGGCGAGCTGGAGTCGTCCACCGACGTCCCCACCGCCGTGAAAATTCTGGTCTCCGTCTACCTGGCCGGGATCGTCACCATCGGCCTTCGCGCCGCAGAATTCGACGTCGACAAGGTCCTCCTTTTCATCGAGCCCCAGGTCCGGCTGCTGATCTCCTGCCTCAAGGCGTAAGAGGCTGTTGAAAAACGTCCGATTGCCGCGTTGCTTCAAAAAGGTCAACTCCGCACGCACTGGAACTGCGCTTCGGCCTTGATCTTTTTTTGCGCCTTGCACCCGAACAGCTTTGAACAGCCTGCAAAAACGCATTTTTCAACGATCGGGTAGAGCGCCCTGGCCGCTCCCGCTGCGGGCGCCGGATCGCATCCGTAACGTAAACGCTGTTTACAATGTAAAAAGTGTTTGATAAAGCAGCGTCGTGAGTACGAAGCAACGCAGAAAACGGGACCGCGAGGCCATGCGCCGCCGCATTCTGGACGCGGCCAAGTCGCTGTTCGTGCGCAAGGGATTCGACAACGTCTCCATGCGCGGCATCGCCACGGCCATCGAGTACAGCCCGGCGGCCCTCTACCGCTATTTCCGGAACAAGCGCGAAATCCTGACCGTCCTGCGCGAGGAGGGGTTCGAGCGGATCGTGGAGGCCCAGCGGGAAGGGGAGGAACAGATCCCCGATCCCCTGGAGCGGCTGCGGGAAGGCGGGCGCGGCTACATCCGTTTTGCCCTGCACGAACCCGAATACTACCATCTGATGTTCTGCACCGGCTGCCACGAGGTCAACCTGGAAGGAGCCTGCGCGTCCAATTCCATGGAATCCTTCAACCTGTTCGGCCGGACTGTGACGGAATGCGTGGATGCGGGCTGCTTCGGCAACGTCCCGGTCGAGGCCGCCATCTTCGCCCTCTGGTCCGCGTTGCACGGCCTGGCCAACCTCGTGCACACCGGGCGGGTCGCCATCCTGTCCGCAGACAAGGATTTCGACCGGTTGCTGGAAGGCATCCTGGCCTTTTCCCTTCGCGGCGCCACCCCTCACCCTGCCAAATGAATGCGACAATGCAAGGTAACTGACGACATGAAACAGCCTCTCGCCATCCTCCTCGCCCTGCTGGCGCTCCTGCTGGCCGGATGCAACGGCGACAGGGACGCCACCGGACAGCCGGAGCCCCCCGCCAGGACCGCTTCCGCCGACGAAGCCCCGGCTTCCCCGGCAACCGCCGCCGATCCGGCCGCGCCCCGCTCCACCGAGACCTTCACGGCCCAGTCCGCCGCGCGTGAGTCCGCCCTGACCGGCTTCACCCGCGCCCGCAACGCCATGACCCTGGTTTCCGAAGAGTCCGGCCGCGTGCACAAGGTCGCGGCCGACGTGGGCGACACCCTGAACGAACACGGCCTTTTCGCCGAGATCGACACCACCTTCATCGAGCTCGACCTGGCCCAGAACCGGGCCGACCAGGTGCGGCTCTCGTCCGACGTGGCCTACAACAAAAAGGAAATGGAGCGGTACGAATCGCTCGTCAAGAGCAAGAACGCGGCCCAGTCCACCCTGGACAACAACATCCGCGCCCACCAGTCCGCCCTGCAACAATTGCGCGCCAAGCAGATCGAGGAGCGCGTGCTCATGGAGCGCATGCAGCGCTTCTCCCTGCTCGGCCCCCCCGGCTGGAAGGTCGTCACCCGCTACATCGAGCCCGGCGAATGGATCACCAAGGGCGAAAAAGTGGCCGAACTCGGCCGTTACGACGTGCTGCTCGTGCCATTCGCCCTGACCAGCGCCGAATACCGCGCCCTGAAGGACAAGCAACACCTCGAACTCAAGCTGACCGACCTCGGCCAGACCGTGACCGCCACCGTGGCCCGCGTCTCGCCCGGGTTCGATCCGCAGTCGCGCAAGATCAACGTGGACCTCGAAATAACCCGGGGCGATTTCGAGTTCCGGGGCGGGCTGCGCACCGAACTGGTCATCGACCTGCCCGATCCCGGCGGGGCCGTGCTCGTGCCCAAGTCCGCATTGATCAAGGCTTACGAGGAATACTTCCTGCTGACCCCGGACGGCGAACGCCGCCGCGTCGTCCTGCTCGGCGTGGCCGACGACGACATGCGCCGCGTCACCAGCCCGGATGTGAAGCCGGGAGACCGGTTCTTGCTGCACCCGTAGATAGAACGGGGAATGCCTCCGGCGGCCCTCCCGGGGGGCTTAGGGCCGAGGGCCCTATCGCTGCTGTCCTCATCTCTAAGACCGAGCAAGCTCGGCCCAAGAGCTGAGGCAAGAACCCCATCTCCGCTGCGCGGGGCGGGCTGCCGGGAGGCTTGGTCGGGGGCGGTCAGGCGGCGTTCGGAAGTCTTCGCCCGGCCCGATTCCGCCCTTGCGGGACGGAATCGGGCCGGACGAATCCTCCCGAACAGTGCCCGGTTGAAGAGGGTTGGAGGAGCTTGGGGATTGGGTTGAATTTTTAATGATTTTATCTTTTGATTTCGATCAATTTGGCTTGAACAGAAAACGTTGAAGTAAGCAACTCGGATTACCTTTCCTCTCCGAACGCGCGAATGCGCCGCCAAAAAGTTTTGGAGGGGAGATGGGGATGGGG
>JAZHDH010000155.1:0-20093 GCA_036584335.1 Pseudodesulfovibrio sp. | reverse complement strand
CCTGCCACCAGGATTACTGTGCACCTCTCCCCAGACCGCGAGCGCGGCAATACCAGTAGCCAAAATAAAAGTTGCTAAAGGAGTTGGAGAGGATGGTGTTGATCATGGAACGTGTCTACACCCCGTCCGAATTTCTGTCAACCATAAAAATGAACGAAAAATCAGGGAGATGCCGTATATATACATAATATTGGCGACCGACGGTCATTTTCTTGCCATTTCGGTCGGTTGACAATTTGGGGTAATAATGTGGCTTCAAAAATGTATTAAATTACAAATTTGCAAAAATTGATGGCAATTGAAGTGCCATGAAGTGGCTATTTTACGAGAATAGTCACAAAATACGGCTTTGGCACAACTCTTGATAAGGGGAGCGCAGGTCAGAAACGCATTCCACTTCAAGGAGGAGTACCGCAATGTTTTTGAGCAAGTCCCCGACCCCTGTTTCCAAGAAGGTCATGGCGGCGATGGTGGCCATGGTGGCCGTCCTCGCCCCGACCCTCGCCTTCGCCGAAGAGGTAGAGTACCTCACCCAGTCCAACGCCAACATCCTGTGGACGTTGATCGCCGCCATCCTGGTCATGATCATGCAGGCCGGATTCGGCTGCGTCGAGTGCGGATTCACCCGCGCCAAGTCCGCCGGCAACATCATGATGAAGAACTTCCTCGACTTTTCCGCCGGTTCCATCGTCTTTTTCCTCTTCGGTTTCGCCATCATGTTCGGTCTCGATTCCGGCGGGTTCTTCGGCACCTCCGGTTTCGCCCTGAGCGGCGTGGCCGACGGCGACATGGCCTGGGCCTATACCTTCTGGTTCTTCCAGTCCGTGTTCGCCGCCACCGCCGCCACCATCGTTTCGGGCGGCATGGCCGAGCGCACCAAGTTTTCGAGCTACATCCTCGTTTCCATCGTGGTCACCGGCCTGATCTACCCCATCTCCGGCCACTGGGCCTGGGGTTCCCTGTGGCTGGGTGACGACGGCGCGGGCTGGCTGGAAGGCCTGGGCTTCTGCGACTTCGCCGGTTCCTCGGTCGTCCACTCCGTCGGCGGCTGGATCGCCCTGGCCGGCGCCCTGGTCCTGGGGCCGCGCGTCGGCAAGTACACCGAAGACGGCAAGGCCAAGGCCATCCCGGGCCACAACATCCCGATGGCCGCGCTGGGCGTGTTCATTCTCTGGTTCGGCTGGTTCGGCTTCAACCCCGGCTCCACCACCACCGCCGACGACACCATCGGCCTGATCGCCATGAACACCTCCCTGGCCGCCTGCGCCGGCGTGCTCGGGGCCATGTTCATCGCCTGGTTCCGTTTCGGCAAGCCGGACATCTCCATGACCTTCAACGGCGCCCTGGCCGGCCTGGTCGGCATCACCGCCCCCTGCGCCACCGTCACCCCCGGCTCCGCCATCATCATCGGCCTGGTGGCCGGTATCCTGGTAGTCCTGGCCATCGAATTCATCGACAAGATCCTGAAGATCGACGATCCCGTCGGCGCTTCCTCGGTCCACGGCGTCTGCGGCGCCTGGGGCACCATCGCCTGCGGCCTGTTCAACACCGACGGCGGCCTGTTCTTCGGCGGCGGGTTCGGCCAGCTGGGCGTGCAGCTCCTCGGCGTGGGCGTGTTCTTCGTCTGGGCCTTCGGCTGCGGCTACATCCTGATGTCCGTCGCCAAGGGCCTCTTCGGCCTGCGCGTCACCAAGGAAGAGGAGCTCAAGGGGCTGGACATCGCGGAGCACGGCTCCGAGTCCTACAACGGCTTCCAGCTCTTCAGCAACGAGTAGTCCTGGTCCTGCATCACCAGCCATATTAAGGAGAATAGCACCATGAAGCTTATCATAGCATACATCCGGCCCGAAAAGCTGAACGACGTGAAGCAGGCCTTGTACGCCAAGGAAATCTACTCCCTGTCCGTCACCAACGTCCTGGGCTCCGGCCGCCAGAAGGGCTTCACCGAGACCTACCGCGGCGTCCAGATGGAGGTGAACCTGCTCAAGAAGGTCCGGCTCGAGATCGGCGTGAACGACGACTTCGAGGCCAAGGCCATCGAGGCCATCCAGACCTCCGGCGTCACGGGCAAGGAAGGCGACGGCGTGATCTTCGTCTCCGAGCTGACCCGGGCCTTGCGCATCAGGACCAACGAGGACGGTATCCTGTAGAAGAAGCGGATTGCGACAGCATATGTGAGCCGGGGCGGGCTGCCCCGCCCCGGCCATTGTCCCGCTTGAGATCGTTGAAAAGCACATTTCTCACTGATCGGCATCGTAGTGGATGATTGATCAGCAAAGTCGAGTACTGCGATGGTTGATGTCGTGCCGGATCTTCAGGAAATCTTGGACAAAGAATCGATTCTCACACACTTCCAGCCCCAGGTTTCGCTCAAGCGGAAAGCTGTTATCGGGCTGGAAGCCCTGAGCAGAGGCTTTGACCCCCGAAGCGGAGACTTGATACCTCCAACCCTGCTGTTCGGCCAGGCCCGGGACGGGGCATCCCGGCTCGCCCTGGACCGGGTCTGCCGAACCAAGGCGGTGCAGTCCTTCGCCGCCCTGCATCAACGCGACAAATCCGTCATGCTCTCCATGAACATCGACGCGTCCTGCATCAACGAGGATACCCGCGGCTCCAACCACCTGCTCAAGCTGGTCAAGCAGTACGGCGTCAGCCCCAACAACGTCATCATCGAGATCATCGAATCCCGTTGCGGCGACCTCGACGCGCTCATGGACTTCGTCCAGTTCTACCGCAAGAAGAACTTCCTCATCGCCCTGGACGACGTGGGCGTCGGCTTTTCCAACCTGGACCGCATCCCCCTGGTCAAGCCCGACATCATCAAGCTGGACCGGTCGCTGATCACCGAGGTCAACAAGCATTTCCACAAGCTTGAAGTGGTGCGCAGCTTCGTCCAGATGTCCCAGCGCATCGGCTGCCTGGTGCTGGCCGAGGGCGTGGAGACGGCTGACGAGGCCCTGTGCCTGCTCTCCAACGGGGTGGACGTGTTTCAGGGGTTCTTTTTCGCCCGGCCCGCGCCCGCCCTGGACGCCGTGCCCGGCATGGCCGAAAAGGTCGCCGCCCTGGCCGAGAAGCACCGCGAGAACCAGACCAGGCGCATCGCCCGGCAGAAGCGGCTGTATTCCAACTACGACCTGCTCATGCTGACCATGTGCCAGTCCCTGGCCGAAACGCCCACGCGCGGGCTGGACAAGGCCATGGCCCGGTTCATCGACGCCTATCCCAATCTGGAGTGCCTGTACGTGCTGGACATGCGCGGCCGCCAGGTGTCCGATACCCTGTGCAATCCCGACAAGCTCAAGAAGAGCAAGCGGCTGCTCTACGAACCGGCCCGCCTGGGCGCGGACCATTCGCTCAAGGAGTATTTCCTGCCCATCCAGGCGGGGCTGGAAAAGTTCACCACGGAGCTTTACATCTCGCTCGCCTCGGGCAATCTGTGCACCACCATCTCCCACGTGTTCTACCAAAAGAGCGGCGGGCGGCATCTCATCCTGTGCGCGGACATGAGCCGCCAGGAAGAGGCCTGTTTCATCTAGGCGGAGGGATCAGAGATTGAGGTCGAGGTCCTTGTCGTTCCCGGCGGCCGCAGCCGTCTGCTGCGCGGGCTTCGGCTGGGCCTTGCCGCTGAATATCTTGGGCTCGGCCAGCTGCATCAGCTTCTGGGCCTCGGCGTTGAGCGGGTTGCGGTCGATGACGGCCTTGGCGTTGTTGAACACCTGGCCCCATTCCCGTTTCTTGAGGTGGAGCTTGGCCAGCCGCAGGTAGAGGTTCTCGCTTGCGCCGATGCGGCGCATGGCTTCCTTGATCGTCTCCATGGCCTTTTCATCCTCGTTCATTCCCTCGTAGCAGAGGATGAGGGCGCTGTGGGCGCGGGCGTCGTTGGCCCGTTCGGCAAGAGCTTTGTTCAGGTATTCCACGGCTTCGGCGTGCAGGCCGAACATGGCCAGCCGGTTCCCGATGTCGGAGTTGATGCCTTCGATGTCCTGGAAATATTCGGAAATCTTGCGGTAGAGCTTGCGGGCCTCCAGCGGGCTGCCCGCCTTGATCAGGCCCTCGGCCTTGATCAGGTTGTCGTCCAGCACGGAAAGCCGTTTGCGCTGCTTGGTCAGGCGGGCCTTTTCCGTGGCCTCCTGCAACTTCTTGTGCAGCCGCATCAGGGTCTGGTAGAAGGCGCGCTCCTTGCCCCGGGAGTAATTGAGCCCCTGGGGGAACAGGCGCTTGATCATGGCCATCTTGTTGAGGTCGCGCAGGGCTTCGTCCAGATGGGAGTATATCTCGAACTTTTCGGAGCCGAAAACCTGGCTCGTGACCAGCCCCTTGATGGCGGCCGCCAGGCATCCGAGCGTCTTCAGGTAGTCGCTCTTGTTGGCATAGGACCGCGCCCGGGCAATGTTCTCGCGGATTTCCTTGGCTGTGAATTTCTTGGTCATGTCTTAGTGGATAACAGGGTTAGCAACTTCCTTTAAGTAGTACATGCCGACCATTTTATCAAGAGGTCCCGGCAACTTCGTTGCGATTGCAGCGGCATGGCGGTTGACGCGGCCGGACCCGGAGGCTACCCTGACCGCTCCTGTCCAATCCCCGGAGGCTCATGAACCACTATCTGATGGCCGTGCTGGCGTCCCTTGTCGGCGCATGGCTGCTGAATACGGCATCCAACCTGCTGAGCGCGCGCCGCGCCGCCGCCGGGGTCCCGGCGGAGTTCGCCGACGCGTTCGATGACGCCACCTACCGCAAGGCCCAGGCGTACAACCGGGCCACCCTGCGGTACTCGGCGGCTGCGGATACCTGCAGTCTGATCCTGGCCCTGGTCGCCATCCTGGCAGGGGGATTCAACTGGCTCGACCTGTGGGTGCGCTCGTGGGGGCTTGCGCCGCTGTGGACCGGCCTGTGCTACCTGGCTGCGGTGGGCCTTATCGGCTCCCTGGCCGGGCTGCCCTTCGAGATGTACCGCACCTTCGTCCTGGAGGCGCGGTTCGGCTTCAACACCACCACCTGGGCCACGTTCATCGCCGACCGGGTCAAGGGGCTGGTCCTGGGCGTGGTGCTGGGCGGCGCGGTGCTCGCCGGGGTGCTGCTTTTCTTCGAGTATGCGGGCCGGGCCGCCTGGCTCTGGTGCTGGGGGCTGGTCACGTTCTTCTCCCTGGCCGTGACCTACGTGGCCCCGACCTGGATTCTGCCGCTGTTCAATTCCTTCACCCCGCTGGAGGACGGCTCCCTGCGTCGTGACATCCAGGACTACGCCCGCCGCACGGGGTTCGAGCTGGGCGGCATCTTCGTCATGGACGGATCGCGCCGCTCCAGCAAGAGCAACGCCTTCTTCACCGGCCTGGGCCGCCGCAAGCGTATCGCCCTGTTCGACACCCTGCTGGCGGACCACTCCGAGTCCGAGATCCTGGCCGTGCTCGCCCACGAGGTGGGCCACGCCAAGTGCGGGCACATCCGCAAGCACCTCGCCGCCGGGATCGCCCGCACCGGGCTCCTCTTTTTCCTCATGTCCCTGTTCCTGGACAGTCCGGGATTGTTCGACGCCTTCGGCATGGAGCATCGCTCGGCCTATGCCGGGCTGGTCTTCTTCCTGCTGCTGTACACGCCTGTCTCCCTGCTGCTCGGGGTGGTCATGAACCGGGTTTCCCGCATCCACGAGTTCGAGGCGGATGCGTTCTCCGCCCGGACCACCGGTGAACCCGGGGCGTTGGCGTCGGCTCTCAAGCGGCTGTCCGCCTCCAACCTTTCGAATCTGACCCCGCACCCGCTGACCGTCTGGCTCGAATACGGGCACCCTCCTGTGCTGGAGCGGGTCCGGGCTCTCGAAAACCGCAAATAACGGGGTCGCCAGGGGCGTGAAGTTGTGGCAATGGTGAATCCTGGCCATCGAACTGCAGCCATGCGAGGTTCCCATGCGGGAAATACCCTTCGACCCCACCAACGACGAGATAATGGAGCGGCTGCGCAACGTGCCCGCGTTCAACGCCCTGCCGGACAGCCACATCCGTCAGGCCATGCGCGCGGCCTCGATCCGCCGCTACGACGAGGGCGAGATCGTTCTCGCCGAGGGTGAATTCGACAATCGTGTCTTTTTCCTGGTCTTCGGGCTGCTGGAGATAACGGTGAAAGGGGACGTGGTCGGCTCCCTGCGCCGCCTGGGCGACGTATTCGGCGAAATGGGCATCATCGACGGCAGCCCGCGCTCGGCCACGATCACGGCGGCCAAGACCTCCCTGGTCGTTTCCATGGACGACACGGCCATCGGCTCCCTGGGCGAGGCCGCCAAGATATTTACCCAGGCGGTCATGTACCGCGTCTTCGCCGAGGTGCTGGCCGTTCGGCTGCGCGGGGCCAACGACGAGATATCCCGGCTCAACGCGGAAATCCGCCGACTGAAGGGGTAGGGGCGGCCGGGGGCGGCGGGAAGCATTGGAATTCCCGTCCGGAGTCTGCTATCGTCTGCTCTGGAGTATGCCAGTGAAGGAATTCCCGTTCGACCCCACCGACCGCGCGACCCTGGAACGGCTCAGGCGAATGCCGGTCTTCGACGCCATGGATCCGGCCCTGCTTCCGGCCCTGCTCAAACTGGCCCGGTTGCGCCGCTACGATCCGGGCGAGGTGATCATCGCCGAGGGCGACACGGATCAGTTCGTCTATTTCCTTATCTTCGGCCGCTGCTCGGTCAACGTGGACGGCATGGACCTCGGCGCCATCGCCAACGTGGGCGACGTGTTCGGCGAGATGGGCATGGTCGACCAGAAGCCGCGCTCGGCAACCATCACCGCCGTGAAGCAGACCCTGTGCCTGGTCCTGGACGGCGCTTTTCTCGACCACCTGGGCGGAGTGGACAAACTGGCCGCCCAGGCCCTGTTCTACCGCATCTTTTCCGAAATCCTGGCCGGGCGCATCCGCGAGGCCAACGCCCGCCTGCTGACCCTGGAGAGTCGGCTCGAAGACCTGTCGGTGCAGCGGCCGACCTTTTGACACGCATGCAGAATATCGATTTCGACCCGAACGACCGGTCCATCGTGGACGCCATCCTGCGCATCCCGGCCTTCAAGCCCCTGGGGGCCGGGCGGCTGGCCGAGATCATGCAGACCATCTCCATCCGCGACTACGACAGGCAGGAGAAAGTCATCACCCAGGGCGAGACCGACCGCTGCATGTTCTTTCTGATGAGCGGCAAGCTTTCGGTTCAGGTGGATGGCGTGGAGGTCAACGCCCTGGACAAGCCCGGCGCCGTGTTCGGCGAGATGGGCGTCATCGACACCGCGCCGCGCTCGGCGTCGGTGGTGGCCAAGCGGCCCGCCCGCTGCCTGGCCCTGGACATCGGCTTTTTCGACCGGCTGGAAGGGCGGTCCAAACTGGCGGTTCAGGCGTTTTTCTACAAGATGTTCTACGAGGTGCTCGTGGAACGGCTGCGCGAAACCAACGAACGGATCGCCGACCTGGACATGCAGCGATTCGTCCTGGAAAACATGGACATAGACTGATGGCGCTGCACGAACTGGCGGGCAAGCCCGCACCCAAGGCGTTGTTGACGGACATCCCGGCCCTCCTGGCCGCCTACCACGACGTCCACCCGGACCCGGCCGACCCGGCCTGCGCCGTGGCCTTCGGCACCTCGGGCCACCGGGGGTCCTCCCTGGATGGCAGCTTCAACGAGGACCACATCCTGGCCATCAGCCAGGCCGTGTGCGAGCACCGCGCTGCAAAGGGAATCAACGGCCCGCTCTTCCTGGGCATGGACACCCACGGCCTGAGCCGTCCGGCCCTGGAAACCGCCCTGGAGGTGTTCGCGGCCAACGGCGTGCGCACCCGCATCCAGGCCGGGCTCGGCTACACGCCCACACCGGTCATCTCCCACGCCATCCTGATCTGGAACCGGGGCCGGACCAGGGGCCTGGCCGACGGCGTGGTCGTCACCCCGTCCCACAACCCGCCGCGCGACGGCGGCTTCAAATACAACCCGCCCTCGGGCGGACCGGCCGGCAGCGACGTCACCGCCGCCATCCAGAACCGCGCCAACGAACTGCTGCGCTCGGGCCTGAAGGGCGTCAGGCGCATCCCCATCGAGCGCGCCCTCAAGGCCGATACCGTCACCCATTACGATTACATCACCCCGTACCTGCGCGACCTGGAAAACGTCGTGGACATGCGGGCCATCGCCCGGGCCGGGCTGACCATCGGCGTGGACCCCCTGGGCGGCTCGGGCATCGCCTACTGGGAACCCATGGCCGAAATGTACGGACTCAACCTGGTCATCACCAACGACAAGGTGGACCCGACCTTTTCCTTCATGACCGTGGACAAGGACGGCAAGATCCGCATGGACTGCTCCTCGCCCTACGCCATGGCCTCGCTCATCGGCCACAAGGACAACTACGACATCGCGTTCGGCAACGACCCGGACTATGACCGGCACGGCATCGTCACCCGCAGCTCCGGCCTGCTCAATCCCAACCACTACCTGGCCGCGGCCGTGGACTACCTCTACCGCAACCGTCCCGCCTGGCCCGCCTCCGCCGCCGTGGGCAAGACCATCGTCACCAGCTCCATGATCGACCGCGTCGCCGCCGGCCTCGGCCGCGAACTCTACGAAGTGCCCGTGGGCTTCAAATGGTACGTGGACTGCCTGCTCTCCGGCGCCTGCGCCTTCGGCGGCGAGGAATCCGCCGGAGCCAGCTTCGTCCGCTTCGACGGCTCGCCCTGGACCACCGACAAGGACGGCATCATCCTCGACCTGCTGGCCGCCGAAATCACCGCCCGCACCGGCCGCGATCCCGGTGAGGCCTACCTGGCCCTGACCAAAACATACGGCGCGCCCGTCTACGAACGGACCGACGCCCCGGCCTCGCCCGCCCAAAAGGCCGCCTTCGCCTCGCTCACGCCCGACATGGTCGCCGCCGATACCCTCGCGGGCGAACCGATCACCGCCCGCCTGACCCGCGCGCCCGGCAACGACGCCCCCTTCGGCGGCCTCAAGGTCACCACCCAGAACGGCTGGTTCGCCTCAAGGCCCTCCGGCACCGAAAACATCTATAAAATCTACGCCGAATCGTTCAAGGGAACCGACCACCTCCGCGCCATCCAGGAGGAAGCCAAAACCATAGTCAACGCCGCTTTTGAAAAAGCCGGAGTGTAAGAGGAAGATGCCTTGATTCGCCCCGTCCTGGGGCTCACCCCTTGGGGCGCTGGCAAAGCCAGCACCCAACCCATCTCCCTTCCAAAACTCTTTATTTCCGCTTCGCGGGGCGGGTTAAGGGGATTGGACGGATAGAGCCAAAGCAATTGCGGACCAGTTGACGCGAAAAAAGAGAAGAGGTTCACTCCAAGCTCCTCCCCGCCAATGTTCGAGACGCCGCAGCGGCAGGATTTTCAAGTCTATACCTGGCGAGCGATACGGCCGGGCAAAGATTTACGGACGTCGCACAGCCCCCCCCAAGCCAGCCAGCGCGCTCCCTCCCCAGGCTCTCCACCACGTTTTTGAAAACGGAGTACCTGCCAAGTTTTCATAACACGGCAGGTACTTACTTTTGGAATAGTTATGGCGATGTGGACGATTTCAGATGATTTCGGAAACGATCCTACACCTTTTTTCACACATGTAATTAAAAAATGTTGTTTTATTACGCATAATTACAGTGAACAAATCCATTCATGCCTATTCAACACGGCCATGCCCAGTTGCATGAGCGGGCAGGGGGGCTCCGAACATTTCGGCAGGCTTGTTGATCGACATCAATGCATTCCTGCTTTTGCTCAAATACAAGCAGTGAATACCTGTTGAGGACCAATCCGGTTCCCGCATCAAACATGGAAAAGGAATTCAGCCATGAGCAAATACCAGTTTATCATTTCCGCAGGCCCTGAAAATCCGGTAAAAGCTACCCGTTCGGTCATGTTTGCCACCCGTGCGGTCGAGGAAGGGCACCAAGTGGCCCTATTCCTCGTTGACGACGCCGTCTATCTCACCAATCCGATCCTGACCGAACATGTCCGGGCCGCCACTGGCGACTCAATGATGCAGTACCTGCAAGTCATTCTGGACCGGGAAATCGAAGTCATGGTCTGCCTGCCCTGCGCCAAGGCGCGCGCCATCGACGAAGCCGCACTCCCCAAGGGATGGCGGCTGGCAAAAGGCATCGAAGCCATCCGCCGCAATGAGGACGGATGGAACACCTGGACCTTCTAACCGGGGAAAACGCACATGTGGCATTTTCTGCAGGCGATTACCAAAAAACTGACTGTGGCGATCCCGACCATGATGGTTCTGGGATTTCTTTTCGGCCTGTTCAGCAACGCGGCTTGGCTGCGCAACCTGATCATCCCGTTCACTTTCCTCATGGTCTACCCCATGATGGTCACCCTCAAGGTGAAGCAGGTTTTCCAGGGTGGCGACGGCAAGGCCCAGATCGTAACTCAATTGGTCAATTTTGCGGTTATCCCGTTCCTGGCATGGGGCATCGGCATGATCTTCTTCCCCGACAGGCCGTTCATGTCGTTGGGATTGTTGCTGGCCGGACTGGTGCCGACCAGCGGCATGACCATCTCCTGGACCGGCTTTGCCAAGGGCAACATGGCGGCAGCCGTGAAAATGACCGTCATCGGTCTGGTCGCAGGCTCGCTGGCAACGCCCCTTTACGTCCAGACGATGATGGGTGCCGCAATTCAGGTCGACGTGTCCGCCGTGTTCAAGCAGATCGTTTTCATCGTGTTCCTGCCCATGGCATTGGGCTATGTCACCCAGCGCTCCCTTGTCCGCAAATACGGACAGCAGGACTTCCAGCAGCGCATCGGTCCCCGCTTCCCGCCGCTTTCCACAATCGGGGTGCTGGGCATCGTCTTCGTTGCGCTGGCCCTGAAGGCCCGAACCATCGCCAATTCCCCTGAACTCCTGCTGACCATCATGGTGCCGCTGATTCTGCTCTACGCCATCAACTTCGCTCTGAGCACCCTTATCGGCAGGCGCTTTCTCTCGCGCGGTGACGCCATCGCCATGGTGTACGGCTCGGTCATGCGCAATCTCTCCATCGCCCTGGCCATCGCCATGAACGCCTTTGGCGAAAAAGGCGCGGACGCAGCCCTGGTGGTCGCCGCCGCCTATATCATCCAGGTTCAGTCGGCAGCCTGGTACGTGCGGTTCACGTCACGGCTCTTCGGTCCCCCGCCGGATGCCGGTTTGTCCCAATAACGTATCCTTTTTTGGGAGGTAGTCATGTTGCCCGTTTATGCAAAGATACTGTATGCCACCGATCTGTCGCCTGCCGCCCGCCTGGCCTTGGGGCACGCCGCTTCCCTGGCCGACAGGTTTGATGCCGACGTCACCGTCCTGCACATTCTTCCCGACTCCCTTGAACTGTTCAGCGAAGGCGCCGGAACGGACCTTGCCGAAACGTTCGGAGAAGAAGCCGCCCATTTCATCAGCAAGGGCGATGTCGATCAAGCGATGAAGGCCATTCATGACCGGCTCGAAAGCATGATGAAGGAAGACTTCACCCATCCGCAGACAGGCGCCCTCCTGGCAAACGCCCGGGCCAAGGTCGTCTGCGGCGAAGCTGTCGAACGAATCCTGGAGGAATCCCGGGCCGGGGGCTATGACCTCATCGTCATGGGCACCCACGGCCACGGCGTGCTGCTGGACATGGTTCTCGGCAGCGTGGCCAAGGAAACCATACGAAAAAGCCGGATTCCCGTGCTCGTCGTGCCCCTTCCCCACAACGGCGACTGATTCGGCCGGGAAGACACAATGAAGCGGCGCGTGAGATGTTCACGCGCCGCTTTTGTGTCGGCAGGGGAAGCCGTTCTACGCCACCTTTTCAACTCTGCACTTGATGTACTTCAGGAGCGGCGTACCCCCGGTCGGTTCAGTGACGTTGGGCGGCATCAAAGCGCCGGGGATATTCACGCCGCCCATGTCGGGATACTTGGGATCGGCCTCCAGGCCCCGCTTGTGACCATATCCTCCTGCTGCGCCGAGCACGCCGGAGCTGATATCCGGTGTCGGATGCAGCCGAGCCTCGCAGTCGCCCCACGGCGACGAGAGTCGGACCGTGTCGCCCTCGGCCAATCCCAACCGTGCGGCGTCCTCTTCGTTCATCCACAGCGGATTGGTCGGCTGAAGCTTCATCAACTGGTAATTGTTGAAGGTCGAGCAGTGCTCGTGCTGTAAGAGACGGAAATTGCCGAACACGAAGGGATACCCGGCATCCGGCGCGAACTCCGCGTCCGGCGTCTTGTAATCCGGCATGGGATCGACATGCTTCTCCTCGCTCACCGGATTGACGAAGCAGAACTTTCCGCTCCGGCTCTTTCCCGAGGAGCCATACCCTTCCGGCGGATTGCAGCCGCCCCACTTCTTGTACTTGCGGTATTCCGCCGGGTCGGTGACGACAAACCCCTTTTCCTTGAGTTCCTCCAGTTCTACGCCGGTGCCGCGAAGCTGATTGCGGAAGGCGTCATCAAGATTGTCCCAGGGAAAAAACTCGCCCAACCCCAGCTTGCCGGCCAGCAATCGAGTGATTTCCCAAATGGGCTTGCTGTCGTACATGGGCGGCACAACCTCGGCGAAGTAGCCGATAAAGGCCTCGTAAAGCCAGTCCGGCTTGACTTGGGCCTGTTCCAGCCATGTGGCGTCCGGGAGCAGCACGTCAAACAGCAGGGCGCTGTCGCACATGAAGGCCTCGATGCCTCCGACAAAACGCATGGCCTCGATGCCCTTGGTCACGGCCTCGGAGTTGCCCGCCGTCAGTGCGGGATCGCCCCAGTACATGACCATGCCTTCGATCTTGCCTTCCTCCACGTTTGCCTGGAGCCGGGCCGGAGACCAGCCGCTCCACAGGCCGAAGTTGTCAACCTTGGGAGCGGCCTTGGCCTCCGGCTTGGCCTGGCCTTCTCCCCAGGCGCTGGAGAGCTTGCGCTTGAAGATCAGCCCCGGCCCGCCGGGCGCGTCATGGGTGCCGCACAGGGTGTTCAGGCTTTGGACCGCTCCGGTGCTCCAGTGCCCGTTCGGATTCTGGGCCAGTCCGGTCCATGAAATGGCGCCCTTGGCCTTGGCGCTGGCGAATTCTCGGGCAATGCGGGCGATGGTTCCGGCGGGAACGCCGCTGATGGCCTCCGCCCATTCCGGCGTCCGGGCAACGCCGTCCTCTTCGCCGAGAAGGCGCGCCCTGAACCGGTCAAAGCCATCTGTCCACTCGGCCACGAAGTCCTTGTCGTACAAATCTTCGGTCACGATAACCCAGGCCATGGCCATGGCCACCGCGCCGTCGGTGGCAGGCTTGAGAGGAATCCACTCCGAGGCCTTTGCAGCGGTTTCACTCTTGCGCGGGTCGAACACGACGAGCTTGGCGCCGTTCTTGATGGCGTTCTTCAGACCGGCGGTCTTTCGTTGGCCGTAGCTGGTGGCCAGTTCGTTCATGCCGAAATGCAGGATGTAATCGCTTTCCTCATAGTTGATCCAGGGCCGCTTGTCGTTTTGCGTATGCTCATTCCACATGCGGTTTGCGTTGTCGCACATGGTCCGGTGGGTTCCCTTGGGGCATCCCAGCGCGCCGAACAGAGCCTCGTGAATCCAATTGCAGTAATCGTTGCCCCGGAAGTAGGCGAGCTTCCCTTCGGGGATGCTCCTGATGCCGGCAACCATGCGGTCCAGGGCTTCGTCCCAGGTCGCCTTGCGGAACCGGCCGCCCTCCTTCACCAGGGGGGCCTTGAGCCGGTATGCCGAGTAGATGTGCTTGGGGGCCGAGCCCCCCTTGGGACACAGCTTGCCTGCGCCCTTGGGGTCGCCGGGCAGGCCCGCAGTTCCCGTCAAAACACCATCGGAAAGCTTGGCGATCATGCCGCACAATGCGCCGCAGGTGTAGCAATGGGTGTGGACCGTCATGTCGGGAAGCGGCGTATCAGCTCCCTCGATCAAAGTCGTCAAGCCGTCTTCCACGGGGAGCATTGCAAACGAGTCGGACACCCCCTCGGGGAGGGATGCGCCTGCGACCGCAACAGCGAGCCATCCCTGACCGAATTTCGCCACGGCGCGGTAGAAAGGCGTTTCCGAGCGTTGATACAAATGATCGAAGAACTTGGGTCCCCACTCCTGCAGTCGACCCAGAATCGCTTCCGCATCGGCGCCGAGCGCGTTGTCGAGGCAGTAGGCAAGGAATTCCAGCTCAACGGCAATGTGCTCCTCAAGATCCGCATATTGCGGATTGGGCCGAACTCCCGCCTGCCTGTAGATGGCCCGGAGATCAAAGACATTCTTTTGGCGTACCAATGGCAGGCCGGTCAGATGGACGCTTTCGTAGGGGAACACGGGATCGGCCCCCACCCCGAGGAACATGTCGGCATATGCAAAACGCAATTGCCGATACATGGCTTCCTGATCGTTGTTGGCAAAAGCCGCTTCAAACAGCGCCGCAGACTGCGCCAGGTTCTTATTTCCCGCCTCGCCCACCGCCTTTCCGAATGCAGCGGCGAACGCCGGATCGGCCATGGCCACGACAACCTGTTGCGGAGGCTCGTCGCGGAGCAGCACCGAAAGAAATCGGCAAACATTTGCATGCAGCTTGTTCTGTTCATTGAACACAGCATACCTACCTTGTCAGTTGTGTTGATCCTTGTTCCCTCGGTATGGCGCCGGGGCTCTCGACACGGTCAATCCTAGTCGTTCCCGGCCCCCATTTCGATGGCCTTGCAATTGGGGTCGCTGCAACAGGGCGCTTCACCATCACGGTACACATCGTACCCGGAGGCGGTTGGTTCCATAATGAATCTTTTGCCACACTCTCCGCAGGTCAGATACCTGGGTGCATAATCCACTGGAGTGGGATGTTCATTCGGGGCTTCGCAATAGGGGCAGTTCACATTGATTTTCTTGGACATTTTTTCTCTCCTGTTGGCTGTTGGCTTCGCTTTGTATATAGAAATAAAACATACTGACCTTCAAAACGCGTTGATTCAGATCAATAGGAATGGACGTTTTCGATTATTTTTTATTTAGGTACAATTCTCATGCCTGGTCAGTTATTTTTTCGAATTCGCACGTGGGGGCATTCTCGTTTCTCAGATCTACTGCATCATCCCTCACGTACTGGTGACCGGCACGTATGAAGACGTCGGCGGCGTCACGCTCGCGAAAAAATCGGCGGGAGGGGGAGAAGGCGTGTCGACGGAGGTTGCGCGAAGGTTTTGCGGCGTCGTACGGCGGGGTATATCCACCGGATGAATCGGTCGTCAGAAGGAGGTAAAGCGCACCCAAGGCGCGTCCATACGTTTTGACGACAGTCTGAACGGATGAACGCTTATGTTGGCACTACCGTACCGTAACACAGAAGAGGGTCCACTTTGAAGGCCTGCCGGGACGCTGGCTTTGCCGACGCCCCGCAGGGGTGAGCCCCAGGACGGGGCGAATCAAGGCCTCTTTCCCTAGCTTGCCCTTGCCGCGACCTTGGCCGCTTCTTCGGCCTTGCCTTGGGCTTCCAGGGCTTCGACGAGGGTTTCCCAGTAGGCGTTGCGGCCCGGTGCGAGGGCGGCGGACTGGCGGGCGAGGACTTCGGCGATCTGGGGGTCTTCGCCCTGGTCGAGGTAGATGCGGGCGAGCATGTGCATGGCCTGGTGGTCGTTGTGGTCGGCGTTGAGGGCGAGGTGCAGGTATTCGCGGGTCTGTTCGATGTCTTTCTGCTTGTAGGCGACGCGGGCGAGCGGGCGCAGGACCATGCGTTCGCCGCCGGGTTGTTCGGCGGCCTTTTTGTAGAGGTCGGTGGCCTTGTCGTATTTGGCCGCGTTTTCTTCGATGGAGCCCAGGCGCATGAGCGAGTAGATGTGCCCGGGTTCGGCGTCGAGGCAGCGGCGGTAGGCCTTTTGGGCGGCCTTGAGGTCGCCCAGGCGGTGGTAGGCCCAGCCGAGGTTGTAGAGGGCGAGGACGTCTCCGGGGGCGGCGGCGATGACGGTTTCGAATTCGCGGCGGGCGTCTTCGAACCGGCCGAGCTGGGCGTAGCAGATGCCGAGGGAGTTGCGGGCGAGGAGGTTGTTTTCGTCGTCGACCAGGGCGAGCTTGAATTCCTCGATGGCGCCGTAGATGTCGCCGTCCATGAACCGGCGGTCGGCGGAGAGGTTGAGGGAGATGGAGTCGAACACGGCGACCTTGGGGTCGGGCAGGAGCAGGGCGTGTTCGAGCGCCTTGCGGCAGTTTTCGGGGATGTCGGCGCGGGTGAACCCGAGGAAGGGGAACCGGGCCGCGCCGATGGCGACCTTGACGGACAGGGTGTCCGTGGCGAGTTTCTCGATTTCCAGGGCGCGGGCCATGAGGGTTTCGCGGTCCAGGTTTTCGAGGAAGAAGAGGACGCCGTTGAGGCCGTAGCGGCCGCCGAAGCCGTTGTCGCCGAATGCGCCGCGCGCGATGTGGGTGACGCCCGCGACGAGGCGGTCCATGGCTTCCTGGTAGCCTTCGTCGGCTCCTCCGGGCTGGTCCATGACGCGGATGAGGGCGAGGACGAAGCTGTCGGGCACGCGCCGGGCTTCCTCCATGCGGGCCATGAATTCGCTGTAGGGGAAGAGGCGGGTGGCGGCGTCGGGCGCGGCGGGGGCGATGGTTTCCTTGCCTGCGAAGAGGCCTTCCTCGCCCTGGATGCGCTTGAGCCGATCGCCGGGCGCGATGTTCACTCCGGCGTCGGCCAGGTGCAGGATTTCCGCCACGGCCGAGCCTTCGCCGACGTCCACGAGGACTATTTCGCCCTTGTAGACGGGCGGGGCGGATTCGGTATGGGCATCGGCATGGCGGGCGGCGCGGACCAGGAAGCGCTGGCCGACTCGGGCGCCGGCGGTTTCGCCCAGCGAGACGGCGATGCGGCGCATGGGCAGGGCTTCGAGCACGCGGCCGCCTTTGTCCAGGATATCGGCGTAGTTGAAGACGCGGTTGCGGCCCAGGTCCTTGGCAACCTGCACGGCGCGGCGCGCCTTGGTCACCAGGATGCGGGCCTGCTCGCCGGGAGTGCGGCGGAATTGGCCGCCTTCCAGGCTCTGCGGATAATTGGCGAAGCCCACGGACGCGGTCAGGGTGATGGTGTCGTGGGTCATGTCGTCGTTGAACGAGAGCTTGCCGACGCCCGAGCGGATGACTTCGGAGAGCTGGAAGCAGGCGCGCGGCTTGGCGTCGGGCAGGAGAATGGCGAATTTGTCGTTCGCGAACCGGGAGACGGTGGTGTACTTGGGGCAGACCAGGCCGAGGAGCCGGCCGACCTCGCCCATGATGTCGTCGCCGGTCAGGTATCCGTAGCGTTCGTTGATGTTCTGGAAAAGGTCGAGGTCCAGGAAGAGCACGCCCAGGGTGCCGGAGAAGGTCATTTCCATCTCGCGGGATTCGACCCCGGCCCGGCAGCTGCCGGTGGCCAGGCAGCCCTGGACGCGGTCGATGGCCTGGGCCAGTTCCGAGAAGAAGAATTCGCGGGTGTGCAGGCCGGTCAGGGCGTCGGTGACGGCCCACTTGTAGAGGGCGAGCTTTTCCAGCACCGAGCTGGCCAGGGCCATGATGTACTTGGGCGCGGTGGACGGGGCCTTGAGCCGCACCCCCTTGGCGATGAAGTAGCAGAGCATCTCGCCCCGGAAGACCAGGGGCAGGATCAGCTCGCCGTCCTCGGGCCGGAACTCCGGGTCGGGCACGCCGTCGGGCCTTTCCCGGGGGAAGAAGAGGCTGTAGGAGGTGAAGGGCAGGAACTCGGCGATCAGGTCCTTGATCGTGTGCTCGAAATCGACCAGTTCGCCGGGAGAGAAGGAAATGGAGCTGTCCGCGAAGATGTCTTTGATGGTCCTCATGGCCCGGAAGGTTACTCCGCGCCCGGGTTTTTCACAAACAAAACTTGCACAACCGGCCGGGAGGAATGGCGGCTGCCCGGTGTCCGGAATCGGACTGGTGGAGGTGCATATATCAATGTATCCAGATATAGAAACGTTTCGCTTGACTTCTCCGGCGCACCCTGTCAGTTGCTCATGAAACGAAACCACCATGCATATATTCACAGACCCAAGAGAATTGCAGCGGCAGTGCCTCTTCTGGAGACAGGAGGGGCTGAAGGTCGGCCTGGTGCCGACCATGGGCTATCTTCACGCCGGGCACATGGCGCTGATGCAGCGCGCCCGCGACCTGTGCGACCGGCTTGTGGTCACGCTCTTCGTCAATCCGACCCAGTTCGGCGCGAACGAGGACCTGGACAAGTACCCGCACGACTTCGAAGGCGATTGCAGCAAGGCCGAGTCGCGCGGGGCGGACGCCCTTTTCGCGCCGAAGCCCGGCGACATGTACCAGCCCGACCACGCCACCTGGGTCGAGGTGCCCGCCCTGGCCGAACACCTCTGCGGCGCATCACGGCCCGTCCATTTTCGCGGCGTGTGCACCGTGGTCGCCAAGCTGTTCATGCTTGCCCAGCCCACGGTGGCCGTGTTTGGCCAGAAGGACTGGCAGCAGCTGGCCATCATCCGGCGCATGGTGCGCGACCTCGACATCCCGGTGGAGATCGTGGGCCACGAGATCGTGCGCGAGGCCGACGGCCTGGCCATGAGTTCGCGCAACACCTACCTCACCAGGGAGGAGCGCGCCGCAGCACCGGCCATCCGCCAAGGTTTGCTGAAGCTGGCCGACAAGGTCCGGGGCGGCGAACGCGACGCGGCGGCGGCCGTGGATTTCCTGACCAAGGAATATGCCGCGACCCTGCCCATGGGCAAGCCGGACTACATCGCACTGGTGGACCCGGACGACATCGCGCCCGTTGCGGCCATTCAGGGGCCGGTGCTGGCGGCCGTGGCCGTGCAAATGGGCAAGGCCCGGCTCATAGACAACATTTTGATAGAGGTTTAACCGTGGCCCAGCGTTGCTTTCTGAGCGCCAAGATCCATGGCGCGACCATCACCTGCGCGAATCTGGAATACCGGGGAAGCATCTCCATCGACAGGGCTCTGATGAAGGCCGTGGGCCTTCTCCCCTACGAGCAGGTGGACGTCTACAACCTGGACAACGGCGAGCGCCTGACCACCTACGCCATCCCCGGAGAGCCGGGCGAGATCTGCCTGAACGGGGCTGCGGCCCACAAGGGCAGGGTCGGTCAGCGCGTCATCATCGCGGCCTATGCCTGGTTTGATGAGACCGAGGCGCGCACGCGCAGGCCGCAGGTGGTGATTGCAGGCAAGAACAATACCGTCGATGAAATCATCGAGTGCGAACTCGGCGCGGATTTCTAGACGACCATTCGATCCCCAAGGAGGAATCATGCAGATCCAAGGCAAGTATCTCTTCACTTCCGAATCCGTGACCGAAGGCCACCCGGACAAGGTCGCCGACCAGATTTCCGACGCCATCCTGGACGCCATCATCGGCCAGGATCCCAGCGCCCGCGTGGCCTGCGAAACCCTGGTGACCACCGGCATGGCCTTCATCGCCGGTGAAATATCCACCACCGCCTACGCCGATTTCCCCGAGATCGTCCGCAACACCATCAAGGGCATCGGCTACAACTCCGCCGATACCATGGGCTTCGACTGGTCCACCTGCGCCGTCATCTCCTCCATCGACAAGCAGTCGCCGGACATCGCCCAGGGCGTGGACCGGCAGAAGCCCGAGGAGCAGGGCGCGGGCGACCAGGGCATGATGTTCGGTTTCGCCACCAACGAGACCCCGACCCTGATGCCCACCCCGATCTACTACGCCCACAAGCTTTCCCGCCGCCTGACCTACGTGCGCAAGGAGGGCATCCTCAATTTCCTGCGCCCCGACGGCAAGACCCAGGTCTGCGTCCAGTTCGACAACGGCAAGCCCGTGCGCATCGACAACGTCGTCGTCTCCTCGCAGCACGACGCCAACGTCGCCTACGCCGACCTCAAGGAAGCGATCCTCAAGGAAGTCATCATGCACACGCTTCCTGCGGAGCTGATCGACGAGAAGCTCAAGACCTACATCAACCCCACCGGCCGGTTCGTCATCGGCGGCCCCGTGGGCGATTGCGGCCTGACCGGCCGCAAGATCATCAACGACACCTACGGCGGCGCGGGCGCCCACGGCGGCGGCGCTTTCTCCGGCAAGGACCCGTCCAAGGTCGACCGCTCCGGCGCCTACATGGCCCGCT
>JAZHDH010000154.1:0-4043 GCA_036584335.1 Pseudodesulfovibrio sp. | reverse complement strand
AGCCCATGGCGAACATGAAGGCCGCGAAGATGAGCCAGATGACGCTGTTGGAGAAGCCGGACAAGGCCCAGTTGCGGTTGCCTGCGGCCGTGGCGTCGACCAGGCCGAGCATGGCGACCAGGGACACGCCGGAAAGGCCTACCAGGGCGGCCGGGACCGGCTCCACGATCAGGCCGACGACCACGCCCGCAAAAATGCTGAGGAAATACCAGGCCTGGGGCTTCAATCCTTCGGGGATGGGGAGCAGCGCCATCAGGATGGCCACGATGACCGGCGAGAACAACTTGAGATACTGCATTGAGCCCCCCCCCTTTGCGGGTAGACGGTTTTCTGGTCTTTCCGCTTTGCCGCCGGGTTGCCGATGCTTCGGCCCTGATCGCGACGGCCGGAGAGACTGTTTGAGCGATCAATTAGTAACAATTCTCGATGATTCAATATTTAGAACGGTGTCGGGCGGGAGTCAATGAAAATGACCGGGGTTGGTAAAACGGCATGAATCGGGCGGGTATGAACCGGGGTGGGGCGGGGAAAGGGCCGCCGCGCGGCGTTGCCCCGCGAAGCGGTTCTTGTTTAACGATTATAACGGCGAGAACGGTCCAACGTTGGTAGGATGCCCAAAAAAATCATTTGAGGTCCGTCTTGAACCGCTTGTCGCTCCGTAACACATTGAATTTTTGCATGGGAACGGTCGTTCTGGTCGGGCTGTATTTTTCGAGCCTGCAAAACTACCTCCTGTTTCACACCCTGGCCGAGATGTTCAGCATCGTCGTCGCCTGCGGCATTTTCATCATCGGCTGGAACTCCCGGCATTACATCAACAACAACTATCTGGTCTTCCTGGCCATCGCCTATCTGTTCATCGCCTTTCTCGATCTGCTGCACACCGTGTCCTACAAGGGCATGGGCATGTTCACCTACCAGTACTACGCCAACCAGCTGTGGATCGCCACCCGCTACATGGAGAGCCTGTCGTTGCTGATAGCCTTCCTCTTTGTCCGCGAGCAGCGCCGGTTCAACCCCAAGGCCGTCTTTGCCGCGTTCACTGCGATCACGCTGCTGATCATGGCCACGGTTTTCTGGTGGCATGTCTTCCCCGTCTGTTTCATCGACGGCCAGGGCCTGACCCCGTTCAAGAAGGTCAGCGAATACATCATCTGCGCCATCCTGCTGCTGGACATCTGGCTGCTGCTGCGGCTGCGCGACCAGTTCGACCGTGCCGTCCATCGCTGGCTGGTCTGGTCTCTGGCCTTCACCATAGCCTCGGAGCTGGCCTTCACATTCTATATCAGCAACTACGGGTTCTCCAATCTTGTGGGCCACTATTTCAAGATTTTTTCCTTCTACCTCATCTACAGGGCGCTGGTTTCCACCGGCATCACCAGGCCGCATGCGATCATGTTCAAGGCCCTGCAGGAGTCGGAGGCCAAGTTCCGCGCCCTGGTGGAAAGCTCCACGGACATCATCTGGGAGGAGGACCGGGACGGGATATACACGTATGTCAGCCCCCATGTCCGCGCCATCCTCGGCTATGAGCCCGAGGAGATGATCGGCCGGCCGATGTATGAGTTCCTGTCGCCCGAGGAGGCCGGGCGGGCGCGCAATATCTTCTCCAATCCCGGCCACTCGTGCCCATGCCAGGTGAACCACGAGAGCGTCTTCATCCGCAAGGACGGGAGCCCGGTGGTTCTGGAGCGGCACGGCATGACCATCATCGACGAGCGGGGCGAGGTGCGGGGCTTCCGTGGAGTGGACCGGGACGTCACCCTGCGGCGGGATCAGGAGCTGGAGTTGCGGAAACTGATCCGCGCCGTTGAGGGCAACCCCATCGCCATCGTCATCACCGATCCGAACGGCGCGGTGGAATACGGCAACCCGGCATTCTGCGGTATGATGGGGCTCGGCTCCGCGACGGTGGGGGGGCAGGGCCTTGTCGCCGTGCTTTCCCGCGTGGGGGATGGCGAGATGCTGGCCGAGCTGGGAAAAGCCATGGAAGAAGGGGCTTCGTGGCAGGGAGAGCTGCGCCTCAATCGGGGCGACGGCGAGTCCTTGTGGGTCGGCCTGACCGTGTCCCCGTTGACGGACGAGACCGGCGGCCTGGCCAACTTCATCGCGACCATGGAGGACATCACCGTCCGCAAGGACCTGGAGCGGCTGAAGGAGAGCGTCGATCAGATCATGCGCCATGACCTGAAGAATCCGCTCAGCGGGATCATCGCCATTCCCGGGCTGCTTCTGGAAGACGACAACCTCACGCCGGACCAGCACACCCTGCTGGAGTCGCTGGAGGAAGGCAGCCGCCGGATGCTGCGCATGGTCAACAACTCCCTCGATCTTTTCAAGATGGAACGCGGAACCTTCCGGTTCGACCCCATGCCGGTGGACGCTCTCAAGGTGTTGCGCGCGGTCCTCAAGGAGCTGGCCCCGGTCAGCCGGGCGGGAAAAGTCGATGTCGAGCTGTCCGTTTCCGGGACGGCGCTTAAGGGGCCGCTCCTGCTCCGGGCCGAGGAGGACCTGCTGCACAGCATGCTCTCCAACCTCGTCGTCAACGCGGTGGAGGCGTCGCCGCCGGATGGGACCGTATCCGTCGCGGTGGAGGGCGACGGCCGGGGGATCGTGCGCATCCGCAACCACGGCGCGGTGCCCCGGGCAATCCGCAAGCAATTCTTCCTGAAGTACAAGACGCTCGGCAAGAAGCGCGGCACGGGACTGGGCACCTATTCCGCCAAGCTGCTGGCCGACGCCATGGGCATCGGGCTGACCCTCGATATCGACGATGATCGGGATACGACCACCATCACCATTACCTGCCCCCTGGCCTAGCAGGCTGAAAAACGCCCGATTGCCTCGTTGCTTCAATAAGATCAAATCCTCACGTACTGGAAGCACGCTTCGGCCCGGACCTTTTATGCGCCTTGCACCCGAGCATTTTTGAACAACCTGCAAAAATGCATTTTTCAACGATCTGCCAGGCGGAAGGGCGGTGGCGGCGCCGTCGCGGGGATCACGTCGGCAACCGCGAGGAGCGGCGGTCCGGCCTGTGTCGTTTTGCGCCTGCCTGGCGACATCTCGACGGGTATTTCCACGGCGTGTTTGATCTGCTAACCTTGCAGGAAATTCGTCAACCCCGTCCGCCAGGACGCCATCCGGAGGGAACCATGGGAAGAACCGTGATCACGCACCTGCTGGAGAGTCTCAAGGAAATCGGCATCACCGACGTCTTCGGGGTCCCCGGCGACTATGCGTTTCCGGTGAACGACGCCATCTGCAACGACAAGGCGATGCGCTGGATCGGTTGCTGCAACGAACTGAACGCCGCCTATGCGGCCGACGGCTATGCCCGGATCAAGGGCGTGGCCGCGCTGTGCACCACCTACGGCGTGGGCGAGCTCAGCGCCATCAACGGCGTGGCCGGGGCCTATGCCGAACACCTGCCCGTGTTTCATATTGTGGGCATGCCCAAAAACGTGATCCAGCAGCGGCGGGGGATCATGCACCACACCCTGGGCAACGGCGAATTCGACCTCTTTTCCAGATGACCGGCCCCGTGGTCTGCGCGCGCACCATTCTGACCCCGGAGAACGCCCTGGGCGAGATCGACCGGGTGATCAGGGCCGCGCTGACGCACAAGCAGCCTGTCTACATCGGCATCCCCGGCGATTTCGCGCTCATGGAGCTGGGCTGCGCGTCGCTGACGTCGGTGCCCGGGCCGTGCAGCGACCCCGAAACGCTGGTCGGCGTGGTCGACCTGCTGGCGGCGCGCATGCGCAGGGCCAGGTCGCCGGTTATCCTCGTCGGTTCCCTGATCGGTCGCTACGAGTTGCGCGAAGTCGCCCAAAGGCTCATCGAAAAGACCGGCATGCCCTTCACCTCCATGTTCATGGGCAAGGGGACGCTTTCGGAGTCCCACCCGAATTTCATCGGCGTCTACAACGGCCGCATCCAGGCGTGCGACGTGCGCGAATACGTTGAGGGCAGCGACCTGGTGTTGAGCCTGGGCACGGTCATGTCCGACATCAACACCGGCGCGTTCACCACCAACATCG
>JAZHDH010000153.1:0-4054 GCA_036584335.1 Pseudodesulfovibrio sp. | reverse complement strand
GTCTGGTATCCGCTCATTAATGCTCTCCTTGCAGGCAAAATGGATTTTCCGGCTCAACCCGGACCGTGGGCAGCCTGGGCCTTGTTGTCCCGCCCCCTCTACCAAGGTCCATGCCAAAGAGAAAAAATTATGTCATGACAGTATGTTGCATTTTCGGCTGTTTTCCCGAACTCCAAAAATCATACGAAAATGTAGTTTGAATCCCCTTTTTCTCTCCTTTTGTGTTCCAATTTTGCATAATTTTTTTATTTTTTTTGCAACTCGCTGGATTCAATCAAGATTCTAATGACATAATTGGGAAGCTTCCCGGAAGGGTCCCCGGGAAACCCCGGGCGCAGCCCGATCGGGCCGGGAGGGGGATGCCGGGCGTTTGCACAAAAACGGCATATGCCCGCCCGGGGCAAGCCGCTCAGAACGGCGGTGGCGACGTGAATTCCATGGGCCGCCCGGTGGCGGGGTGGCGGAACCGGAGCAGCGAGGCGTGCAGCCGGAGCTGGCCCGGCCCGACGCCGGCGCCGTACAGCCGGTCGCCGACGATGGGGCAGCCCAGCCCCATTTCGTGGGCCGCGTGCAGCCGGAGCTGGTGCGTGCGGCCGGTCAGCGGCAGGAACTCCACCCGGGTCCGCCCGTTTTCCAAGCCGAGCCTGCGCCAGCGCGTGACCCCGGCCTTGCCGTTCTCCGGGTCGTAAACTTGATGGGGCCGGTTGTCCGGGTCCAGGCGGAAGGAAAGCCGGATCTCGCCGCCCTCCCCGTCGACCACGCCGTCGAGCAGCGCCACGTAGCGCTTGCCCACCAGCCGGTCCATGAACTGCCTGGAGAGGTTGCGGTGCGCTCCGGCGGTCAGGGCCAGAACGAGCAGCCCCGAGGTGTCCTGATCCAGCCGGTGGACCGAGGGCTGCTCGATGCAGTCCGGGTACAGGGCGCGGACCCGGCTGACCACGCAGTCCTGGTTCTCCTCTCCCTTGCCGGGCACGGAGAGCAGCCCGGAGACCTTGTCCACGACCACGAGAACGTCGTCGGCATGCAGGACGGTCAACCCGCCTTCGGGCACGCTCACGCCCCCTCCAGGCCGCAGAGCATGTAGCCGAGGATGCGGCCGCACTTGCCGGAACAGGCTGGATAGACCGCGCCGTTCCTGCGCGTGCCGGACCGGTTCTCCCGGCCCAGGTAGAATTCGGCCAGCCCCAGCGGCGTCAGGGAATGGCGCGCGGCGTAGCCCAGCAGTTTGGGCGCGCAGCAATCGCCCGTGCCCGAGGGGATGCCCCCCCCGGGAATGACAATTTCGGTCAACGGTCTCAGCTCCCTCCGGAAATTGGGGACGCGGTACAGGGCGTGGATGTCCTTCATCAGCGCCCGGGAGAGGCTGCGCCGCCGCTCCGCCAGCCGGGCGCGTTCGGGGGCGCCCTTGTCCAGGGCCTCCAGGCGGCGGCCGAGGGCCTTGATGTACCGCTCGGTGCCCGCGCACATGCGCTCAAGCACGGCCACGTCCACCAGGGGCGGCACCCAGCCGGGCACCAGCCAGACGCCGTTCATCTGGCCGGAAAACGCCCGGAGTACGCCGGTCCTGCCCTCCCGGTCGCGGCAGACCAGGACCCCGAACATCTGGCCGCGCGCCTCGCCGAACAGCGGCGCGGTGGAGAGCCGGGGGTCGGCCTGGGCTTCGGGCAGGCCAAAGTCCACCCGGCCCGCGTCGAGCAGGGTCGAGAGCAGCCGCCTGGCCTCGGGCAGGGCGTATCCCAGGGGAAGGGAGTGCGGCCTGCCGCACGCGGGACAAAGGGCCTTGCAGGATATCCGCTCGTCGAATTCGCCGTGCAACTCTGTGTATTCAAAAAGCATTAAGGCCTCACCACGGATGTGTGATGAGGCCAGTTTACACGCTTTGCATGGCAGGACAAGGGGAAATCAGTCGAACAGCACCCCTTGGGAGCCGAGGAACTTCACGGACACGATCTCGTATTCGATCTTGCCGCGCGGGGCGTCCACGACCACGTCGTCGCCTTCCTCCTTGCCGAGCACGGCCCGGCCCATGGGCGAAAGCACGGAGATGGAGCCCTTCTTGTGGTCGGCGTCGTCCGGGCCGAGCAGGGTGAAGCGGCGGACCTCCTCGGTCTCCACGTCCTCGACCTCCACAGTGGCCCCGAATATGGCCCGTTCGCCGCCCAGGGAGTCCAGGTCGAGCACGTCGAAGAGCGGCATGCGGGAGTTGATGTAGGTGATGCGCGCCTCCAGCATGCCCTGGCGTTCGCGGGCGGCGTCGTAGCCCGCGTTTTCGGACAAATCGCCTTCCTCGCGCGCCTCCTGGATGGCCTGAATGATGGCCGGGCGCTGCGCCTTGAGTTCTTCGAGCTCACGCTTGAGCTTCTCGAATCCCTGCCGGGAAATGGGTATGCGTTCCATGGTGTGTATCCTCTCACGTGAAACGGAATAAAAAAAGATGCAGTCGCGCGGCTCAATTCCGGGGCCGCGCCCCTGCAACAGGTGTCACTTCAAACTGACGGATCATTTCTAATACATCCGGACGCAATGGTCAAGGGAACCCGAAACCGGCCCCTACGCCCCGTTTTCTGTGGTGGGCCGCCGCCGGACGTGATAAGGGGAATTTCGTTCCGGCCCGGCCGGACGGGGTGGATGCGAAGGCGGAAATCGGCCCGCCACGGTTGACACGAACCGCGCATCTCATTCAATACCCTTTTCGGGCATCGAGCCCGGCTCGACGCCACCGCCCGCGGCCCGGAACCGGCTGCGACACCAACCGCCGAAACGCCCCAGAGGCCCGGCGACACCGGAGGATGAGGATGAAGACATTTCGCAACATCGCGGCGCTGGCCCTGTGCCTGTCCCTGCTCTTCGCCCTGGGCTGCGCGTCCGAACCCGAGAAGAAGGCCGAAGACAAGGCCCCGGCCAAGGCCGAGGTCAAACAGGAACAGGCCAAACCCCTGACCATCGGCCTGATCCTGGTCGGCCCCTACAACGACAAGGGCTACAGCCAGGCCCAGTACGAGGGCGGCAAGTACGTGGAAGCCAAGCTGGGCGCGAGGCTCATCTACCTGGACAAGGTCAACCCCGCCGACCGGCCCGGCCTGACCATCCCGCAGGTGGTGGACGACCTGCTCGGCAAGGGTGCCGACTTCATCATCGCGGGCAGTGACGACATGACCGACGGCATCGCCGAGGCCGCCGCCCAGCACCCGGACACGATCTTCATCCACGCATCGGGCGACGCCGCCCTGACCGGCAAGGGCACGCCCAACCTCGGCAACGTCTTCGGCCGCATGATCTATCCCAAGATGATGGCCGGATTCACCGCCGCCATGACCACCCAGACCGGCAAGATCGGCGTGGTCGGACCGCTGATCAACGCGGAGACCCGCCGCCTGATCGTCTCCGCCTACCTGGGCGCGCGCTACGCCTGGACCCAGGTGCGCGGCAAGGACGCGAAGGATCTCTCCTTCAACGTCAAGTGGATCGGCTTCTGGTTCAACATCCCCGGCGTCACCGCCGATCCGACCCAGGTGGCCGGTTCGCTCTTCGACGCCGACCACGACGTGGTCCTCTCCGGCATCGACACCCCCGAGGTCGTGACCGTGGCCCAGCAGCGCCGCGACGCGGGCAAGCAGGTCTGGGCCTTGCCCTACGACTACGAGAAGGCCTGCGAGGGCCAGGGCAACGTCTGTCTGGGCGTGCCCTACTTCAACTGGGGTCCGGTGTTCTTGAACGTGGCCGAAAAGATTCAGGCGGGCGCCTACAAGGCCGCCTTCGAGTGGGAAGCTCCCAACTGGGCCGACATCAACGACCACGACAAGTCCCCGGTGGGCTTCATGCCCGGCGCGGGCATGACCCCCGAGACCAAGACCGCCCTGGACGCGTTCATCGCCAAGCTCGGCTCCGGCGAAGTGAACCTGTACACCGGCCCGCTGAACTACCAGGACGGCACCGTCTTCCTCAAGGAAGGCGAGACCGCCACGGACAAGCAGATCTGGTACATGGAGCAGCTGCTTGAGGGCATGGAAGGACTGTCGAATCCCAAGTAGATGATCGTCCTTCGCGACATACA
>JAZHDH010000152.1:0-4061 GCA_036584335.1 Pseudodesulfovibrio sp. | reverse complement strand
ACCGGCTGGACGTGCTGGTCCAGGACGCCGAGGGGCGCGGCGTCAGCCAGTACTACGCCGCCTGCCGTTTCGCCGCGCCGCTGCCGGGCGATCCGGTGCGGGCGCTGATCCCGGCCCGGCCCGTGGGCGTGGAGCGCGGCGTCGTCCTGGTGACCCCCCTGGAGGCGCTGTGAGCATCCCCAGGCTTCCCGATCCCGGCCTGCTCTTCCTTTCGGTGCTGTCCGCGCGCATGGACGAGCTCTGGCCCGGTCTGCTGGCCGCGCTGGAGCAGCGCTTCGGCCCGGCGGACGAGGTCTCCGAGCCGTTCCTCTTCGACCAGACCGACTACTACGACGCGGAGCTGGGCGCGCCCATCCTGCGCCGCATCATGGCCTTCCGCGACCTGCGCCCCCTGGACGAACTGGCCGACATCAAGCGGTTCACCAACGGGCTGGAGGACAGGCTCGCGGCGGACGGACGGCGCGCGGCCAACCTCGACCCCGGGTTCGTCACCGCCGAGCGGCTGGTGCTGGCCACGGGCAAGAACTTTTCGCACCGCATCTACCTGAAGGACGGCATCTGGGCGGACCTGACGCTGATCTGGCAGAAGGGCGGGTGGGTCCATTTTCCCTGGACCTTCCCGGACTACGCGGGCGACGCCATGAAATCGCGGCTGACAAAGCTGCGCCAGTCGTATAAAATCAAGCTCAATAACCAGAAGGATCAATGATATGCCTGTCAGCATGACCGGTTTCGGCCGGTTTGAAACCAACGAGGATGCCTGGACTCACGTCTGGGAGGTCAAGAGCGTCAACGGCCGTTTCCTGGACGTGAAGTGGCGCATGCCCGGCTTTCTGCGCGGGCTGGAGAACGGCTGGGAAAAGGTGCTGCGCTCCTATGCCTCGCGCGGGCGGGTGGACATCTCCGTGAACCTGGAGGTGCTCGATTCCGCCGTGCTCGGCGTGACCTTCAACGAGACCCTGGCCCGGGCCATGTTCGCCGAAATGGAGCGGGTGGCCGCCAGCCGGGGCGAGGTCTTCGCCCCGGACTACAACCGCGTCCTGACCATGCCGTCGCTGTGGCGCGATTCGGGCAGCGAGCCGGACTCCGGCCTGGCCGCCAGCCTGACCGCCGGGCTCAAGGCCGCGCTCAAGGACTGGGGGCGCGCCCGCGCCCAGGAGGGCGAGGTGCTGGTGGCCGACCTGCTGGCCCGCATCGAAACCCTGCGCGCCCTGGCCGCCGAGATCGCCACGCGCATCCCGGACGTGCTGGAGGAGAAACGCAAGGGGCTTCGCCAGCGCATCGCCGACATCCTCCAGAGCGTGGGCGCGGAGTACACCGAGGACCGCATGCTCCAGGAGATCGCCTTCCTGACCGACAAGCTGGACGTGTCCGAGGAGCTGACCCGCCTGAACGCCCATCTCGACCGCCTGGCCGAGACCCTGGGCGGCAACGCGGACGTGGGCAAGAAGCTCGATTTCCTGTGCCAGGAGACCTTCCGCGAGATCAACACCTGCGGCAACAAGGCCAACGACGTGGAGGTCAGCCGCCTCGTCGTGGACTTCAAGGCCGAGTTGGAGCGGTGTCGCGAACAGGTCCAAAATATCGAATAGGTGATTGTTCAAAATGGCCCGATTGCTGCGTTGCCTCGAAAGACCCGGACCCTCGCGTAGGCGGACTACGCTTCGGCCCCGGCTCTTTCTCGCGCCTTGCACTCGAACCATTTGAACAATCAGGGGTAGGATTGAAGATGGCCCGATTGCTCAACGCAAAAGGGCCATTCGATTACGCAGCGCAAGGACGGAAGCATGCAGAAACAGGGATTGCTCAACGTCGGATTCGGCAACTTCGTGGTCCTCGACCGCGTGGTCTCCATCGTCAACCCCACCAGCGCGCCCATGCGGCGTCTGCGCGAGGACGCGCGCCAGGAAGGGCGGCTCATCGACGCCACCCAGGGCCGCAAGACCCGCGCCATCATCGTCACCGACTCCAACCACGTCATCCTCTCCGCCATTCAGGCGGAAACCATCGGCCAGCGGTTCAGCGCAGAGGAGGGCGAATAGGTGTCCGGCAATCGGAAGCGGCTGGGGCAGGTCCTGGTGGTCTGCGCTCCCAGCGGCACGGGCAAAAGCACCCTCATCAGCAAGCTGCGCGAGGAATTTCCCACCTTCGGGTTTTCCGTTTCCTATACCACCCGCGCCCCCCGGGGCGAGGAGCGGGACGGCCGCGAGTATCACTTCGTCACCCGCGAGACGTTTGTCGCCATGCGCAGCCGGGGCGAGTTCTGCGAGTGGGCCGAGGTCCACGGCAACCTCTACGGCACGGCCACCGAGCCGGTGAACGAGATGCTCGGCCAGGGCAGGGACGTGCTTTTCGACATCGACGTCCAGGGCGCCAAGCAGCTGAAAAAGACCTTCTACAAGGGTAATTTCGTCTTTCTGCTCCCGCCATCGCGCCAGGAACTGGTCCGGCGGCTGACCGGCCGGGGCACGGATTCGCCCGAGTCCGTGGCCAGGCGGCTGGCCAATGCGGACGGCGAGATGGCCCAGGCGGCGTTCTTCGACTACTGGATCGTCAACGACAACCTGGAGAACGCCTACCAGGAGCTGCGCGCCGTGTTCGTGGCGGGCCGGTGCAAGCCCGAGCTGCGTGTGGACGTGGAAGAGAACATCCTCAAGAACTGGGGTTCCCATGGCTGAGCTGGTCGTCGCCCTGGACTACCCGGACGGCCTCGCCGCCCTGGACACGGCCCGCCGTCTTGCGGGCGCGGTCCCGTGGGTCAAGGTCGGGCTGGAGCTGTACACGGCCGAGGGGCCGCACCTGGTGCGCGAACTGAGGGCCATGGGGTTCCGGCTCTTTCTGGACCTCAAGTTTTTCGACATCCCGAACACCGTGCAGGGCGCGGTCCGGTCTGCGGCCCGGCTGGGCGTGGACATGGTCAACATCCACGCCCTGGGCGGCGAGCGCATGGCCCGCGCGGCCATGGTCGGCTGCGCCGAGGGCACGCCCGATGGCGCGGTGCCGCCGCTGGTCCTGGCCGTGACCATGCTCACCAGCATGGGCGCGGGCGACCTGCCCGTTCCGGGCGCGCCCGCCCCTTCGGAGATGGCGCTTGACCTGGCTGTCAAAGCCAAGCAATATGGCCTGAATGGAGTGGTTTGTTCCGGCCTGGAGGTGGCGGCGGTAAAGGCCTCCTGCGGAGCGGACTTCATTGGTCTGACGCCGGGAATTCGGCCTGCATCGTCCGGGGGGAACGATCAGCGGCGGGTGGTCACGCCCGCCCGCGCGGTCGCGGACGGATCGGACTATCTGGTGGTTGGGAGGCCTGTCACCGGTGCCGCGTCGCCCAGGGATGCGGCCCTGGCGATCATCGAGGAGATGCGATCCGTCTAGTCAGGAGACACGCGCATGCCGGAGCAGAGGGAAGAGCGACTCCCCGGAAGGGAGGTGGTCCGCGATGGCGCGGAGAAGATCAAGGGCGTCTTCTCCACGCAGTCGGTCAGCAGGGTCGGCACCGGCACGACTCAGCGCCGCACCATCCAGAAGACCTATTGGAGCGGCGGGGAGCTCGACGACGGCCGCTTCGAGGTCCAGCCGCTGAATTGCAACTACGTGCCTTCCGGCCCCAAGCAGGTCGTGGAGCGCGAGGTCTTTCTCGCCCAGTACAATCCCGAACCCGAATTCTACATGAGTACGGTATTCCCGGCCATGAAGGAGTTGAACGAGACCATCGTCCGCGGCGAGGAGTTGCGCAAGCGCGGGGCCGCGTACAGCGCGGAGTTCGAGTTCAAGCGCGCCGCCAGCGTGGACGAGGAGAACGTCCGCGCCAACTTCGGCCTGGGGCTGACCTACCTGGACCGGGGCGACCAGGCCAAGGCCAACGACATTTTCGAGCGCCTCGTCGGGCTCGACGCCGCCTTCGAGGAGGAGCACAAGCACCTCTTCAACGACTTCGGCATCAACATGCGCAAGAACAAGATGTACGACCAGGCCCTGGAGTATTACCTGCGGGCCGAACAGCTGGTGAAGAACGACGAGCACCTGCTGCACAACATCGCCCGCTGCTACTGGGAAAAGGGCAA
>JAZHDH010000151.1:0-4078 GCA_036584335.1 Pseudodesulfovibrio sp. | reverse complement strand
AATCTCGACCGCCCGCCCTTCCCAGCGGGGATCGGGCTCCACGCCCAGCAGGGCCGCCGCCGTGGGAGCAGTGTCCAAAACGGACACCGCCGCCCCGATCCGCCCGCCCTGCCGGACGCCCTTGCCGCAGGCGATCCAGGGCACGGACATCACTGCGGGCACCGGGTCGTGGTGGCCGTATCCTTCACCGCCGTGGTCGGCCTGGACGATGATCGCGTACTCGCCGAGGCGTCCCGCAGCATCCAGCGCGCCCAGAACGTGACCCAGGGCGCGGTCGGCCCCTTCCAGGGCCGCCAGGTAGGGGGCCGACCCGTATCCGGAACGATGGCCCTCCTCGTCCACGCAGCCGAGATACAGGTAGGCGAAGTCGGGCCGGGAACGAACGATCATGGGCGCGACCGCCCGCGCCAGTTCCTCGTCGCCGCCGATGGCCAGGTTGTTGTCCATGAACAGGCTCAGGTCCAGGTTGCCCGCCGGGGTCAGGTGCTTGATATGCTCCCAGTTGTAGAAAAAGGCCGAGGTCCGGCCCTCCTCCCGCAGCCGTTCGACCAGGGTCGCGTTCTGCCGGGCGGGATCGGGAGTGTGGGCGTTGTCGGCCAGGCCGTGGCGGGCGGGATCGGCCGAGGTGAATATGGAGAGCAGCACGGGCAGGGTCAGCGAAGGCGTGACCGTCCGGGCGTCCATGGTCCAGCAGCCCCGCTCCATGAGGGCGTCGATGTTCGGGGTATGGGCGATGCCCAGGCTGTCGGTGCGGCAGCCGTCGATGAGTACGAGCAGCAGTTTCATTACTGTTCCTTGGATGGGTGTTAGAGGTCAGGCAGCCAGATGGCGGGCCTGGACGACGGCCGTTTCCGTCCGCTCCCCGGCGATGGCGGCGTCCTCGCGGCGGGCCGCTTCCCTGAGGGAGGCGGCGCGATGCTTCTCGGCCCGGCGGCGCAGCTCGTAGGCCAGGGCCGCAGCCACGGTCAGGCAGATGAAGATGACCGCCAGGGCGTTGATCTCAGGGGTCAGCCCGAGACGGACCATGCCCGCGATGCGCAGGGTCATGGTATTCTTCGCCCCGATGACGAACAACGTGGTGTTGTAGTTCTCGAAGCTCTGCAAAAAGGCGATGCAGGCGGCGGTGAGCATGGTCGGCCGCAGGAACGGCAGGGTGACCTGGAAAAAGACCTGGCGATGGGACGCCCCCAGGTCCAGGGCCGCTTCCTCCAGCGAACGGTCGAACCGCTGCAGCCTGGCCAGGAACAGGAGCATGCAGAAGGACGCAATGAAGGTGGTCTGGCCGAGAATGGTCAGGACCATTCCGCCGGACAAGCCGAGCTTGCCCCAGAATATCAGGGTCGAGATGCCGACGATGACGCCCGGAGTCAGGATGGGCGAGATCATCACCGCGTAGAGCAGGCTGCGCGCCCGGGAGCGCATCTGGGTCAGCAGCAGCGCCCCGGCCAGCCCCAGCGGGATGGACAGGGCGATGACCCCCAGGGCGATGACGAAACTGTTGAAGATCGCCGAGCCGAGGATGCCGTCGGCGAACAGGACCGAAAACCATTCCAGGGTGAACCCCTTCCAGGGCGAAACCGTGGGGATGGTGGCGGTATTGAACGCGGCCGCGCCCATGATGCACAGCGGCAGCAGCATGTAGGCCAGAAAGGCCAGGATGTAAAACGCGCAAAAAAGGGAAAGAATGCTTCGGGAATTCATCGGGCGATGTCCTCCAGGCCGACCTTGAAGACGCGCAGCATGAGCATGACGAACGCCACGCACAACACGAGCAGGGCGAAAGCGTAGGCCGCGCCCTGGTTCCAGTTGCCGCCGTCGAAGAACCACGAATAGATGATCTGGGTGAACCACAGGGTGCTGGTGCCGCCCAGGATGGAAGGAACGGCGTAGGTGCCCACCGCGACCATGAAGGTCATGATGCAGCCCACGGCGATGCCCGGCTTGGCGTGGGGGATGGCGATGTCCCAGTGGATGCGCGGCCAGCTCGCCCCCAGGTCGCGGGCCGCTTCTATCTGGTTGTGATCCAGCGTTTCCAGCGTGTTGTAGATGGGAAAGACCATGAACAACACATAGCAGTAGATCATGCCGATGACGATGCCCGAATCGGTGTTCAGGAAGTCGAGGGGCTGGTCCGCCAGGCCGAGGAATTGGAGCGTGGCGTTGGCCAGTCCGTTCTTGGAGAGAATCATCAGCCAGGCGAACGTGCGCAGGATCTCGTTGACCCAGTAGGGAATCATCAGCCCCATGACGATGACTCCGGCCCGCCGCGCGTTGGCGGCGTGGGAAAGGTAGTAGGCCACCGGGTAGCACAGGGCCAGCGCCAGGAAGGTGACCAGCAGGCTGATGACCATGGTCTTGAAAAAGACCGAGCGGTGCAGCGTGTTGCCGAGCAGGTAGGCGTAGTTCTTGAACCCGTAGCGCGTGGGCGGATGGCGCAGCACCTCGTCCAGGGGCGCGAACTGCGGCTCGATGGCGTCTGCCTCGCCCTCCAGCGTGTCGATCTCGGCGCGGAGGACCGGACGCTCCCCCTCGGGCGCGGCGGCCAGCCGCTTTTTCGCCTCAGCCACGGCCGCATCGATCCGGTCGAGCCGGTCCTCCAGGATGTCGGCCTGCTCCATGGCCCGCGCCTGGGCCGCCTCGTCGCGGCTCCAGAAGGAATAGTCCACCATCATCAGCTGCGGCAGCAGGACCATGCCCAGCAGCCACAGGCCGGTGGAAAGAAAGATGTAGGCCGTCATCGCCCTGCCGTAGCGGCGCAGATACTCAGCCATGAACGGCCGCCTCCCCGGGCAGGACGATGGCCTGCTCCGGCCGGAATCCCAGCCGGATCTCGCTGCCGGGTTCGGGCACGCCCTTCGGCCCATGGCCGGAAAGCTGGACCATGTATTCGCCCTCCTCGGCCGGGCCGGAGAAGTAGACGTTGACCGTGGCCCCTTCGAACTGGCTGCGCGATACCCGACTGGAGAGCACGGCGCTCTCACGGCCGCTGCCGTCGACCAGGAAGAAGTGCTCGGGGCGGATGAAAAGCAGGCTCATGTCGCCCTCGCGCAGGGAGCCGCCCCGGCGGCCCATGAGTCTGCCGAACCGGGTGCGGACGACGGCGTAGCCGTCCATGATCCGGTCCACCCGCCCGCGCAGCGCGTTGTTGGCCCCCACAAAGGAGGCGACAAAGGCGTTGGCCGGATGGTTGTAGACATCCTCGGGCGTGCCCACCTGCTTGATGACCGCCTGGGACATGACCCCGACCCGGTCGGACATGGCCAGGGCCTCGCCCTGGTCGTGGGTGATGTAGATGAAGGTCACGCCGGTCTTGCGCTGGATGGCGCGCAGCTCCTCGCGCATGTGCTGGCGCAGCTTGAGGTCCAGGGCGGACAGGGGCTCGTCCAGGAGCAGCACTGCGGGCTCCACGGCCAGGGCGCGGGCGATGGCCACGCGCTGCCGCTGCCCGCCGGAGAGCTCGGCGACCTTCTTGCGGGCCGATCCCGGCAGGGCGATCAGCTCCAGCAGCCTGCCGATCCGGCGGGCGCGTTCCTTGGACGAAACGCCGCGCACCTTGAGGCCGAAGCCGATGTTTTCCTCCACGGTCATCAACGGGAAGAGCGCCAGATTCTGGAAGATCAGCGCCGTGGGCCGCCGATTGGGTCCGATGCCTCGCATGGACCGGCCGCCGATGAGCACCTCGCCACGGGTGGGCTCCAGGAACCCCGAGATCATGCGCAATATGGTGGTCTTGCCGCACCCGGACGACCCGAGCAGGCTGAAGAACTCCCCTTCCCGGATGTGCAGGTCGACACCGCGCACCGCCTCGTAGTCGCCGAAGCGCATGGTGATGCCTTGCAGATGGACGTCCGAACCCATGTGTGTCGCTCCTTGATGACGGCCCCGTCCCGGAAACGGGACAGGGCCGGTTGCATGCGGATCAGGCAGCCAGGAGCTTGTCCCGGAACTCATTGCGGATGGAGACGAACCACGCAGGCTCTGTGGGGTACCACCACAGGTCCTTGGCGGGTCCGCCGGGATAGGCCATCTCGAAGAACTGCTTCATTTCGGGCTTGAGCAGCTTGTCCGAGCCGTTGGA
>JAZHDH010000150.1:0-4055 GCA_036584335.1 Pseudodesulfovibrio sp. | reverse complement strand
CGCCTGGCAGAGCCTCCCAGGCTACTCCCCGGCGAAGCCGGAGTTGGGATTCTTAAGGCCCTCGGCCTTAAGCCGCCGGAGGCATTCTTCTCCTTCTCCGTTCCTACAGCTTCTGGTCCACGGCTTCAAAGCACGGGATGCACAGTATTTCGCCGCCCATGCGCCGCGTGCGCGATTCCATGGTGGGTTCGCCGCAGTGGGCGCAGGTGAGGCTTTCGAGGATGCGGGGCGGCCGGGGGAGTCCCTTGTCGAGGGCGGTGATGTTGAAGAGGTCGTCGAGTTCGATCTGCATGAGGTGTTTTTGCAGTTGTCCGCGCAGGGTGAGCATGTGTTTTTTTTCTTCGGGGGAGGCTTCGCCTCGGGCGTCGCGATTGGCGAGTCCCCGGTATTCGCTGAAGAGGGCGCTGCGCGAGGGGTCGAGCACGGCGCGGATGCCCTTGCCGGTATCGCGGTTGTAGAAGGAGAAGGCCATCTTGCCGTAGTCGCGGTGGATGAAGTTGCCTTTGCCCAGGGTGCAGCCGGTGATGAACTGGATGGCGTCGACGCCGCACATGTCGGTTTCGGAGACGGCGACCATGGGGAAGGTGGTGGGGTCGCCGACGTCGCGCAGGGCGAGTTCGGCGGCGCGGATGCCGATGGACAGGCCGGGGCAGACGTGGCCGTGGTAGGCGATGGTGTTCTCGATGACGAATTCGGGGATGGTGCAGGGCATGGGTGCCTCCTTGGTGGTGGTATCAGGCCGGGACGACCATGAGCCGTCCGTTGACGCGGTGGATGTCCACGGGCAGGCCGTAGACCTCCTCGACGACTTCGGGCGTGACCTGGCAGGCCGGGCCGGTGGAGTGGATGCGCCCGTCCTTGAGGAAGAGAACCTTGTCGGCGTAGCGCAGGGCGGTGTTCAGGTCGTGCATGGTCATGATCGCGCCGATGCCGTGGCCGGTGATGATGTGGCGCAGCATGTTCAGGATGTCGACCTGGCTCTTGAGGTCGAGGGAGCTGGTGGGCTCGTCCAGGAGCAGCAGGCGCGGCTCCTGGACCAGGGCGCGGGCGATGGCGACCTTTTGCAGTTCGCCGCCGCTGAGCCGGTCGATGTGGCGCAGGGCGAGGTGCTGCATGTGCAGTTGCTTGACGGCGGCGTCCACGATTTCGAGGTCGTGGTCCGAGACCTTCCATTTGACGTGGGGCTTGCGGCCCATGAGTACGGCGTCGAACACGGTCAGGCGCGCGGATTCGCTGCGCTGGGCCACGTAGCCGATGGACAGGGCTATTTCGTGCGGGCGCATGCGCAGCACGTTGCGTTCCTCCACCAGCACGGCTCCGGCCGAGGGCGCGTGGATGGCGTTGATGCACTTGAGCAGGGTGGTCTTGCCCACGCCGTTGGGTCCGAGGATGGCCAGGAGTTCGCCGCCTTGGAGGCCGAAGTCCACCTGGCTGAGCACCTGCTGGCTGCCGTAGCGGAAGTCGAGTTGCGCGACCGAGAGGATCATCGTCTTTGCCCCCTGATGATGAGGTAGATGAAGACCGGCGCGCCCATGAACGCGGTGAGCACCGACACGGGCAGCACGTGCGGGGCCAGGATCAGCCGGGCGGCGGTGTCGGAAAGGAGCAGGAGCAGGCCGCCCGCCAGGAGCGACGCCGGGATGAGGAAGCGGTGGTCCGAGCCGATGACCCGGCGCACCATGTGCGGCACCACCAGGCCGACGAAGCCGATGATGCCCAGGAAGGCGATGACGAAGGCCGTGAGCATGGAGGCCAGGAGCATCCCGGCCATGCGCACGCGCTCCACGCGCACGCCCAGCCCCTTGGCCGTTTCGTCGCCCGCGTCGATGGCGTTGTAGTTCCAGCTGCCCGCGATGAAGTAGGCCGAGCAGGGCAGGGTGGCCGCGCTCATGATGCCCAGCTCGGTCCAGGACGCCCGGGCGGTGTCGCCGAAGGTCCAGAAGACCATGGCGGCCAACTGCACGTCGTCGGCGAAGTATTGCAGGAACATGGTTCCGGCGGTGAACAGCGCGCCCAGGGCCACGCCGGTCAGGATCATGACCTCCGGGGTGGCCCCGCGCAACCGGGAGACCGCGATGATCACCCCGGCGGCAGCCAGGCTGAAGGCGAAGGCCACGGCCGTGGTCAGGTACGGGTTGGTGATGTTCACGGCGTCGCCCTGCGACGAGGCCATGACGCCGCCGCCCAGGATCATCACCGAGAACGCCGCGCCGAACGCCGCCGCATGGGAGATGCCCAAGGTGAAGGGTGAGCCGAGCGGGTTGCGCAGGATGGACTGCATGACCACGCCGGACACCGCCAGCGCGGCCCCGGCCACGATGGCGGAGAGGGCCTGGGGCAGCCGGATGTTCCAGACGATGGCGTCGATGCGCCGGGGCACCGGGAGGCCGAGCAGGCTGCGGGCCACGGACTCAAGGGGCAGCCCGGCCGCGCCCAGCGAGATGGCCACCAGCAGCGCGAACACGAGCAGCGCCGCGCAGACCGCTATCAGCGCCGCCTTGCGTCCGATGTACCGCCGGTATTCCTCGGGGACCTGTCCGTCGGAAAAGTGCATGTCAGTTCAGCGGGATCGGCTTGTACGCGAGGTTTCGGAACATGCCGTCCATGGCCGTAAACACCGGCTTGCCCACCAGGAAGGTGAATATCTCGTCCGCCTTGGCCGCCGGTTCCACGTCCTGGAACCGGTCGGGGTAGATCAGCTTGCCGATGTAATAGGCGTTGGCCAGGATGCAGCCGTAGTTCTTGGAATACCAGTTGTAGGGCAGCAGGCCGTATACCCGGCCCTCCTTGACCGCCGTCAGCGTGCGGTAGGCCGGATCGGTGCGCAACTCGTGCCAGCCGCCCGCCTGGTCGCCCAGCTGGAGCGTGGACAGATCCAGGAACAGATAGTCCGGGTTCCACTTGACGATCATCTCCTTGGCCACGTCCGCATGGCTCAGTTCCTTGCCCGCCAGGCCGTCCCGGTACGCCAGGTTGACCGCGTTGACGAATTGCAGCGGCGGATACGCGGGCTCGGTGGACTGGAAGCCGTGCGGCCCCTTGGACGCCACGCCGCCCACGAACACCGTGGGCCGATCCGCCTGCGGCACGTCCGCCGTGCGCCGTTGCAGATCGTCGATCAGCCCCTGCAGATAGGCGATCACGGCCTCGGCCCGTTCGCCCTTGCCCACCACGTCGCCCATGGTCCGCAGGGACTGGAACAACTGCGGCTTGTACGTGAACAGGTTGCCGTATTCGAGCGTGACCACCGGGATGCCGGTCTTCTGCTGCAGCTCCTCGGGATTGTAGCCCATGGTCGAGTAGGTCTTGAGGATCACCTGCGGCTGCGGGTCCAGCGCCAGGATCAGCTCGGGATTGTCGTGTCCCCGGAACTGCCCGAACACCGGCAGCTTGCGGTACTGCGGGTTGGCGATGGCGTACGGCCGCGCGTCAAAGGACTTGCGGCGCGCCTCGATGTCGTCCACCGCCACGGCCATGTCCTGCGCCTGCAAATAGGTCAGCAGCCGCAGCGAACCCGGCCCCGAGCAGATGACCCTCTCCACCTTGGCCGGAATGACCACCACCCGGCCCGCCGAATCCGTCACTGTCCGTTCGCCTGCGAATCCCGTCACCGCCAAGCTCAGGACCACCGCCAAAGCAAAGATACAATGTCTCATTTGATCACCCCGTCCGGCATATTATTTATGATTCGTGTCGCCCGTATTGCTATCAATCTGAGATTGGTGACACCCGGCAACCCTAGGCAATGAACCCTTGTGCGTCAAGACAATCCGGGAATTCAGAGTGTTGGTGTAGGTATTTGCCGGGATCGGGAAGGGGAAGAAGGATTGCCTTGATTCGCCCCACCGAGGCGGTGGGCGGGAGGGGGCTGAATCTGTTTTTCTTTTCCTACTGACTGGTCCAACTGATTTCGGTTCTATCCTCCCAACTCCCTTAACCCGCCCCGCGAAGCGGAGCCAAAGAGTTTAGGAGGGAGATGGGATGGGGGTCCGGGGGAAGGGAAACGTGCCCCTGCCCGGCGGCCAGACGGCGGACATCGGCTGCGTGCTGCCCCT
>JAZHDH010000149.1:0-4129 GCA_036584335.1 Pseudodesulfovibrio sp. | reverse complement strand
TCGCCCTGGCGGCCGGAGCGGCCGCGCAGCTGGTTGTCGATGCGCCGCGACTCGTGGCGCTCGGTGCCGATGATGTGCAGGCCGCCCAGTTCGCGCACGCCCTCGCCCAGCTTGATGTCCGTGCCTCGGCCCGCCATGTTGGTGGCGATGGTCACCTTCTTTTCGTGTCCGGCTTCGGCCACTATCTCGGCCTCGCGCTCGTGCTGCTTGGCGTTGAGCACATTGTGCGGGATCTTCCGCTTCCTGAGCAGGTCCGAGAGGTGCTCGGACTTTTCGATGGACACCGTGCCGACCAAGGTGGGCTGGCCGCGCCGGTAGCAGTCGGCGATGTCGTCGGCGATGGCCTCGTACTTCTGCTCCTGGGTCTTGTAGATGGCGTCGGGGTTGTCCTTGCGGACCATGGGCTGGTTGGTGGGGATGACGACCACGTCGAGGTTGTATATCTGGCGGAACTCCACGGCCTCGGTGTCGGCCGTGCCGGTCATGCCCGCCAGCTTGTCGTACATGCGGAAATAATTCTGGAAGGTGATGGACGCGAGCGTCTGGTTCTCGGCCTCGACCTTGACGTTCTCCTTGGCCTCGATGGCCTGGTGCAGGCCGTCGGACAGGCGGCGGCCCGGCATCAACCGGCCGGTGAACTCGTCCACCAGCACCACCAGGTCGTCCTTGACGATGTACTCCACATCCTTCTGGAAGCAGTGGTGCGCCTTGAGCGCCTGGAGCACATGGTGCTGGAGCGAGATGTGCTGCGGGTCGAAAAGGTTGTCCACTTCGAGCAACCCCTCGACCTTTTCCACGCCCGCGTCGGTCAGGGTGGCGGACTTGCTCTTCTCGTCCAGGACGAAATCGCCGTCGGGAATGGCGTCCTTGTCCTCGGGATCGATGGGCGAGGACTTGGCCAGCCTGGGGATGATCGCGTCGATGCGGCGGTACAGGCCCGAGGACTTCTCGCCCGGGCCGGAGATGATCAGCGGGGTCCGCGCCTCGTCGATGAGGATGGAGTCCACCTCGTCGACGATGGCGTAGTTCAGCGGACGCTGCACCAACTGTTCCTTGTAGAACTTCATGTTGTCGCGCAGGTAGTCGAAGCCGAACTCGTTGTTCGTGCCGTAGGTGATGTCCGCAGCGTAGGCGGCCTGCCGCTCCTGGTCGCTCAGGCCGTGGACGACCACGCCCACGGACAGGCCCAGGAAGGAGTACAGCCTGCCCATCCACTCGGCGTCGCGCCGGGCCAGGTAGTCGTTGACCGTGACCACGTGCACGCCCTTGCCCGACAGCGCGTTGAGCACCACCGGCAGGGTCGCGACCAGGGTCTTGCCCTCGCCGGTCTTCATTTCCGCTATCTTGCCCTCGTGGAGCACGATGCCGCCGACGAGCTGAACGTCGAAGTGGCGCATGGGCGGGTCGAAGGCGCGCCTGCCCGCCTCGCGCACCAGGGCGAAGCACTCGGGCAGCAGATCGTCCAGGGTCTTCTCCCCGGTCTCGACCATGCCCCGCCAGGCGGCGATCCGCACGGGAAAGTCGGCGTCGGCCAGGGCCTGCATCTGCGGTTCCAGCGCGTTGATCTTCGCGATGACCGGGTTGAGTTTCTTGAGATATCGGTCGTTCTTGGAACCGAAAAGCAGTTTGAGCATCGTGACTCCTAGGCGTGGGATTCGGTATCGCCCTCCAGGGCGGCCAGGGCTTCGTGCGTGGCGCACAGGGCCGTGGATATGAGCAGTGCGCCCGCAGTCTGCAACGCGGCGCGCACGACAATCGCTGCTGGCCGGAGGGGCATGCCCCCGGCCGGATCGAGCCAGTCCCCGCCCCATACGGCGAGGGCCACCCATGGAATAAGCACGGGAGCGGCCGGAAGCAAGAGGCAGGAGGCTATCTTGCGCGCTTTTCCCCGGGTGAGCAGGATGGAGCGGGCCATGGGCTCGCGCGCGTCAGCCGCCGCCAGCTCGGCAAAGGGAAAGAGCAGCCGCACGTAGCCGAGCAGCAGGACCATCGCCCCCACGGCCACGACGGCCGGATAGAAGGGCATCGCCACCGGGCCGAGTACGTAGCCCAGCAGGGCCGGGACCGCCTGGGTGGCCGCGAAGACGCCGGCCGGGAGCAGGATGGCCAGGACGTAGGCGTAGGCCGCGCTCTTGGCGAACTTGAGCAGCCGGTTGCCCGGCGACCAGGCAAAGGCGCGCTCCGGCGCGAGGATGCGGTGGTGCGCCAGGGCCAGCAGCGGCCCGAACCACAGGGCCTCGGGAATGAGCAGCCAGCCCATGTCGAAGGGATTGAAGACGTAGAGGCCGGGCAACAGCCAGCGCGCCGCGCCCGCCAGGATGAAGCCCAGGGCGAAGAGCCCGGCCAGGGGCGCCAGCGCGGGCAGCCGCTCGCGCAGCAGCCGGTAGGTCCGCCGGGTTACGGCGAGGGTGTCGAGTCGGTCCATGGTTTCATCCGCCCCGCTCCTGCAGGGCGCCATGGGGATAGCACAAACCCCGCCGGGGGCAAAGGGTGTGCAGCGATTGTCGCCAAGTCGGCACCCGGCTCAGTCGCGGGCGTCCGGGCCGTAGTAGCCGCCGATCTTCTGCGCCAGGTTCTCCACCCGGGGCGCGGCCTGCTGCGGCCCGGCCCCGACGCCATCGGCATCCGCATCGTCGGCCAGCCGCACGTACCAGACGCAGAACAGGGTCACCCCGAGCAGGGAGGGAACGGCGTTGCTCACGGCCACCACCTGGACAAAGACCGGCCCCTGCGTGCTGCCGAAGATCAGGAAGCAGGGCAGGGCCACGACAAAGGCCAGGACGATGCAGAGCAGCATCAGCCAGAGAACCGAGGCGAACATCCGCCAACTCCGCCCCCGGGACAGCCGCCACGCCTCGCGCAGGGTGGTCCCGTCCCCAGCGACCACGCCGGGCATGGCCAGCTCCAGCCGCAGGAACAGGATGAGCAGGGAAAACAGCACGGCGAACCCGCCGACCCCGACCGCGAATACGGCGGCGGGAACGTCCCGGAGCCCGGGCATGGACACAGCCAGGCCGATGATCGGGAGGGACGCCGCCCCCATGAGCAGCATGAAGGTCAGGCCGATCTTGATCCCGGTCCAGAGCATGCGCAGCAGCCGCAGCACCGGCCGCTCCGGCACCAGGACCGGCTCCCCGCGCAGGGCCGTGACCATGTAGTGGGTATAGAGCAGATACAGGCCCGCCCCGACCACGCCGAACAGGAACGATCCGGCGATGATCCCGCCCATGCCCACGGCGTCCAGGTTGCCCCGGACCACCCGGGGGTCGTTCAGCCCGAGGACGCCGTAGGCCATCCCGAGGACGATCTGGACCACCAGGAATCCGAGTACCGCGATCCGGCATCGCCACATCAGGGCCACGGACTGCCGGACCACGCTCCAGCCGGTGATTTTCTGCATGTGAACCTCTACCCTATGGTTTCCAGCCAATGCCCCACGGCCACGCCCGCCGGGGCGGTGGCGGCCAGCCGGGTCGCGCAGGCCGAACAGCCGGTCAGGACCACGGACGCGCCGCCGAGCGCCTGCCAGCACTCGCGGTTGACCGTGGCCGGGAGATCGGGCGGCCCCAGGCGCATCACGCCGCCGAAGCCGCAGCACTGCCTGTCCGTCGCCGCCGTGATCCGGCCGCCCAGCGCCCGCCGCAGCAGGGCCTGGTCCGGGTCGGGCTCGGGCGCGTGGCAGGGGTGGTGATAGCCGATCCGCTGCGCCGCATCGGAGCGTACCACAAAATCTATATCTTTCGCAAGGATCGAGAGCGGCGTCAGGGAGTTGCGCCATGCCCCGGCCTCCGCCGCGTCGGCGCAACCGTAGCCCCGCAGCCCGGCCAGGCAGGAGGCGCAGAAGACCACCACCTTGGGCCGCCCGGCCGCGCGCCAGACCGCCAGGTTCGCCTCGGCCAGGCCCTCCGCCTCGGCCCGGAATCCGGCCGACGACAGGCCCGAGCCGCAGCAGCCGAAACCGCCGTCCGGCAGTTCGACGCCCAGCCCGCCGAGCAACCGCCGGGCCGCGTCCAGCCAGCGTCGGCGCACGTAGGTGGCCGTGCACCCGGCGAAGAGCAGCATCCGCTCGCCCCGAAAGGAGTCGGGGAAGGATTTCGGCTCCAGGAATGGCGCAAGCCCCTCGCCCTCG
>JAZHDH010000148.1:0-4131 GCA_036584335.1 Pseudodesulfovibrio sp. | reverse complement strand
TTGAAAGCGAGCTCGAAGCCGCTTATACCCAGTGGGAAGAACTCGAAGCCGCCCTTGAAGGCGTTATCCTGGACTGAATCCATGACCCAATACACCATCCGCATGGTCGAACCCGACGACCTGACCGCCTGTCACACCATCGAGGCCCTGAGCTTCCCGGCCGCCGAGGCCGCCTGGGCCTCCTCCCTGGAAAAACGGATCACCACCTATCCCGAAGGGTTCATCGTCGCCGAGGTTGACGGCCGTGTTGTCGGCCAGGTCAACAGCGGCTCCACCCACAAGGACGACCTGACCGACGAGGAGTTCAAACAACTCATCGGCCACGACCCGGACGGCGGCAACATCGTCATCTTTTCCCTTTCCGTGCACCCCGAATACCGCAGCCGGGGCGTCGGCAGCCGGTTGCTGGCCCGATTCATCGACCAGGCCCGCGAACTGGGCAAATCCAAGGTCCTGCTCCTGTGCAAGGAAGACCTCGTGAACTACTACAACCGTCACGGCTTCCGCGACGCGGGCGTCTCCTGCTCGAACCACGGCGGGGCCGTCTGGCACGAGATGGCGCTGGACCTCTAGCCGACATCAAACCGCTGCAAACGGCAAGGCCGACGCACGCATTGCGCGTGCGTCGGCCTTGCCGTTTGCCCGCCGCGAAACACGGAGCGAGCCCCTACGGTGCCGCATAGAGTACGGTGTCGTTCATTCCCTTGGGATCATAGTGCCGCAGGTAGAAGCGGTACCCCGGGTTGAGTTCCGAAACCATGGACATCAGCAGGTGGATGTCTTCGGGCTTGTGATAGGCGCTGAGCGCGAGCTTGGGACGGAAGCGGCGGATGATTTCGGTCCCGCCCTCGATGGCCTCCTGTTCCGCGCCCTCGATGTCCATCTTGATGAAGTCCACCCGCCCGATGCCGCGCTCGGCCACGAAATCGTCCAGCCGGATGCCCGGCACCGGGTTTTCGTTGCCGCCGATGCTGGAACTGCCCCGGTTGGCCGAGATGCGCAGCTCTTCGTTCCGATTCCAGGCGGCGTTGAAGCAGGGGACGACGTTGCCGCAATGGAAACGCGCCAGATTTCGTTTCAGCGCCTCGAACTGGTCCGCCAGGGCCTCGATGGAATAGACCCGCCCCGCCTCCCCGACAAGCCGGGAAAAAGCGACCGCCGAATCCCCCAGGAACGCGCCGACATCAAGCACGGTATCGCCCGGCTCGGGCATGCAGATGCCGCGCAGCAGGTATTGGCCCGAGTTGAACCCCTTGCAAAAGGATTCCTCCTCGGTGCCGATGCTCAGGTCACCCACGCCCGGCGGTTGCGGCGCGGGATACGCGTCCTCCCAGCGCAGGACAAAGGGCATGGCCAGCCGCGCCCGAAGCCGCCACAGAAACACCTGGCGCGATTCCTCGTCCGCCAGCCGGTCGAAGGCAGCCTCGTAGGGGGCCGGATCATTGAGCAGGGGCCAGAACTCGCGAACCACGCCCAGGCCGAACGAGCCCTCGGCCCGGTCCCACTCCTTGTAGGTCCGGCGGTCGAGGATGAAGGCCAGCCGCTTCCACAGGGAGCCGCGCTTGCGGCTGGCCCAGGTCCACAGCGGCCCCGTCTTGCTCACATACCCCTGGCCGGGGCAGCGCGCTTCGAGCGTCGCTTCCACTTCCTTGAACAATTCCTGAATCCGCACCGGCACCTCGCAATGTTGTTCCGACCCGCCAGTGGTTACCGGAAAGACTCGACGGCAGTCAACGGCCGTTGCCCCCGGACCCGAAAAAAGGCCCCGGCGGGACAACCTGCCGGGGCCTTTGCATACGATGAGGGGGGGCTAGGCCAGCCAGTCGTCGCCCTCCTCGATGGGGGCGAAGCCCCGGCGCATGGTGTTTTCGCAGACCAGGCGCGGGTCGAGGAACTGGAGCAGGTAGTCGGGACCGCCGGACTTGGAGCCCACGCCGGACATCTTGAAGCCGCCGAAGGCGTGGCGCTCGACCATGGCGCCCACCGAGGGCTTGTTCAGGTAGAGATTGCCCACGCGGAACTCGCGGGAGGCCCGCTCCAGGTTGGCCGGGGAGCGCGAGTAGATCGCGCCGGTCAGGGCGAACCGCGTGGAATTGGCGATGTCGATGGCCTCGCCGATGTTCCTGGCGCGCATCACGGCCAGCACCGGCCCGAATATCTCCTCCTGGGCGATTCGGTGGTCGGGGGTGATGCCGCCCACGATGGTCAGGGGCACGTAGCAGCCGCCCGTGGCCTTGAGGTCGTCGGAGACCTCGCGCTTGACCAGGATCGTTCCTTCCTGCTCCGCGATCTTGACGTAGCGCAGGACGTTCTCCTGCGCCGCGCGGTCGGCCACCGGCCCCATGTAGTTGGCCGGGTTCTCGGCCGGGCCGAGCTTGATGGACTTGGCGGCCTCGACCAGCCGACCCACGAACCGGTCGTATATCTCGTCGAGGACGACGACCCGCGAGCAGGCCGAGCACTTCTGGCCCTGGAAGCCGAAGGCGGAATAAAGCACGCCGAGCACGGCCTCGTCGAGGTCGGCGTCGTCGTCGATGATGATCGCGTTCTTGCCGCCCATCTCGGCGATGACCTTCTTGCACTGCTGCTGGCCGGGCTGGGCCACGGCCGCGCGCTCCTGGATGCGCAGGCCCACTTCCATGGAGCCGGTGAAGGCGATGAGCGAAACGTCGGGATGGTCCACCAGGTGATCGCCCATGACCGAACCCCGGCCCGGGCAATAGTTGAACACGCCGTCGGGCAGCCCGGCGGCCTTCCACATCTCCACCATGCCGTATCCCACGCAGGAGGAGATGCCCGCAGGCTTGTAGACCACGGGGCAGCCGCAGACGATGGCCGCCGAGACCATGCCCACGGAGATGGCCAGGGGGAAGTTCCACGGCGCGATGACTGCGGCCACGCCCTTGCCCTGGTAGAAGAGGTGGCTCATCTCGCCGGGCGCGTGACCCATGCGGCGGGGCTTGCCCAGCCGGATCATCTCGCGGGCGTAGTATTCGAGGAAGTCGATGGCCTCGCCCAGGTCGGCGTGGGCCTGATCCCACTGCTTGCCGACCTCGAGCACCTGCATGGCCGACATCTCGTGGATGTTGTCCCTCAGGTACTGGGCGGCCTTGAGCAGGGCCTCGGCCCGCTTCTCGGGCGCCACGTCGCGCCAGGTCAGGTACGCCTCGGACGCGGCCTCCACGGCGCGGTCCACTTCCTGGATGCCGGCCTGGCAGACCGAACCGATGATTTCCTCAGGCTTGGCCGGATTGTAGGAATCAAGGGTGTCGGCGGTCTCCACTGCCTTGCCGTTGATGAACAGGGGCACCTTCCTGCCCATGTTCGCGCGGATCTTGGCCATGGCCGCCGGGAAGGCGTTGCGCTCGGCCTCGATGGTGAAGTCGACCAGCGGGAAGTTCTCGAAACGCGGCAGGCCGTCCCCGGTCACGGGGGCCGGGGCCGGGCAGCTCTGCTCCAACTGGCGGCGCAGGGTTGTCTCGGGGTTTTCCAGCAGCCGGTCCATGTCCGCCTCGTCGGCAAAGGTCTGCTTGAGGAAGGACTCGTTGGCCGTGTTTTCGAGCAGGCGGCGGACCAGATAGGCCATGCCGGGCAGCAGGTCGCCGTAGGGGCAGTAGAGCCGCACGCGCCTGGCCACGTTCTTGAGCCCCTTGCGCACGGGCTCGGCCATGCCGTAAAGCACCTGGAACTCGTAGCGGTCCTCGGGCACGTTCAGCTGGCGGGCGTTCTCCATGACGGCGGATATGGTGCGGATGTTGTGGGAAGCGCAGGCGAAATGGCAGATGTCGTGGTTTTCCAGGATGTAGCGGGCCACGCGCTCATGGGCCATGTCGGACTCGGGCTTCCGGGTCCAGACCGGGATGGGCCAACCGTTCTGCTTGGCCAGCACGGTTTCGTAGTCCCAGTACGCGCCCTTGACCAGCCGGATGGAGACCGGGAGGTTCTTCTCGCGCGCCCAGGCGATGAAGGAGCGGACGTCGTCGTCCACGGAGCGCAGGTAGGCCTGGAAGACGATGCCCAGGTGCGGATAGTCGGGGTACTTGGTGCGCAGCCGCTTGTACAGCTCCACCGTGGCTTCCTTGTACTTGAGCTGCTCCATGTCGATGCACATGAACCCGCCCATGTCCATGA
>JAZHDH010000147.1:0-4155 GCA_036584335.1 Pseudodesulfovibrio sp. | reverse complement strand
CGGTATACCAGATAGCCGCCCGCAAAGAGCAGGATCAGCGGCAGCCGCTGCCACAGGTAGGATGTGATGTCGCCCAAGGATTCCACGCCACGCTCCCGTCGGTTCCGGTTTCTCCCCGGCAATGGACCGCTTTCCGGCCCCGGTGTCAACTATCCCGGGTGGTTCGTCCCGACGCAAACCACGCAGCGGGCGTTCTCGCCGTTGTTGATGGGCTTCAACACCAGGCAGGCGCTCTGGCCGGTGAAGGGCGGGACAAAGGGCGGGGTGACGAACTTCTCGTGCTTGGAACAGTCGCAGCCCTGTTGCCGATGGACCCCGGCGGCCAGGGTGTCGGGTCTGCCGTCGCCCTCGGCGTAAAGCTCGGGCCGGATCTTGATGCACGAAGGCCGGATCGAGGACAGGACGCGGCCGATGCCGTGGAATATCGAAGGATTACGCACCAATATTACCGAACCGCCCCCTGCCGTCTTCCCTTGGTCCGGCGAATCCAGTATACCTTGAAGTCCTGTTTCATCCATTTGCACCGGGGTTATCTTTCGTGGCCGAATTCGTCCATCTGCACGTCCATACCGAATACAGCCTGCTCGACGGCGCCATCCGCATCCAGGACCTGCTCTCGCGGGCCAAGGACCTGGGCATGCCCGCCGTGGCCATCACCGACCACGGCTCCATGTTCGGCGCGGTGGTCTTCTACATGGCCGCCCTGGAAATGGGCATCAAGCCGATCATCGGCTGCGAGGTCTACGTGGCCCCCGGCGACGTGGACGACAAGGACGCCCACACGCGCAAGGAGCAGGGCGGCGGATTCCACCTCGTGCTGCTGGCCAAGAACCGGCTCGGGTACAAGAACCTGATCCAGCTCGTGTCCCTGGGCCACCTGGAAGGCTTCTACTACAAGCCGCGCATCAGCAAATACCTGCTCACGCAGCACGGCGAGGGGTTGATCGGCCTGTCCGCCTGCCTGGCGGGCGAAGTGCCCCGCGTGCTGATGAACGAGGGTCTGGACGCGGGCTGCGCCATGGCCCGGACCTATGCGGACCTCTTCGCCCCCGGCGATTTCTACCTCGAACTTCAGGACAACGGCATCGGCAAGCAGCGCCGCCTCAACGAGCTGCTGATCAAGTGCGCGGAGAAGACCGGCCTGCCCCTGGTGGCCACCAACGACTGCCACTACCTGACCGCCGAGGACTTTGAGGCCCACGACACCCTGCTCTGCATCCAGACCCAGACCACGGTGGACGCGGAAAACCGGTTCCGCATGGACACGAAGGAACTGTATTTCAAGACCCCCGAGGAAATGGAGCAGGCCTTCGCCCACGTGCCCGAGGCCATCGCCAACACCCAGCGCATCGCCGAGCGGTGCAACCTGGAAATCGAGCTGGGCAACTACTATTTCCCGGTCTACGAGCTGCCCGAGGGCGTGGACAGCCTGGACGAGGAGTTCGACCGCCTCAGCCGCGAGGGGCTGGAGCGCCGCCTGGCCGCCCTGACCTACCCGGTGGACGAGGACGCCTACCGCGCGCGCCTGGAGCTCGAGCTGGACGTCATCAAGAAGATGGGCTTTCCGGCCTACTTCCTCATCGTCCAGGACTTCATCAACTGGGCCAAGAACAACCGCATTCCCGTGGGGCCGGGCCGCGGCTCGGCCGCCGGGTCCATCGTGGCCTGGTCGCTCAAGATCACCAACCTCGACCCCATCCCCTACGACCTGCTCTTCGAGCGCTTCCTCAACGTCGAACGCATCTCCATGCCCGATATCGACGTGGATTTCTGCGAACGCCGCCGCCTGGAGGTGGTCAAGTACTGCGCCGAAAAGTACGGCCACGACCGCGTGGCCCAGATCACCACCTTCGGCACCATGAAGACCAAGGCCGTGATCAAGGACGTGGGCCGCGCGCTGGGCATGTCCTTTGCCGAGACCGACCGCATCGCCAAGCTCATCCCCGAAGATCCCGGCGTGATGGCCAAGCTGCTGGGCGTGGAAAAGGCCAAGGTCAGCGTGCCCAACGCGGTCAAGGCCGTGGTCGAACTGGCCGACATGGTCGCCACCGACCCCAAGGTCGAGAAGCTCATCGACATCTCCACCCGCCTGGAAGGGCTGTGCCGCCACGCCTCCACCCACGCGGCGGGCGTGGTCATCTCCGACAAGCCGATGACCGACTACCTTCCGCTCTACAAAGGGAAGAAGGGTGAAATCGTCACCCAGTTCGACATGAAGAAGGTCGAAAAGGTCGGGCTGATCAAGTTCGACTTCCTGGGACTGCGGACCATGACGGTCATCGAGGACTGCCTGGACATCATCCGCGAGCAGGGCAAGGAGGCGCCCAACCTCGACACCCTGGCCCTCGACGACCCGGCCACCTACGACATCTTCGCCAAGGGCGACACCGACGGCATCTTCCAGGTCGAAAGCTCGGGCATGCGCAAATACCTGCGGATGCTCCGCCCGGACTGCTTCGAGGACATCGTGGCCATGCTCGCCCTCTATCGGCCCGGCCCGCTGGGCATGATCGGGGCCAACGGCGTGTCCATGGTCGACGAGTTCATCATGCGCAAGCACGGGGACATCAAGGTCACCTATCCCCATCCGTCGCTGGAGGACACGCTCAGGCCGACCTACGGCGTCATGGTCTACCAGGAGCAGGTCATGGCCACGGCCATGGTCGTCGCCAACTACTCCCTGGGCGAGGGCGACCTGCTCCGGCGCGCCATGGGCAAGAAGATCGCCGAGGAGATGGCCAAGCAGCGCTCCCGCTTCCTGGACGGCGCGCGCGAGAACAATATCCCCGACAAGACCGCCAACGAGATCTTCGACACCATGGAGAAGTTCGCGGCCTACGGCTTCAACAAGTCGCACTCCGCCGCCTACGCGCTCATCTCCTACCACACCGCCTATCTCAAGGCCCACTTCCCGGTGGAGTTCATGGCCGCGCTGATGTCCACGGAAATGAACAACACCGAAAAAATCATCATGTACGTCAACGCCTGCCGGGACATGGGCATCCCCGTGCGCCAGCCCGACATCAACGCGGGCCAGGCGCGGTTCTCGGCGCGCCGGGGCGAAATCCTCTTCGCCATGGCCGCCATCAAGAACGTGGGCGAGGAGGCGATCAACGAGATCGTGGCCGAACGCGTGGCGGGCGGCCCGTTCAAGGACATCTTCGACTTCTGCGAGCGCGTGAACCTGCGCCGCGTGACCAAGCGCGTGCTCGAATCCCTGATCAAGGCGGGCGCGCTCGACTGCTTCAACTGCTCCCGCGCCGCCCTGCTCGCGGACCTGGAAAAGGCCGTGGCCATGGGCCAGAAAAAGGCCAAGGAAAAGGAATCCGGCATGCTCAGCATGCTCGACATGCTCGGCTCCGGCGCGGGCAAGGCCGATGCCGCCTCGCCCACCTGCTCGGCCTGCGAGGAGTTCGACGACCGCGAGAAGCTGGCCCTGGAGAAGGAGGTACTCGGCTTCTTCCTCTCCGGCCATCCCCTGCTCGCCTACCGGCCGGACTTCTCCCGGCTGCGCGTCTCCACCCTGGACGAGTGCAAGACCATCCCCGGCGGCACCGAGGTGCGCCTGGCCGTCATCGTGCCCGACTTCAAGCGGTTCATCACCCGCACCGGCAAGGCCATGGCCTTTTGCACCGTGGAGGACCTGACCACCTCGGGCGAGGTCACGGTGCTGCCCAACCTCTTCGAGGAGGCCGAGCCGTTCCTGACCGCCGACCGCCCGCTCTTCATCCAGGGCAAGATCGACAACCGCGACGAGTCCGGCCCGGACGACGCGCCCAAGGCGGCCAAGATCCTGGCCGACAAGATCGTCTTCCTGGCCGACGCGGTCCAGGGCTCGGACCGTCCCGTTTCGCTCTGGATCGGCGAGAAAAACGCTACCGACGACCACCTCGGCGCACTCAAGACCATCCTCCAGCGCTACCCCGGCAATACCGGGGTCAACCTCGGCATCATCACCCGCGACTCCGTGGTCACCCTCAAGCTCAGCCAGCACTGGCAGGTCTTCCCCAGCCGCGAATTCTGGAAGGACGTGGAGAAGTGGCAAAACGGCGATGCCGCGAGGTATAGGACGGAGGTCGAGGAGTAACCGGGGGGAAGGGGATTGGGCAGATAAACCAAGACAGATACGGACCAGCCGACGCGAACAGAAAAAAC
>JAZHDH010000146.1:0-20464 GCA_036584335.1 Pseudodesulfovibrio sp. | reverse complement strand
CGGCGGCGCGGATCAGCGCCAGGTCCAGGTGGCCGTCGCGCACCAGGAGATTGCTCCCCCTGCCGATGACGAAGGGGCGCAGGGTCTCGCGGCTCAGGAAATCGGCCAGGGCGTCCAGGTCCTCGGGTTCGTGAACGACCAGCTCCACCTCGGCGGTGCCGCCGAGGCCAAGGGTGGTCCGCCTGGAGAGCGCGGGGTTGCGAATCAGTTCCAGCGCCATGCTACAGCTCTTCGCCTTCGGCGGTTTCCGGCCCGTCGGCCTTGTTCAGCCAGTTTTCGCCCACGCGCCAGATGGAGCCCGCGCCCTGGGTCATGAGCAGATCGCCGGGTTGCAGGATGTCCACCAGCGCTTCCTCCAGGGACTCGAAGTCCGGGAAGAACTCGACCTTGGTCTCGCTGACCTGCTTGATGCCCTGGGCCAGCGAGAGGCCGGATACGCCGGGGATGGGCGATTCGCTTGCCGGGTAGATCTCGGTCAGCAGGAGCAGGTCGGCGTCGGTGAACACCTTGCAGAATTCGCCGAACAGGGCCTGGGTCCGGGTGAAGCGGTGGGGCTGGAAGGCCACGACCAGCCGCCGGTCCGGGTAGCACGCCCTGGCCGTGCGCAGGTTGGCCAGGATTTCGGCCGGGTGGTGGCCGTAGTCGTCCACCACCAGCACGCCCTTTCTCTCGCCCTTGCGCTCGAAGCGGCGGCCCACGCCGCCGAAGTTGGCCAGGCCGCCCACGATGTCGTCCTTGTCCAGCCCGGCCTCCAGGGCCACGCCGATGCAGGCCAGGGCGTTGAGGACGTTGTGCGTGCCGGGCTGGGCCACGGTGACCTCGCCCCACTGCTCGCCGTCCAGGTAGACCTTGAACAGCGAGCGCAGGTGAGAGGAGAGGATTTCGCCCCGGAGCCGGTTCTTCTCGCCCAGGCCGTAGGTCAGGCAGGGGCGCTTGATCCGGGGCAGGAGGCGCTGCACGCCCTCGTCGTCGCCGCAGACCACGTTCATCCCGTAGAAGGGGATGGAGTTCATGAAGCGGGTGAAGGAGTCGTCGATGGCGTCCTGGTCGGCGTAGAAATCCATGTGGTCCTTGTCCACGTTGGTGACCACGGTGATGATCGGCGAGAGCAGCAGGAACGAGCCGTCGGACTCGTCGGCCTCGGCGATGAGGTAGTCGCCCTCGCCCAGGCGGGCGTTGGAGCCGTACATGGACAGCTTGCCGCCGATGATGACCGTGGGATCGAGCTGCGCCTCGGTGAAGATGGTCGCCAGCAGCGAGGTGGTGGTCGTCTTGCCGTGGGTGCCGGCCACGGCCACGCCGGTGCGCAGGCGCATCAGTTCGGCCAGCATCTCCGCCCGGGGGATGATCGGGATGCCGCGCTCGCGGGCCGCGACCAGCTCGGGGTTCTTGTCCGGGATGGCCGTGGACTTGATCAGCACGTCGGCGTCGCCCACGTTGTCCGCGCCGTGGCCGATGAACACGGTCGCGCCCAGTTTCTCCAGCCGACGCACCGAGGGCGATGCGGACAGGTCCGAACCCGTCACCGCAAAACCCATGTTGATCAGCACCTCGGCGATGCCGTTCATGCCGGAGCCGCCGATGCCCACCATGTGGATGTTGTTCACCCGCGCCCGCATCGCCGGGCAGGCTTCGCCGCCGACGGTCAGGTAGGGTCCCTGCGCTGCTGCCATACTCTTGTCCTTCTTCTATGCGGCCAGGGCTGCGAGCCCCGCCGCTATGTCGTCCGCCGCGCCGGGCCTGGCGAAGCCGCGCGCCGCGTGTTCCATCGCAATGAGCCGGTCCCGGTCGCCCAGCAGGGCCAGGACTTCGCGGGCCAGCCGCCCGTCCGCCAGTTCGGGCTGGGGCACGAGCCGGGCCGCGCCCGTGTCGGCCATGGCCCGGGCGTTCCGTGTCTGGTGGTCGTGGGTGGCCTGGGGGAAGGGCACGAACAGGGCCGGAACCCCGGCCGTCGCGATCTCGAAGACCGTGGTCGCGCCCGCTCGGCACACGGCCAGGTCGGCGGCCGCGTATTCGGCGGCCATGTCCTCGATGAAGCCCCGCACCTGGGCCGGGTCCGCCCCGGCCGCCTCGTAGGCGCTGCGCACGCGGCCGAAGTCCGCCTTGCCCGCCTGGTGGACCAGGGTCACGCCCTCGGCCAGGAGTTCGGGCAGGGCCGCAATCACCGCGTCGTTGATGGGCCGCGCGCCCTGGCTGCCGCCCAGGACCAGGAGCCGCCTGCCCGGGGTGCGTCCTTCGCGGGCCTTTGCCGCGTCGGCGATGGCCCGGCGCACCGGGTTGCCGGTCAGGGCGCACTTGCCCGCCGGGAACGCGGCGTCCGTGTCCGGAAAGCTCAGAAAGATCTTGTTCACCAGCCGTCCCAGGACCTTGTTGGTCACGCCGGGCACGGAGTTCTGCTCATGCACGGCGGTGGGCACGCGCAGCATCCAGGCGGCCAGGATGGGGCAGAAGCCCGCGTAGCCGCCGAAGCCGATGGCCGCGTCGGGCCGGAAACGGCGCACGGCGGCCACGGCCTTGGGCAGCCCCGCGCCCAGCCAGCCCATGCCGGAGAGCAGTCCGGAGAAGCCGCGGCCCATGATTCCCTTGGCGGGCAGGGCCTGGAATTTCAGGCCGTGTTGCAGGGCGAGCCCGCCTTCGGGGCCGGAACCGCCGAGGAAGAGGATGTCCACGCCGGGATGGCGCTCCTTCAGTTCGTGGGCCACGGCCAGGGCGGGGAAGATGTGCCCTCCGGTGCCGCCGGTGGCCAGGACGACGCGGTGCAGGGATGCGCTCATGCCGTGGCCCTCCTCGAAAGGTTGAGCAGGATGCCCGCGCAGATGAAGGACACGGTCAGGCTGGAGCCGCCGTAGCTGATGAAGGGCATGGCCACGCCCTTGGGCGGGACCGTGCCCAGGACCACGGCCAGGTTGAGGATCATGCCCAGCGCCAGGATGCAGGTGACGCCGAAGGCGGTGAACCGGTCCTGGAGGTCCTCCAGGTGCAGGGTGACGCGGAAGGCGCGCCACAGGAAGAAGGCGATGGCCATGAAGAACAGGGACATGCCGGCAAACCCCAGCTCCTCTCCGGTCACGGCCATGATGAAGTCGTTGTGCGCCTCGGGCAGGAAGAAGAGCTTCTGCTTGCCCGCGCCCAGGCCCGAGCCGAAGAACCGCCCGGAGCCGAAGGCGTAGAGGGACTGGACCAACTGGTAGCCCTCGTCGCGGGCCGAGGCGAATGGGTCGAGGAAGGCGGTCCAGCGCTTGAGCCGGTAGGGCGAGGACGAGATGAGCAGCCAGCCCGCGCCCGCGCCGAAGACCAGGGAGAGCAGCAGGTAGCTGATCCGCGTGCCGCCGACCATGCACATGAAGAAAAGCAGCCCGGCCAGGACCACGGCCCCGCCGAAGTCCGGCTGGAGCAGCAGCAGGCCGCAGAGTACGCCGGTGACGAAGAACGGCGGCAGGAAGCCCACGGAGAAGGTGCGCACCAGATCCTGCTTCCGGGCGAAGAAATAGGCGAGGTACAGGACCAGGGCGACCTTGGCGAACTCCAGCGGCTGGATGTTCACCGGGCCGAGCCGGACCCAGCGGCTGGCGCCGTTGATGTTCAGCCCCAGCGGGGTGATGCACAGCGCGAGCAGGACCACGGCCCCGCCCACCCAGAGGTAGGTCAGGCCGTAGAGCAGCTTGCGCGGCATCTGCATGCAGGCGAGCATGGCCGCCAGCCCGATGCCCGCGAACATCAGCTGGCGCTTGAAGAAGAAATACTTGTCCGCGAAGTCGCGCTCGGCCGTGATGCCGCTCGACGACAGGACCATGATCAGCCCGAAACCGGCCAGGAGCAGGGTGCTCATGAGCAGCCAGGGGTCGATGCGCCCGGCCCGGGCCTGGGGCTCGCTCTGGTTCAGGCGGTTGTTCATCCCAGCTCCTCCACGGCGCGGCGGAAGTCGTCGCCCCGCTGCGCGTAGCTCGAATACTGGTCGAAGCTCGACGTGGCCGGGGAAAGCAGGACCATCTCGCCCGCCCCGGCGGACGCGGCCTGCCGCTTCACCGCCCGGTTCAGGGTCTCGTCCCAGGTGACCGGGAAGACCTTGGCCAGCTCCGGCTCCAGGATTTCGCGGCTGCCGCCGAACAGGCCGACATGAACCACCCGGCCGCGCACGGTTTGGGCGAAGGCGGCCACGTCGCCGCCCTTCCACACGCCGCCCATGAGCAGGCGCACCGGGCGGTCGAAGGCGCGCACCGCCGCCACCACCGCGTCCAGGGTGGTGGCCTTGGAATCGTCCACGTACAGCACGCCGCCGACCTCGCGCACCGGTTCGATGCGGTGGCGGAGCGGGTGGAAGTTGCGGATGGCCTCGGCGGCCTGGGCCTCGGTGACGCCGAACCGGCGCACGGCCCGCCACGCGGCCTCGACGTTGGAGCGGTTGTGCTCGCCGGGCAGGTGCGGGGCCTCGAAACGGTCCGCAGGGCCGAACCACTCCACGCGGGCGGAGGTGAACGGGCGGCCCCCGAAGGCGTCGTCCAGCACCGGGCGCAGGGACTCGTGGAGCAGGGCCGTGTCGTCCGGGGTCATGCGTTCGAACAGGGTCAGCTTCGCGCCGAGGTATTCGGCCATGTTCTCGTGGTAGTCCAGGTGATTGGCCGAGAAATTCAGGAACACGCCGACGTGCGGCTTGAACAGGCGGCAGTTCTGGAGCTGGAAGCTCGATACTTCGAGGACGATGACCTCGGCGGGCTCGGCGTCCAGCAGGTACTGGCACAGCGGGATGCCGATGTTGCCGCCGGTGAAGGTCTTTTTCCCGGCGTGGGCCAGGATTTCGCTGATCAGGGTGGTGGTCGTGGTCTTGCCGTTGGTGCCGGTGATGGCCAGGACCGGGGCCTGGATGAACCACGAGGCGAACTCCAGTTCGGAGACGATGCGCCGGTCCTCGATGCCCGTCAGGGCGTGGGCCAGCTTCTTCACGGGCACGCCGGGCGAGAGCACGATGATGTCCGCGTCGGCGAAATGCTCGGGCCGGTGTTCGCCGGTGACCAGTTCGGCCGTACCCGCCAGTTCGCCCAGCACGTCGGAAGAGAGCGACTCGTTGCGGTCGGCCAGGCGCACGCGCGCGCCCAGCACGTGCAGCAGGCGCACGGCGGCCAGGCCGGACTTGCCCGCGCCCACGACCACGGCGCGCTTGCCGGTGAGGATCGCCTGATCGATGAAATTCTTCACTATTTCATTCATGGCGTTACCTCAGCTTGAGCGTGGAAAGGGCCATCAGGGCCATGAGGATGGAGAGGATCCAGAAGCGGACGATGATCTTGGACTCCGGGATGCCCTTGAGCTCGAAATGGTGGTGCAGCGGGGCCATCTTGAAAATGCGCTTGCCGCCGGTGAGCTTGAAGTAGCCCACCTGGAGGATGACCGAGAGGGTCTCGAAGACGAACACGCCGCCGACGATGGCCAGCAGCAGCTCCTGCTTGGCCAGCACGGCCACGAACCCGAGCGCGCCGCCCAGGGAGAGGGAGCCGACGTCGCCCATGAACACCTGGGCCGGGTGGGCGTTGAACCACAAAAAGCCGAGGCCCGCGCCGACCATGGCCCCGCAGAAGACCGTGACCTCGCCGATGCCCTGGATGTTCTGCACGGCCAGGTATTCGGCCATCTTGGCGTGGCCCGAGACGTAGATGAAGATGGCGAAGCAGGCCATGGCCACGACCATGGGGCCGATGGCCAGCCCGTCCAGGCCGTCGGTCAGGTTCACCGCGTTGGACGCGCCGACCATGACCACCAGGGCGAAGGGCAGGTAGAACCAGCCGAGATCCGGGTTGAAATTCTTGAAGAACGGCACCGAGAGCTTGGTGGAGTAGGCCGGTTCCTGGATCAGCAGGTACAGGGCCAGGGCGGCCACCAGGCACTGGCACAGGAATTTGGCCTTGGCCGAAAGCCCGGCGTTCTGTTTCCTGACCACCTTGATCCAGTCGTCGGCGAAACCCACCGCGCCGAAGCCGGTGAAGACGAGCAGCGTCAGCCAGACGTAGACGTTGGTCAGGTCCGCCCAGAGCACGGTGGACACGGTCACGGCGACGATGATCATCACGCCGCCCATGGTCGGGGTGCCCTGCTTGGCCTGGTGCTGCGGGCCGTCTTCGCGGATGTACTGGCCGCACTTGACCCGCCTGAGCCAGCGGATCATGGCCGGGCCGAAGACGATGGAGATGATCAGCGCGGTGAGCAGCGCCCAGACCGACCGGAACGTGATGTACCGGAAGACGTTCAGGACGCCGATTTCGTTGCTGAGCGGAACGAGCAGATTGTAGATCACCGGTTACGCCTCCTCTCCCGCGAGCCGTTCGAGTTCGCGGCAAAGGGCCGTGGCGAACTCCTCCATTTTCAGCGAGCGGGACCCCTTGAACAGGGCGATGCCCCGTCCCAAACCCGACTCGCGCCATTTGCCGATGAAATCGTCCGCGCCGGTCACCCGGACCGGCTTCGGGCCGTCGCCCAGGCCGCGCGCCACGTCCGCGAAGTGGTCGCCCTTGTAGAAGATGGCCCGCAGCGGGATGGAGCCGAGCAACCGCCCCAGTTCCTCATGGCGCATGGCGGCCTCCGCGCCCAGTTCGCGCATGTCGCCCAGCACCAGCACCAGCTCCCGGTCCCCGGCCATGGCGGCGGCGGTGCGGATGGAGCGGGCCATGGACAGCGGGTTGGCGTTGTAGGTGTCGTCGATGACCATGCAGTCGCCGGTGGTGCGGCAGCAGAACCGCTGCCGGTCCGGCACCAGGGCCTGCACGCCCCGGATGACCTCGTCGCGGCCCATGCCGAGCTGGTGGGCCACGGCGGCCACGCAGGCCAGGTTCTCGGCATAGTGGTCGCCGCAGAACGGGGCGGTGAATTCGCTGTCGCCCTCGGGGGTACGCAGCCGGAAGCGGCCCCAGCCGTCCGGCCCGGCCCCGCCGAGGAACGCGGCGGCATAGGAGGTGTCCAGGTTGTCGGGGTCGCCCGAAAATCCGATGGGGTCGGGTATGATCTTGCGCGCGGCGTCCCAGAGCAGGGGATGGTCGCGGCCGATGACCGCCATGCCGCCCTGGCGCAGGAACCGGAGCAGGGCGGTCTTGGCCCGGGCCACGCCCGCCACGTCGCCCAGCCCTTCCAGGTGGCCGGGGCCGACGTTGGTGATGACCGCGATGTCCGGGGTGGCGATGGGGGCCAGGTCCTCCATGTCGCCCAGGCGGGAAATGCCCAGCTCCATGATCCAGACGGCCTGGCTCTCGTCCGCCCTGAGCATGGACAGGGGCAGGCCGATCTGGTTGTTGAAATTGCGGTAGTTCTTGGCGGCCGGGAATTTCCGGGAAAGCACGGTGAAGAGCATCTCCTTGACCGTGGTCTTGCCCGCCGTGCCGGTGACGGCGATGAGCCTGGCCCCGCAGATGTCGCGCCAGCAGGCGGCCAGACGGCCCAGGGCGCGCACGGTGTCGGTGACCATGATCACCGGAACGGGCACGGCCGGGATCATGCGCGAGGCGACCACGGCCGCCGCGCCCTTCTTGGCGGCCTGGGCGGCGAATTCGTGGCCGTCGAAGGTGTCGCCGGGCAGGCAGACGAAGAGATCGCCCGGCTCCACGGCCCGGCTGTCCGTCTGCACCGAGCGGATCTGCACCCGCTCCTGGCCCTCGTCGGCCGCGTTGCCCAGGCAGCGCTGTACTTCAGCCAAGGTCAGGTTCACGCCAGCGCTCCGATGGCCCTCACGGCCTCTTCGACGTCCGAGAAGTGAATGGTCGTGCCGTTTAAGACCTGGTAGTTCTCGTGGCCCTTGCCCGCGATGAGTACGGCGTCGCCGGGCCGCATCTCGCGGATGGCCATGGCGATGGCCGTGCGCCGGTCGGGGTGTTCCAGCACGCGGGCGGCTCCGGCCAGGCCCGGGCGGGCGTCGTCCATGATCGCCTCGGGCGTTTCCGAGCGCGGGTTGTCGGACGTGAGCACGGCCACGTCGGCGTACTTGGCCACGGCAGCGGCCATGAGCGGCCGTTTGGTCCGGTCGCGGTCGCCGCCGCAGCCGAAAACGGTGATCAGGCGCTTGAAGTCGAGTTGCTTGAGGGTGCGCTGCACGTTTTCCAGGGCGTCGGGGGTGTGGGCGAAGTCCACGAAGACGTCGAGGCCCCGGTCGTTGGGCACGCGCTGGAGGCGTCCGGGCACGCCCGGGAAATCCTTGAGGCGGCGCATGTCCTTGCAGTTGAGGCCCAGCTGGAGCGCCACGGCCTGGGCGGCGAGCAGGTTCATGGCGTTGAACGAGCCCACAAGCGGGGATTCGATCTCCCAGCTCTTGCCCTTGTAGAAGGTCGCGATGCGCATGCCCTTGCCGGTGGTCTCCAGTATCTCGCCCCGGACCATGGGCTTGTCGCCCACTTCCTGGCGGACGATGCCGGTGTCGCCGATGCCGTAGCCGATGCCGTTTTCGCACCGGGCCAGCAGGCGGCGGCCGTAGGGATCGTTGTAGTTGAAGACCCCGGTCCTGCCCGGCTTGAGGTAGGTGGCGAAGAGCTTGCTCTTGGCCTGGAAGTAGGTCTCCATGTCGCCGTGGTAGTCCAGGTGGTCCTGGGTGACGTTGGTCAGGATGGCGGCGTCGAATTCGAGCCCGGCCACGCGGTACTGGTCCAGCGCGTGGGAGGAGACCTCCATCACGGCCACGTCCACGTCCGCCTTCTTCATGTTGTAGAGCAGCTCGTGGATCATCCAGCAGTCGGGCGTGGTCAGGGGGGCGTCCATCTCGAAGCCGGGCCAGCGGTAGTTGACCGTGCCGAGCACGCCGACCTTGAGCCCGGCGGACATGAGCAGGTGCTCGATGACATAGGTGGTCGTGGTTTTGCCGTTGGTGCCGGTGATGCCCACCAGCTTGAGGTCGCGGTCCATGAGCTGGAAGTGGCTGCGGGCCAGCTCGCCCAGGGCCACGGCCGGGTTTTCGTGGTAGACGGCGACGGCTCGTTTTTCCACCACCGGGGCCACCATGTCGCGCGCGGCCTCGGGGGCCACGATGTACCTGGCCCCGTTGTCCAGCGCGCTCGGGATATAGTCGATGCCGCGCACCTTGGTGCCGGGCATGGCCACGAAGCACTCGCCGGGCTGGACCTTGCGCGAATCCGTGCGCACCACCATGCCCTTGGCCGCCTTCTTCAGGAGCGTTTGAAATTGCATGACGCCTGCCTTTTCCTCGCTAGGAGAGCCAGAGAACAAAAACATCATCCGTCCCCTCCGTCTTTGAGTCGTCGGGCCAGGGGCGCCCGGCTTCGGGTTTCTGGCCTTTGACGGTCATGCCCCGGCCCTTGAGCACGGGGACGATACCTTTCTTCGACAACAGTTCCAGGGCGCGCCGCACGGGCATTCCCTTGATGTCGGGAACCCGGCCCGTCTCGGGGCGTTCCCGGGGCGCGTCCACGGCCCCGGCCAGGGTGGCGGCGTCAGCCGTTTCCCCGGTCACGTCCTCGGCGACGGCGGTGTCGAGGGTTTCCGAAAGCTTGCCGTAGTAGGCCAGGGTGCGCACCGTGACCTCGCGGCAGACCGGGGCCGCCACCATGGAGCCGTAGTTGGCCTTCTGCGGCTCGTCGATCATGGTCAGCACCAGCAACTCGGGCCGCTGCGCCGGCACCAGGGCCACGAAGGAGGAAAGATACTGGTCGCCGTATCCCCCGGCGGCGGCCTTCTGGGCCGTGCCGGTCTTGCCCGCCATGGTGATGCCGGGGATGCGCGCGCTGCGGCCGGTGCCGTCCTCGTGGACCACGTCCTTCATCATCGACAGCACGGTGGCCGCGACCTCCGGGGTGAAGACCTGCATGGGGCCGTTGCGCCGCTGCGATTCGGGCAGGGCGAAGAGGTTCAGGTCCTTGGTCACGCCGCCGTTGGCCAGGCAGAGATAGGCCCGCGCCAGTTGCAGGGCGGTGACGCCGATGCCCTGGCCGAAGCTGATGGCCGCCAGGTCCACGCTGGTCCATTTGCCCGGGGGCATGAGGATGCCCGACGCCTCGCCGGGCAGGCCGACGTCGGTCTTCTCGCCGAAGCCGAGCTTGGTCAGGTAGCCGTGGTACACGCCCGCGCCCAGGTCCATGCCGATCTTGGCCGAGCCGATGTTGGACGAGTAGCGCAGCACCTTGTGGGCGGGCAGCCACTTCTCGGGGTGGGTGTCGCGGATGACCTTGCTCGCGACCTTGAAGCGGCCGTTTTCGCAATTTATCAGGGTATCGGGCTTGATCGCGCCCTCCTGCAGGGCGGCGGCGAAGAGGAAGGGCTTCATGGTCGAGCCGGGCTCGTAGATGTCGGTCAGGGCGCGCAGCCGCCGTTGGGAGGCGGTGGAGGTCTCCACCCCGTTGGGGTTGAAGAAGGGCTGGTTGGCCATGGCCAGGATGTCGCCGGAGTCCACGTCCACCACCAGGACGATGCCCGAGCGCGCGCCGTATTCGGCGATGGACTTGGCCAGGGCCTGCTCGGCCGCGTGCTGGATCTGGGTGTCGATGGTCAGGCGCACGTCCAGGCCGTTGATGTCCATCTCGCGGCCCTGGTCGTCGATGTAGCTGCGCTGGCCCTTGCCGTCGCGCTGGACCACGAACTGGGCCTTGCTCGGCTTCAGCCGGTCGTCGAAGACGCGCTCGACGCCTTCCAGGCCCAGGCCATCCACGTTGACGAAGCCGACGGTCTGCCCGGCCAGGTGGCCGTTGGGGTAGATGCGGGAGTATTCGCTGACCAGCCGGATGCCGGGCAGGTCCGCCTCGCCCAGGGCCAGGGACTCGCGGTCCGTGACCTGGCGCTTGATCCACACAAATTTCTTGCGCGATTTGAGGCGTTTGTAAATTTGCTTGCGCGGGGCGCCCAGGATGCGGGCAAGGGTGTCGCAGGCCACGTCGAGGTTGGTTATCTCGAAGGGACGCGCAAACACGGACTTGGCCTCCACGCTGGTGGCGAGCATCTGTCCGTTGCGGTCGAAGATCCGGCCCCGCTCGCCGTATTCGCATTCGGCGGCGCGGCTCTGTCTCGACGCCTGTTCGAGCAGGGCGGACCCTTCGTGGATCTGCACCCAGCCCGTCCGGACCCAAAGACCGACGAGAGCAACGGCGAAGAGGCCCATGACGAGCCCGATCTTGACCCTGCTTCGGTCCTTGCGCCCCTGGCTTCCCTTAACCATCTCTTTTCCCTGTAATCCCACTAGGCGCCGATTGAATCCTGCGCCGCGTTACCTTGTGTCGGCTATCCGCCGGATCTGCCCCGGCGCGGCCACGCCCAGTTCCAGGCGGTCCGCGAGCTTTCTGAGCTGGTAGGGTGAAACCAGGTTGTTCCTCTCAACCGATAGCTTCACGGCCAGATCCTCTTTCTGGCCCAGGCTTTTCTCCATCTTGCGCAGGTCGTATGCCAGGTCCATGCGCTCGATGTTCAGCCAGACCGCCCCAAGGCCCAGGGCGAGCGCCCCACCCAGCAGGGCGAGGATCATCCACAGGAGCGTCTTGTCGGCTTTGCTCATGCCCGTTCTCCGTCGGGACCCAGCCGCTCCGCCACGCGCAGCTTGGCGCTGCGGCTGCGGGGGTTGGCCGCCATTTCGGCTTCGGACGGGATTTGCGGCTTTTTCGTCAGCACGCTCACCTCGGGGACGCCACCGCAGGTGCAGTGGAGTTGATGGGGGGGGCATTTGCACCCCTTGGCGGCATCCCTGAGAGCGCGCTTCACGGCCCTGTCCTCCAGGGAGTGAAACGAAATGATCGCCAATCTCGCGCCCGGCTTCAGTCTTCCGACGATGGTTTCAAGGTAGCAGTTCAGTTCCTCAGTTTCCCTGTTGACCGCCATGCGCAGTCCCTGGAAGGTCCGGGTGGCCGGATGGTTGCGGGCCGTGTGCCGCATCTTGGGCGGGTAGGCCAGCCGCACTATCTCCGCCAGCCGAAGCGTCCTCACGATCGCTTCCTTGTCCCGGGCCTTCACTATTGCAGACGCGATTTTACCGGCCAGGGGATCTTCCCCCATGGTCCGGATGATCCGCGCCAGATCACCGTGGCTCAGCGTGTTGACCAGTTCGGCGGCCGAAGGACCGGCGGCATGGTCCATGCGCATGTCCAGGGGGCCGTCGTGGATGAAGCTGAATCCTCTTTCAGCCTCGTCCAGCTGGAGCGACGACACGCCGAGGTCCAGGACCGCGCCGTCGATCGTCTCCCAGCCGAGCTCGTCCAGGGCTTCCCCGAACCGGGAAAAGGGGAGGTGGAAGAGGTGGACGCGATCGCCGAATTCCTCAAGTCGGCCGCGCGCCATCTCCAACGCTTCCTCGTCCCGGTCGAGCCCCGCCAGCTCGGCCCCTTCGCCCGCCGCCCGCATGAGCGCCAGGCTGTGGCCGCCCATGCCCAGGGTGCCGTCCAGATAACGGCCGCCCGGACCGGGGCGGAGCCAGTCAATCACTTCCTGTAAAAGAACCGTCGTGTGAACGGAGGCCGCATCGGCCTTGCCCGCCATGGGTTAGAACGGCAGGCTGACGTTGTTTTCCGCCAGCTCCGTGGACACGTCGTAGTCCTGGTCGAGCAGGCGTTCGTAACTGTCGGCGGGCCAGATCTCGAACCGCTTCCCCGCGCCCAGGACCACCACGTCCTTTTCCAGCTTCCCGCTCTTGCGCAGGTGCGTGGGAATGGCTATGCGACCCTGCCGGTTCACGGGAGTTTCGGTATAGCCGGAGTAGAGGATGCGGATGGAATCCTGCAACTGGGGACTCGGCACCTTGACCTTCTCCAGTTCCTCTTCGAGACGCTCCCACTGGGCCGGGGTGATGCCGATGACGTGTCGCTGGTAAATGGTCAGCACAATGACCGCATCCTCCTCGCCGGAGCGGATCAGATCCCGGAACTCGGGCGGCAGGATGAGCCGTCCCTTGTCGTCCAGGCTTCTGTGTGCATGACCCTTGAACTTCATCGTTCCCCCGGGGCGGCACGCCGCTCCCTGTCTCTTCCACATTCTTACCCAATTTTTACACTAAAATCCACTTATTCCCACCGATGCTGGAAAATCAAGAGAAAGTCAACTGCCGGGCTGAAATAATTGCGCGAATAATAACGAGCTTTATTGATTTTTCGAGTCCGCACGCCTAGACTCCCGGGCATATGGCGAGTCGGGCTCTATCGGAGCACTCGAAATATAATTAAAAAATGCAGGCTGTTCCGGAATCATCCGGCGACAGGCCACAAGGGATGGCACCCGAAAGGGGAGGGATCATGGACAGACACATCAAGATCATCGCGACACTGGGTCCCGGCACCGACAGCTACGAGGCGGTCAAGGAACTGGTGGAGTCCGGGGCCAAGATATTCCGGCTCAATTTTTCCCATGGCGGGCGCGAGTTCTTCGAGAAGATGGTGGGGATCATCCGACGTCTGGAGAAGGAGACCAACCTGACCCTGACCGTGCTTCAGGACCTTTCCGGCCCCAAGATCCGCACCTGCGACGTGGGGCTGGGGGCCATCGAGGTCTCCAAGGACACCGAGGTCCTGCTCGGCACCCCGGACAAGGCCGAAGGCGTCACCGAGCCCTTCATCTGCCTGGACATCCCCGAGCTGTTCATGGGGCTCAAGGTGGGCGACCCCGTGGCCCTTTCCGACGGCATGATCCGCTTCACGGTCAAGAAGATCGAGGGCGAGAACCTGGTCCGCCTGGTGGCCACCAATTCGGGCCTGTGCCCGCCCAGAAAGGGCATCACCTTCCCCGGCCTGAAGACGCCGCTGGCCCCGCTCACGGCCAAGGACAAGGCGGACCTGGCCATCGGCATGGAGCTGGGCGTGGACGTGGTGGCCATGAGCTTCGTGCAGAAACCCGAAGACATATGCAACCTGCGCGCCGAGATGCTCCAGTACGGCCGCCGGGTGCCGATCATCGCCAAGCTGGAGCGCATCGCCGCCCTGGAGTGCCTGGACGACATCCTGCTCGAGGCCGACGGCGTCATGGTCGCGCGCGGCGACCTGGGCCTGGAGCTGGACCTGGCCGAGCTGCCCGTGGCCCAGAAGCGCATCATCAAGGCGTGCAACCGCGCGGGCAAGCCGGTCATCGTCGCCACCCAGATGCTGCTGTCCATGGTCAATTCGCCCATGGCCACCCGCGCGGAGACCACGGACGTGGCCAACGCCATCCTCGACGGCGCGGACTGCGTCATGCTCTCCGAGGAAACCGCCATCGGCCGCTACTTCGGCGAGGCCGTGCGTTTCATGCGCAAGATAGCCTACGAGATCGAGAAATACATGTTCGAGACCAGCATCCCGGTGATGGAGGTGGACGAGCGCGACCTGCCGCCCTCCACCTTCCTGGCCCACGCGGCGGCCATGCTGGCGGGCAAGACCGGGGCCAAGGCCATCGTCTGCCACTCCACCTCGGGGGGCACGTCGCGGCTGCTTTCCTCCTGTCGGCCCGCGCAGTCGATCTACGCCCTGAGCACCGACCCCGTGGTGCGCCACTTCACCAACCTCTCCTGGGGCGTCATCCCGGCCGAGCCTTTGGACGTCATCGACGACCACCAGGAGCGGGCCGAAGTCTTCGTGCGCCAGTCGCCCGCCTTCGAGGAGGGGGACATCGTCATCATCACCGCAGGCCAGCCCGAGCGGGGCCGCGCCCTGACCCAGACCAACGTGGTCAAGCTCTACGAGAAACTGCCCAAGCAATAGGCGCGGCAACCCCGGAACGGCCGGGGCGGACCGCCGCCCCCCCGGACCCCAGCGAGGAGACATGAGTTCCAAGAAACAGCAGGCCATTTCCGACGGGCTGAGCGAGGAATACTACCAGATCAGCACCGATATCCTGGGCAGTTTCAACAAGTTCCGGCCGCCCTTGAACATCTTCCTGTTCAAGGAGGACGTGTCGCGCATCATCCCGTATTACAAGGTGGGCGAGCGCCTCTCCCAGGAGAAGATCGAGCAGTTGGCCGACCTGACGGACCAGGGGCTCGCCTTCGTCTCGCGCGACGACCACCCCGTGTACGTCAAGCACATCAGCTACCAGCTCGATCTGGTCCTGGTGGACTCGAACCTCAAGGAACGGGAGATAGCCGACATCTTCACCCAGGCCCTGACCCGGCGGATGGCGGAGTTCTTCGACCAGCCCGTGACGGCGGTCTTCGAGAAGCTGTGGGTGGACCTGATGGTCCTGACCGAATACCTTTACGCCGACATCAACCGCGCCCGCGCCCTGGTGCGGCGGCTGCACCGGGTCCATTCGCTGGAGAACCACTCGGTCAACTGCGGCTTCCTCGGTCTGGCCCTGCTCGGCCGGATCAAGGGGGCCAAGCTGGCCGAGAGCGTCCAGCGCAAGACCTTCGACCGGCTGGCCGCCGGGCTGTTCCTGCACGATATGGGCATGGCCAAGGTGCCCGCCTTCATCCGGTCCAAGGACAAGCCCCTGACCCCGGACGAGCGCACCAAGGTCAACGTGCACACCAAGACCGGCTACGAGATGCTGACCAAGCTCGACCTGCGTTACCCCGAGATCGAGCAGTGCGTCACCGAACACCACGAGCGGATCAACGGGTCCGGCTATCCCCAGAAGAGCGTCAAACTGTCCTTTCCCGGGCGGCTGTGCGCCGTGGCCGACTCGTTCTGCGCCATGATCGCGGACCGGCCCTACGGCAAGGGGCTGCCCATGCTCAAGGCGGCGGCCGATCTGGCCGGCGACCGGCGCTACGACCCGGAGCTGACCAAGATGCTCCAGACCCTGCTGGTGGTCGATCTCAAGATCCGCGACTAGCCGCCCAGTGGCGGACGAACGAAAAAGGCCCGCCCCGGGATGCCGGAGCGGGCCTCGTCCATCTTCGGTCTTCGGCTACTTGAAGAGCGCGACCATGTCGCGGGTCATCTCGCGGTAGACGTCGGTGACGTAGACCACGCCCATGACCTTGTCGCCTTCCAGGACCAAGGCCCAGTCGCGCCGGGTCTTGAGGAAGGTGTCGATGACGAGCAGAATGGGCTCGTTGGGCTTGAGGGTCGGCGGGTCCTTGATCAGGTGTTCCTCCAGCCGCATCTGGGTGCAGATCAGGCAGGCGTTGGCGAACTGCTGGTCCCAGTCCACCTCGCCGTCGGCCTTGAGGTTCTCGTCCTTGAGCACCGACTGCTTGACCGCCTTGAACAGCTTCCACAGGTTGATGGCGCCCACGAGCTTGCCGCCCTTGTTCTGGACCACCACCACCTGGGAGTCCGGAGCGTCGATCATGGCCTCCCGCATGACGCGGATGGCCTCGGCCAGGCTGGCGTCCTCCTGCACGGTGGGGAAATCGTCGCGCATCATGTCCCAGGCGCGCTTTCTGAGCATCATGAGGGTTACTCCTTATATCGTTTCGTTTTCGAGCCTTTCCGAGCTTCTTCGTAGCTTTTCGGCCATTTTTTGTCCACCGACGTGTGCAGAGCCCTGCACGGCTCTTGACTTTCCCTGCCAGGGTACACAAATTGAGCGCATGCTGCCGAAGTCTCTTTTCGCGGCCCTGCTGGCCGTCCTGCTGCTGGGCGTTCCCGCCCGGGGCGGAGTAGCGGTGCCGTTCGGCCCCGGCGAGAGGCTCACCTACCGCATCTACTGGACATTCGTCCACGCCGGTGACGCCGTGCTCGAGGTCATGCCCGATGACGGGCTGGAGGGCGTCCCGGCCCGCCGCTTCCGGGCCGAGGCCCGGACCGTGCCCTGGGTGGACAGGTTCTATGCGGTGCGCGACGTGATGGAGGCCTGGACCGACCCCGGCGTGACCCACTCGCTGCGCTACCGGAAGGACCAGAACGAGGGCGCCTACCACAAGCAGGTGGACCTGGTCTTCGACCCTGCGGCCCGCCAGACCCGGCGTTACGTGCGCGGCGAGTTGCAGCACACCCTGGACCAGCCCGCCGAGGTCTTCGACCCCATGGCCGTGCTTTTTGGCTTCCGCAAGCAGGTTATCTACAAAACCATGCGCTTCGGGGCCAACGTCACCGACGGCAAGGTCAGCGTGGTGGGCGAGGCGTACGTGGAGGACCTGGAGGACGTGGAAACGCCCCTGGGGGTCATTCCCTGCTTCCGGGTCCGGCTCGACGTCCGGCACCTCTCCGGGGTGTTCCGCAAGAGCGACGATGCCGAAATGCTCGTCTGGTTCTCGGCCGACACCCGCCGCATTCCGGTCAGGGTCCGCTCCAAGGTCGCGGTCGGGCATTTCACCCTCGAGCTTGTGGATTACCGCGCGCCCGATTCGGTCGAAATGCAGTCTGCCGACAACTGAAATAAATCAATATAAGATAATCTTCTTTGTCGCTTGCGGGATTGCCGTCGTCAATGCCCAAATTTTTTCCGCAGCCGCGCAACACCCGTTAACGCCTTATACTTTTTCAATCTTGTCAGTATGTTGCTGGCTACTGTATAGTAGTCAGCAGTATCCAGAGAATCTATTTCATCATGCGCGAGGTTGGTGTGAGCAAGCTTTTTGGTGACTACATTCGAGCGAAGCGAGAGGCGTTGCGCAAGGACGATCCCGACTATTCCATTCGACGGGTCGCCCAGCGGATCGGCATACACCACTCCTACCTGAGCAAGATCGAGCGCGGTGAGCCTGCGTCGCTGAGTGAGAAGCGGGTGATCGCCCTGGCCGGAGAGCTGGGCGACGATCCCGAACTCCTCATGGTCATGAGCGGCAAGGTGCCGGAGTCCATCCGGCGGGCGGTGTTCAATGATCCTGGGTGGGTTGTCGAGGTGCTTTGCCGCATCAAGGCTGGGCCGCAAGGCTAGGGGGGATAGCTTTCCGCAGCCGGGTCACGAACGCGGATTCTGTTGCTGCGTGGGGATTTGTTTTCAGCAGGGTCCTGAGCCGCCGTTTCAGCCCGGCTTCGTCCGTGAGAGGGATGTGCAGCTCGAACCCGTCCTGTCGTATTTCGTAACGGTCCACGTCCGTGCGGACGATGGTCGGGGATAGGTCGCGTTTGTCCGTCCGGAGCCCGATCTCCCGGTCGGCGGGCAGCCTGCGCAGCCGCCTCCGGGTTTCGTCCGTGGTCCCTGCGGCGTCGATCACAGCGTCTTCCTTTGCACGCGCGCGTCCGCCCCGGCCGGGCCGAGGTCGTAGACGCGGATCTTGGTGGAGCGGGGGAACTCCCGGTTGAGCAACGTCTTCAGCAGTTTTTTCAGCCCGTCCCCCTTCACCCGGAACCGTTCCTCGCAAAACCCCGATTCGACCACGTCGAAGGCGTCCGCGCCCGTGCGCGCGATGACCACGGACCGGTTGCGCTTGTATGTGCGCAGGTCGATGGCGTGCCCTTCGGGCAGTTTTTCCAGCCGCCGCAGGATGGCCGGGATGGCCGTGGTCTTGTCGATCATGGTATATAGAGATAGACAGTGGACCCGATTCATGTCAAACCGGCCCCTCACCGCAACCCGGAGCAACCCATGACTCTCAAGAAAGACGATCGCATCGAGTGCGCCATCGAATCCCTGGCCTTCGGCGGGCGCGGGGTGGCCCGCGTGGACGGCATGGCCGTGTTCGTGGCGGGCGGCCTGCCCGGCGACACCGTGAGCGCCCGCGTGACGCGCGCCAAGAAGCGCTTCGCCGAAGCCGAGGCCGTGGCCGTGCTCGCCCCCTCGGCCCACCGCGTGCAGCCCCGGTGCGCGCATTTCGGAATCTGCGGCGGCTGCGCCCTCCAGGACCTCGCCTACGCCGAACAGGTGGCCCAAAAGGGTGCCCAGGTCGAGAGCGCGCTCAGGCGCATCGGCCGGGTGGAGGACCTGGCCATGGACCCGCCCCTGCCGTCGCCCGAGGAGTGGGGCTACCGCAACAAGATGGAGTTCGCCTTCGAGCAGCGCGAGGACGGGCTGCACCTGGGCCTGCGCGCCAACGCCCTTGGCGGCAGCCACGACCTGCCGCCGGTGGTGGACATAGCGGAGTGTCACCTCTGCGCCCCCCGCGACGTGGAGATTCTGGCCCTGGCCCGCGATTTTTGCCGCGACTCGGGCGCGGACGCCTACGACCCGCGCACGGGCGAGGGCTTCTGGCGCCACCTGGTGGTCCGCCACACCCTGGCGGGCGAGGTCATGGTCCACGTCATCACCTCGCCCGACGACACGCATTTCGCGCTCGTCCAGGCCCTGGGCGAGGCCCTGCTGGAGGCGTTCCGCACCCTGACATCCTTTGTCCATTCCTTGCGCTCCCGGCGTTCGGCCCTGGCGGTCGGCGAGAAGATCATCGCGCGCATCGGCCCCAAGGTGGTGGAGGAACGGCTGGCCCGGGGCGACGGCGAGGTGCGCTACCACTTGTCGCCCAACAGCTTCTTCCAGACCAACTCCGCCGGGGCCGCGCAGCTGTTCCGCACCGTGGCCGAGTTCGGCGCATTCGAGGGCGGCGAGACCGTGCTCGACCTCTATTGCGGCATCGGGGCCATCGCCATCTTCCTGGCCGACCGCGTGGGGTGCGTCGTCGGCGTGGAGCTGAGCGAGGAGGCCGTGGCCAAGGCGTTCGAGAGCGCCAAGCTCAACGGGGTGCGCAACGCCCGGTTTTTCGCGGCCAACCTGGACGACGGGCTGGAGGGGCTGGGCGAACTGCCCCGGCCGGACGTGGTCGTGGTCGATCCGCCCCGCTCGGGCATGAGCCCCAAGATGGCCGAGGCCGTACTCGCCCTGGCCCCGGAGAAGATCCTGGCCGTGTCCTGCGACCCGGCCACCCTGGCCCGCGACGTGGACCGGCTGTCCGACGCCTACGAACTGAAGCGGGCCTGCGCCGTGGACCTCTTCCCGCACACGCACCACATCGAGACCGTGGTGCTGCTGGTGCGCCGCTAGGTCGGCGAACCACCGGACCCCAAAGAGGGCCGTCCATTGCCGGGCGGCCCTTTTCATTGGGGAATGCCTCCGGCGGCTCAAGAACCCTTTGATTCGCCCCGTCCTGGGGCTCATCCCTTCGGGACGTTGGCAGAGCCAGCGTCCAAATCCGCTGTCCTGCGGATTTGTGAAAAGGGTTCTTGAGAATCTCCCAAACTTTTTGTCTCCGCTTCGCGGGGTGCGGGACTGTTTGTTCGGATTGTGAACGGGATTATCGGTCAAACTGTGCAGGGAGCTTTTCGCAACCAGCAGGGACGCGCGAATGCGCAATCAAAAAGTTCTGGAGAGTCCAGAGAACCTCTTTCAAGAGGTTCTCTGGCCGCCGGAGGCATTCTTTGCTTCCCGATGAATCCCGTTGCCTTTCCGGCGTGATTTGGGCACCCTTGGTCCAGGCCAGCAACAGGGAGCCACGCCATGTCCGTCATCATCCGAAAGAGCCTGCTCGAACTCATTTTTTCCGGCGCGTTCATGAAGCGCTGGAACGACAAGCTGCGGCCCATGGAACTGGTGGAGGTGGACAAGCAGGCGCACAAGATGATCGTGGCCTGGCTGCTCTTCCTGCTCAATTCGCGGGGGATGGACGTGGCCCGCAAGCGCGCGCTCGGGGAAGCCATTGTCGAGGGCGGCCTTTTCGACTACCTTTACCGGCTGGTCATCACCGACATCAAGCCGCCGGTCTTCTACCGCATCAAGGAAA
>JAZHDH010000145.1:0-4215 GCA_036584335.1 Pseudodesulfovibrio sp. | reverse complement strand
ACCAGCAGCTTGCCGCCCTCGCGGGGCAGGGCCGTGCCGATGGTCGCCTCCACCGAGAAGGTGCCGCTGCCCTGCATCAGCACGGCGGTGTATGCGCCCTCGCCGCCCGCCAGACTGACCAGCCGGGCGCGGACGTCCTGGACGATGGCGTTGTAGTCGTTGTCCCAGGTGCACCAGTCGCGGAGCATGGTCGCCTTGACGCTCTTGGTGGTGGAGAGCGGGCCGGGGGTCAGCAGAACGTAGGGATTGTCGGGAAGCTGTTTCATGTCCATGGAAGTATCCTCACTTGATCGGTCCGCGTTCCCGCTCCACGTCCGCGATGGACGTTTCGAGAATGTCGAGGGCGCGCACCATTTCTTCGTCGGTGATGGTCAGGGGCGGGGTCAGCGTCAGGAAGTTCCCGCCCGAGATCTTGAAGCTCAGGCCGCGCGAAAGGCAGCGGTAGAGCACCTTGTCCGCTTCGTCGGTGGCCGGTCGCCGTTCCGGGCCGCGCACCAGTTCCACGCCCATGGACAGGCCGATGCCGCGCGCGTCGCCCACCAGGGGGTGGTCCTTGGCCATGCCCCACAGCCGGTTGAGCGCGGCGTCGCCCAGGGAACGGGCGCGGGAGAGCAGCCCGTCGCGCTCGATGACCTCGATGGCCGCCAGCCCGGCCGCGCAGGCAACCGGGCTTTTTTCATGGGTGTAGTGGCCCAGGGCGATGTTGCCCGCCCGGTCGAAGTCCCTGCGGGCGACCATGGCCGCCAGGGGGAACACGCCGCCGCCCAGCCCCTTGCCCAGGGTGACGATGTCCGGGACCACGCCGAAGTTCTCGAAGGCGAACATGGTCCCGGTGCGGCCCAGGCAGACGGCGGTCTCGTCGAAGACGAGCAGCGCGCCGTGGCGGTCGCACGCCTCGCGGACGAGCGGCCAGTAGCCGTCGGGCGGGGGATTGACCGTGGTGCAGCGCACCGGCTCGGCCAGCACGCAGGCCACGTCGCCCTCCTTCTCCAGCACGTATTCCACGTATTTGGCGCAGCGCAGGTCGCAATCCGCGCACTTGCCGCCCGGATTGAACAGGCAGCGGTAGGGCTCGGCCGGGGGCACATGCTCCGTGCCGGGCATCAGCGGGCCAATGCCCGCGCGGAACAGGGCCTCGCCGCCCACGGAGATGGCGTCGAGCGACGCGCCGTGGAACGAGTCCCACATGGACACGGTCTTGAACCGGCCGGTGACCACGCGGGCGAGCTTGAGCGCCATGCCGATGGCCGAGGTCCCGCCCGGGGCGAAGAGGACCTTGCCCAGGTCGCCGGGAGCCAGGTCCGTCAGCTTGCGGGCCAGCTTTACCGCAGGCTCGTTGGTGAACCGGCGCGGCGAGAACGACAGGGTTTCGAGCTGGGCGCGGATGGCGTCCATGACGTGCGGGTTGGCGTAGCCCACCTGGTGCACGGAGTTGCCGTGGAAGTCGAGCAGCTCGCGGCCGTCCAGGTCGCGCAGCACGCTGCCTTCGCAGGAAGCCAGGGCGTCCAGGCAGGGCGTGGACAGCGACTGATGCAGGAAGACCTCGGCGTCCTCGTCGAGCAGGGCGCGGGTTCGTTCCGAGAGGGCGGCGGTCCACTCCCGCCGGTTGGGCGAGAGATTTACGTCGCCTTCGGTCAGGCGGGGCTTCTGGGTGTCCGCCATGCCGATGCCTAGGGGGCCGGGGTTTCGCCCCGGGACAAACGCTCGCTGATCTCGCGGACGATGGCGGGGCACTGGGCTATGGACTCGGCGGTGTAGTGCGCGCCGACGGCCTTGAACCGGGCCTCGTTGGCCCTGATCCGCGCCTCGATCCCGGCGGCCGGGGTGGCCTCGATCTCGGCCAGGGTCATGCCCATCTCGTTGCCCGACTTGGTCAGGCCGATGGTCCACATGCCCGCGTTGAGCCCTTCCTGCACGTCGCTGATGGAGTCGCCGATCTTGACCATGGCCTCCATCGGGTAGACCTGGAGGTTGATGGCCGTCTGGTAGCACATGTACGGATAGGGGCGGCCGCGCGGCACGTCGGTGGAGCAGACCACGGAGTCGGGCGAGTAGCCCTTCCTGGCCGCCTCGGGCACGAGCACGTCCATCATCGGGCCGGTGTAGCCGGTGCAGGAGCCGATCTTGACGCCCATGCCGCGCAGCACGGTGACGGCGTCGAGCAGCCCGGGGATCGGGTCGGAGTGCTTGGCGATGCACGCGACCATCAGCTTTTCGGTCTGCACGTACATGGCGTCGATGTCCTTTTCGGTCGGGTCGCCGCCCCTGGCCTTGCGCCACTTTTCCAGCACCGTGGGGTCCTGGCACATGGACACGATGTGGTCGCGCTTCATCAGCCCCATGGGCTTGCGCGCTTCGGCCCAGGTGACGTCCACGCCCTGGCCCGCGAAGACCTCCACGAACACGGCCACCGGGCCGACGGACCCATAGTCCACGGCGGTTCCGGCCCAGTCGAGGACCACGGCCTGGACCGGTCCGGTGTAGGGGGTGTTGCGGATGAATGCTTGCATTGCCGTATCTCCAAATGGCCCGGCGGACCGGGGTCGGGGTTGGCGAAATGTCGGCCGCTCCGGGGGGGCGGTCAGGGTCAGCATACGCCTTCCAAAACGGAGGAGAATAGACAAATTCTCAGATTTGTACGTATGCCGGACAAAAAAACCATGGGCGGGAACTGTCTCTTCCCTCTGTCGGCTAGCGTCTGGTCCAGGCCTGGGTCCGCTTGCTGACCTTTCGTGTCAGCAGGCCGTAGAGCAGGCGTACGCCCACGTTGGCAAGGACCACGAGCATGGACATGGCGCAGGCCGGGGCGATGTCGCCCGCGTCGTCCATGTTGGCGATGGCCACGGACGCCAGCGGGATGTCGGCCGAGTAGAGGAAGATCACCGCCGAAACCGTGGCCATGGAGTTGACGAAGAAGTACATGGCGATTTCCAGGATGGCGGGCAGGCAGACCGGCACCGTGACCCGGAAGAAGGTGACGTGGAACGGCACGCCGAGGGACTCGGACACGGTCTCGAACTCCTTGTCCAGCTGCTTGAGGGCCGTGGTCGCCGTGAGGAAGCTGACCGAGTAGAAGTGGACCACGTTGCACAGCACGAGGATGCCCATGGTGGCGTAGAGCCAGTTGAACGGGTTGGGCACGGTCAGGCCGTGGAAGGTCCAGCCCGGGGCGTTGAAGAAGAAGATGTAGGCCAGGCCGATGACCAGCCCGGGCAGGGCCAGGGGGATGATCGACAGGAAGTAGCTGGCCTGCCGCAGCCCGCGCATGCCCCGGCTCTTTTCGATGAGGTAGGCGCTGGCGAAGGTCACGGCGGTCCCGGCCACAGCGGTGTAGAGCGACATGCGCACCGAGTTGAGGAACGCGCCGTAGCCGCCTCCGCCCGTGCCCCGGAAGTGATAGTGCCACAGCCCGATCTCCAGGTTGTAGGGCCAGACCTTGACCAGCGAGGCGAAGGCCGCCGTGGCGAAGAAGCCGAGAATGAGCAGGGAGATGAAGGAGCAGTAGGCCAGGTAGAAGCGGTCCACGCCCCTGTCCGGCTTGGGCGTGAGCGGCACGGACTTGGCCTGGATGAGCGAGACCTGCTTGCGTTGGGCGATGCGGTCCACGATGAAGGCGAGGAGGGTGGGCACCAAAAGGATCACGCTGACCACCGCGCCCATGGTGAAGTTCTGCTGGCCGATGACCTGCTTGTAGATGTCCGTGGCCAGGATGTTGTACTGGCCGCCCACGACCTTGGGCGCGCCGAAGTCGGTGAAGGCCAGGATGAAGCAGACGAAGACCGCGCTGATCAGCCCGTACTTGATGCCCGGGATGGTCACCATGAAGAAGGTCCGCAGCCGGGACGCGCCCATGGACTGGGACGCCTCGTAGAGCCGGGCGTCGGTCATGCGCAGGGCCACGGAGAGGATGAGCATGGCCTGGGGAAAGGTGAAGATGACCTCGGATATGATGATTCCCGTGGCCCCGTAGAGCCCGATGTCCACACCCGGGATGGCCCCGAAGAAGCCCCGGGTGATCAGCCCCTTGCGCCCGAAGAGGTAGATGAGCGCGATGCCGTTCAGGAGCGTGGGGGCGAAGAGCGGCATCATGGCCAGCCCCCGGAACACGCTTTTGCCCGGGATGCAGGTCCGGGTCAGGGCGTAGGCGAAGAAGAACCCGAGCGTGACCGAGATCAGCGTGGTCGTCACCGAGACGAAGAGGGAGTTGCCGATGGA
>JAZHDH010000144.1:0-4230 GCA_036584335.1 Pseudodesulfovibrio sp. | reverse complement strand
CGATCATGAAGGGCGACAAGTACGGCCACCAGTTCTACTGGGACCGCGCCGCCATCCTCATGTTCCAGTTCGAGACCTCGGCGCGCATGGAGGCCCACGTGCGTCCGTTGGGGCTCGGGTACGTGGACGGCGACGACGTGCTGGTGCCCGTGGACCGGCCCAAGGAATTCTTCATCCTCAACGAGAAGCTGGAAGGCCACGATTATTTTCACGACCTGGAGCGCATCCGGGGCGGGGATTTCCGTGACGGCGACGTGGAGACGGCGCGCGAATTCGCCCGCTGGATGGCCCGCGTGCACTCGGCCAAGCTGGACGACGTGCACCTCTACTACCGCCGCGTGCGCAACCTGATCGGGTCGAGCGAGTGCATCCTGGGCCTGATCGACGAGGCGTTCCCGCATCCTTACGCCCCCTTCGGCGATGACCGGTTCCGCGCGCTGGAAAAGCGGCTCATCGACTGGCGCTGGAAACTCAAGGGGTACGCCCGCCGCCTGAGCGCGGTGCACGGCGACTTTCATCCGTGGAACGTGCTGGTCACGGGCGACGGGCGTTTTTCCGTGCTGGACCGCAGCCGGGGCGAGTGGGGCGAACCGGGCGGCGACCTGGCGACCATGGCCATCAATTATCTGCTGTGGAGCCTGTATGAGCACGACCGCCTGGACGGGCCATGGGAAGTCCTGTATCGCGCCCACTTCGAGGAGTATCTCAAGCGGACCGGCGACACCGAAATCCTGGAGGTCATGGCCCCGTTCTTCGTCTTTCGCGGTCTGGTCATCGCTTCGCCCGAATGGTACCCGGACCATCCCGAGCCGGTGCGCCGGGGGCTGATGAATCTCATCGTCAACGTGCTGGAGGATTCGGTCTTCGATTGGGAAAACATCAACAAATACATGGGATAGAAACGGTGACCAGCACAGGCGACGGCTGGGCCGTATGGGTCGTCGGTCTGCCCGGCAGCGGCAAATCCGCCCTGGCCAGGGGGGTTCACGCCCGCCTGGAGGCGCAAGGGCGCGACGTGGTTCTTCTCCAGATGGACGAACTGCGGCGGACGTATGTGCCCGAACCGCGCTACACTCCCGAGGAGCGCGAGTACGCGTATGAACGGTTCGCGGCGGATGCTGCGGCTCTGGCGGGCGAAGGCAGGGGCGTGATCATGGACGGCTCGGCCTACCGGGTGGCCATGCGTGCACGGGCTCGTCGACGCATCGCCCGGTTCGCGGAAATTTTCGTGCGCTGCGACCTGAAAGAGGCCATCCGGCGGGAAGCGGGGCGCCCGCAGGGCAAGGTCATGGCCGATCTCTATGCCAAGGCGCTGGAACGACAGCGCACCGGTCGGCGGTTCGAGGGGCTGGGCGATGTCGTCGGGGTGGATGTTCCCTTCGAGCGGGATCCGCAGGCCGAGTGCGTCATCGACAACACGCATCTGACCAGGGAGGAAACCCTGCGCAGGGCGTTGCTCTTTCTGGACAGTTGGCTGCCGAACGATTACATCCCTGCCCGAGCGGAATAATGTCAATCACCGCGCCGTCCGTCGGCGCGCCAGGGAGAGCATGAAGTTTCACATCACCACCTTCGGCTGCCAGATGAACGTGCACGATTCCGAGTGGCTGGCCCGCGCCCTGGAGAGCCGGGGCTGGGAGGCCGTCGGAGAGAACGAGGCGCAGGTCTACATTCTGAACACCTGTTCCGTGCGCGAGAAGCCCGAGCAGAAGGTCTACAGCGAGCTCGGCCGGATCGCGGCCCATCTGCGGCGTGATCCGTCGGTCTTCGCGGCTGTGGGCGGCTGCGTGGCCCAGCAGGTGGGGCAGGGGTTTTTCGACCGGTTTCCGCACGTCAGGCTGGTTTTCGGCTCCGACGGCATCGCCGGAGCGCCGGGTGCCCTGGAGCGCATCGCGCGCGGCGAGGACGACCGCGTGGCCCTGCTCGATTTCATCCCGACATACGAGGAGCGCGAGCAGCCCGAGGCCCGGACTTCCGCCGCGCCCGGTACACGCCAGGCCTTTGTCAACATTATGCAGGGGTGCGACAACTTTTGCTCCTATTGCATCGTGCCCTACACGCGCGGCCGCCAGAAGTCGCGCCATCCTGACGCCGTGGTCGCCGAATGCCGCGCACTGGCCAGAGCCGGGGTGCGCGAGATCACGCTGCTCGGTCAGAACGTCAACAGCTTCGGCCAGGACAAGGGCGGCGTCGGCGTCAGCTTCGCCGATCTGCTGTACCGCGTGGCCGGAATCGACGGACTCGACCGGCTGCGGTTCACCACTTCCCATCCCAAGGATATCGCGCCCGAGGTCATCGCCGCCTTCGGCGAACTGGAAAACCTCTGCCCGGCCCTGCATCTGCCTCTGCAAAGCGGTTCGGACGCGGTGCTCGGGAACATGCGGCGCAAGTACGACCGCCAACGCTACCTGGGGATCGTGGACGCGCTGAGGGAGGCGCGGCCGGACATCGTTTTGACCACGGATTTGATCGTGGGTTTCCCCGGCGAAACCGAGGCCGATTTCCAGGATACTCTGGAGATGGTCGAGCGCGTGGGCTATGAATCGAGTTTTTCCTTCAAGTATTCCGACCGGCCCGGCGTGGCCGCAGTGGGCATGGAGCCGAAAGTGGACCCCAAGGTGGCCGGGGAGAGGTTGACGCGCTTGCAAGCGTTGCAAAATAGTATTACTAGAAAATGTCTAAAAAGTTTGGAGGGCCTCGAAACCGACGTCTTCATCGAGGGGCTGAGCCGTGTTCAGGGCGACGGCCCGACCTGGTGGAAGGGGCGTGACCCGGCCGGGCGTATCGTCAATGTATCTCTGTCCGAAGGCGACGGGCTGGCGGGGATGATGGTCCCGGTGCGGATCATCGAGGCCAAGAAGCATTCGCTGCTGGGCGAAAAGGCGGGATCGCCGTGGTAAAGGTCGAGATTTTCGGTCTGGCGCTGGACGAGAACAACAAGTCCCCCATCCTCATCCTCAAGGGTGAGGACGGAGGCCGTGTTCTGCCCATCTGGATCGGGGCCATGGAGGCCATGGCCATTTCCATGGCCCTCAACGGGGTTCCCTTTCCCCGGCCCATGACTCACGACCTGCTGCTCAATGCCATTCGCGACATGGGCGGCCGTACGGAGAGCATAATGGTCACCTCCATCGTGGACGGGACGTTCTTCGCCGAGATCGTCGTGGCCAGGGGCGAGGAGATCGTGCGCATCGACAGCCGCCCTTCGGACGCCATCGCCCTGGCCGTTCGGGCCGAGTGCCCCATGTACGTGGACGATGCGGTGATGGAGTCCTCGGGAGTGCCCCTCAAGGAGAACGGAGAATCGTTCATCCGGGCCGAAGATTCCGATAAGTGGATGGACGAGTTGAACAAGCTTTCCGAAGACGACACCAAATACAAGATGTAGGCTGACCATGATCGATTTGCATACCCACACGGTGTTCAGCGACGGCGAACTCATCCCGGCGGAACTCGTCCGGCGGGCCGAGGTCATCGGGTACAAGGGCATCTGCCTGACCGACCACGCCGACGAGGCCACGCTCTACCACATCGTGGAGAACGTCTCCCGCTTCGTGAAGAAGCACGGACATTTCTACACCATCAATATCCTGGCGGGCGTGGAGCTGACGCACATCGTGCCCGCGCTGATTCCGGAGATGGTCGCCGCCGCGCGCAAGGCCGGGGCTCAGGTGGTGGTCATGCACGGCGAAACTCCGGTGGAGCCGGTGGCCCCGGGCACGAACCTGGCCGCCATCGAGGCGGGCGTGGACATCCTGGCCCATCCCGGCATGATCACGGACGAAGAGGCCGCCTTGGCCGCCGAGAAGGGCGTGGCCCTGGAGGTCACCACCCGTTGCGGCCATGGCTATACCAACGGCCGCGTGGTCGCCCTGGCGCGCAAGCACGGCGCCAAGCTGGTGGTGAACAACGACGCCCACGCGCCCAAGGACCTGGTCGGCGCGGACCTGCGCCGGGCCGTGGCCTTGGGGGCGGGGATGACGCCGCAGGAGTACGAGGCGGCCAACGCCAACGCCTGGGCGATCGTTCAAAGATGCCTGCACAAATCCTGAACCGTCACGGCTTCGTAGCGATCAGGTGGCGCAAACAGCGTAGAAACCGAAAAGCCGTGGCCGAAGTGGCGCGGCTTTTTCTCTAGAAGCGGACCCGCCGGGTCCACAAGGATGAACGGGTGACCCATGCAACTCTTGCCTGACAACGACATCGTGACCCTGATTTCGGGCGCGACCC
>JAZHDH010000143.1:0-20576 GCA_036584335.1 Pseudodesulfovibrio sp. | reverse complement strand
AGCCCCTACAAAAACAGCAGCAGCGAGATCGCCATCACCGCCATGCCGGCGATCAGGCCGTAGATGGCCAGATGGTGCTCGCCGTACTCCTCGGCCGCAGGCAGCAGCTCGTCGAGCGAAATGAAGACCATGATCCCGGCCACGCCCGCGAAGAGGACGCCGAAGACCGTGGGCGAGAAGAAGGGCAGCAGCACCAGGTAGCCGATCAGCGCGCCCACCGGCTCGGCCAGGCCCGAGAGGAAGGAGTAGAAGAACGCCTTCTTGCGATTGCCCGTGGCGTAGAAGAGCGGGATCGAGACCGCGATGCCCTCGGGGATGTTGTGGATGGCGATGGCCACGGCGATGGCCAGTCCCAGGGCCGGGTCGGTCAGGGCGGCGGTGAAGGTGGCCAGGCCTTCCGGAAAGTTGTGGATGGCGATGGCGATGGCCGCGAATACGCCGGTGCGCCTGAGCTTGTCGAAGTTGTGGGTCTCGTCCTTGGGCAGATTTTCCCTGCCCGCGTCGATTTCCTCGATGGTGTGCATCTCGTGCGGGTTCTCGTAGCTCGGCACCAGGGTGTCGATCAGCGCGATGAAGGCGATGCCGCCGAAGAACGAAAGCACGGTCACCCACTTGGCCGTCACCGCGCCCAGGGGGCCGACCAGGGCCTCGTTGGCCTTGACCACGATCTCCATGAACGAGACGTAGATCATCACGCCCGCCGAGAATCCGAGGGCCAGGGAGAGGACGCGGGTGTTGGTGCGGCGGGTGAAGAAGGCGAGGGCGGAGCCGATGCCGGTGGAGAGCCCGGCGAACAGGGTCAGGCCGAAGGCGTAGAGGATGGTCTGGTTGTCCATGGATCATCATATAGCCCAGTTCACGCGCGGACGCCAGAGGCGGGGAGGGGAGCGGCCCTCCCCTCCCTCGGATCAGCGGGCGCTGTTGCGCGCCCCGATCCAGCGGGTCGGGGTCACGGATTCGGGCACGCCTTCGCGGGCGTCCACGCCGCGCGCCTCGGCCAGCTTCTTCTGGTAGATGTCCCAGTACGCCTGGGCCAGGGACGTGGACCCGGTCAGGGGGTAGGCCAGGGTGGCCGCCAGCCGCGCGGAAAGGGCCTCCGTGAGCAGCGGGTCGTATTTCCCGGGATCGGGCTCGCGCCGGACATAGGAGATGAACAGGGGGGCGTCCTCGTTGCACAGGATGATCCCGCCCTGGATCTCCCAGTCGTTCACCGGGGCGCCGTCCCGGGCGACGATGGCGATGATGCGCAGGAAGTCCGTGGGCAGGGCGTACTGGAACTCCCATTTCCACAGCGGAGCGGCCACGGCGGCGGCCAGTTCGGCCTGGGCCATGGCGCAGTTCCAGGGGTGGGTTCGCAGCACGGCGTCGCGCACGGCGGGCCAGCGGTGGTTGCACAGCGCGGCGGCCTTGCTGCCGTCGGCCAGGGACATGATCGCGTCCTCGCCCAGATCGAGCAGGGCGTTGTTGCAGATTTCGATGACACTCGATGCCATTGTGGTACCTCGCGTGGTTGTCGGTTGTCCCGGCGTGAACCGGCCGAGCATACCACGGGTTCTGCGGTGCGGGGAGAACGGTAGGAATCGGGGGCGAAAGGGACGGGAAAAGCGCAACTCGGCATCTTGACAGGGAGGCGGTGAGCGGGTGAAGTGCACCCCATGCCGCCGATCGACCCCGCCTCCCTCGTCCGCCTGGCCGAGCGCCTGAACCGCCCGTTGGCCGTGGGCGGCCGCACCGTGGCCAATCGTTTGTGGCTCGCGCCCATGGCCGGGCTGGGCCACGTGGCCTTCCGCGAGGTGCTGGACGGCTACGGCGGCTGCGGCCTGCTGTTCACCGAAATGTGCGGCGCGCGCGCCCTGCCCACGGAAAATCCGAGGGTCTCGATGGTTTTCCGGTGGCGCGAGGCCGAGCTGCCCCGGCTGGTCTGCCAGATCGCCGGGAGCGCGCCAGCGGACATGGCCCGCGCCGCCCGGCGCGTGGAGGACGAAGGGTTCTTCGGCGTGGACATCAACATGGGCTGCTCGGTGCCCGGCATCGTCAAGAAGGGCGCGGGCGCAGCCCTGCTCCGGGACCCGGAGGCCGCCCTGGCCGTGGTCGCGGCCGTGCGCGCCGAGGTCGCCATCCCGCTCTTCGTCAAGTTCCGCACGGGGTGGACCCCCGACGTCGGCCCGGCCGTCGCCCTGGCCCGCCGGTTCGAGGAGGCCGGGGTGGACTGTCTGGTCTTCCACCCGCGCGTGGCTCCGGACAGGCGCACCCGGCCGTCCGTGCGCGACCACATCCGCGCCGTGGCCGAGGCCGTGTCCATCCCGGTCATGGGCAACGGCGACGTGATCCTGCCGGGCGACTGCCTGGACATGCTCGACCAGACCGGCTGCGCGGGCGTTTCCGTGGGCCGCATGGCCATGGCCCGGCCCTGGCTCTTCGCCGAGTGGACGCGGGGCCACGAGCCCGGCCCGACAGCCTACCTCGACTATGCCCTGGCAATGGCCGACGCCCTGTCCCGGCACTTCGAGCCCATTCCCGCCCTGAAACGGTTCAAGCGGTTCACGGTCTATTACGCTGCCAATTTCAGCTATGGCCACGGCCTGCAATCGCGCTTCCTGGCCTGCCGGAGCATGGACCAGGTGCGTGCAGTGGCGCTCGCTCATGTGGAGCCCGGCCTGCAACTGGTGGGCAGGCCGAACATGAATCTGTACAATACGTAATCGAAAATAAGATATTTCAAGCAATTGTGCCAGGCTGAAACCAATAGGGAGGGCAGCATGCGCGTGATCGACCTGACCCATGTCACCCGGACGGGAATGGGCGTGTTTCCCGGCGACGACCCGGTATCCGTGCGCCGGACGCGGTTCGTGAACCGGGACGGCTATGCCGCCACGCAGCTCGACCTCAACTCCCACGCGGGCACGCATGTGGACGTGGGCGCGCACCTGGCTGCGGATGCGCCGGGCCTGGACTGGCTGGGGCCGGACAACTTCGTGGGCTGGGGCGCGGTGGTGGACCTCTCGGGCCGCGAGGTTCGCGCCATCGACCAGCCGGACCTGGCCGCGCTTTCGACCCTGGAAGGGCTGGATTTCGTCCTCATCCGCACGGGCTGGGACGCGCACTGGGGCACGGAGCGGTATTTTCGGGACCACCCGGCGCTGACCGCGCTGGCGGCGCGCTACCTGGGCGGCCTGGGGCTCAAGGGGATCGGCCTGGACACGCCCTCGCCGGACGCGGCCGGTCCGGAGCTGCCCGCGCACCGCACGCTCTTCGCGCACGGCATGGCCATCGCCGAGAACCTGTGCAACCTGGGCGACCTGCCGGAGCAGGATTTCCTGTTCGCCTGCCTGCCCCTGCGCGTGGCCGACGGCGACGGCTGCCCCGTGCGGGCCGTGGGCATCACTTTCTGAGATGGTTCCTGGATGCAACTTCCTGCAAATCCGAGCTGATGCGTCCGCAAGCCATCGGCATGCCCGTTGGGAGCCATCGGAAAATCGGAGTGGAAAAAGCGGGAGTACGGGATTATACAACTCCGCGGAGGTTGTGCATGCAACAAAAAACCGGCGTCTATCTGCTCCTGATCCTGTCCATGGCCCTGTGGGGCGCCACCTGGGTGGCGGGCCGCGTGGTCGCGCAATCCCTGCACCCCATGTCCGCCGCCGTGCTGCGCTTCATCGTCGCTTCGCTGGGCCTGGTGCTGATGGTCTGGCGGTCCGAGGGGCGGCTGCCCCGGCTGGAGCGCCACCAGATTGTGCCGGCCGTCTTTCTCGGATTCACCGGCGTCTTCGCCTACAGCTATTTCTTTTTCACCGGCCTCCAGACGACCCCGGCGGGCCGGGCCGCGCTCATCGTGGCCTGCATCCCGGTGTGCATCTCGGTCCTCTCGGCCCTGTTCTGCGGCGAAAAGTTCGGCCCGGTACGCATCGTGGGCGCGCTGCTCTCGCTGGTGGGCGTGTCCGTGGTCATCGCGGACGGCAACCCGCTGCACCTGCTTTCGGGCGGGATGGGCCGGGGCGACGTCATGATCCTGGGCTGCGTGGTGAGCTGGGTCGCCTATTCCCTGGGCGGCCGCTCGGCCATGAAGAAGATGCCCCCGCTCACGGCCGTGACCTGGTCGTGCATCATCGGCACGCTTTTCCTGTTGCCCGCCGCCCTGCCCAACGGGCTGGTGGAAGACGTGCTCCGCGCCCGGCCCGTGGATTGGGGTTGCATCTTTTTCCTCGGCGCGCTGGCGACAAGCCTGGCCTACTTCTGGTACTATCAGGCCATCGCGGTCATCGGCGCGTCCCGGGCGGGCATTTTCATCAACACCGTGCCGGTCTTTGCCGTGCTGATGGGCTTTCTCCTGCTGGGAGAGCCGATCCATCTCTCGCTGCTCGCGGGCGGCGCGATGGTCATCACCGGCGTATACCTGACCAACCGCCGCTAGACGGCGGAGGAGGTGTGCATGAAGGACATGGAATCGCGCCTGGAGCGGCTGGAGAGCCTGCTTTCCTTGCAGGAGAGGACCATCGAGAAGCTCGGTGACGCCCTTTTCGAGCAGCAGCAACAGGTGACGGAACTGGAGAAGAGGATGGACCGGTTGGTCGGCAAGGTCCGGGAGATGGACTCCCTGATGGACCAGGGGCCGAGCCAGGACGCCCCGCCGCCGCACTATGGCCGCTAGACCATCGTCAAGTTGTCGATCAACGCGTTATCGTTTGGAATCATTATGAAACTGACGGCTCAGGAAGTTATCGACATTTTGGGGCTGATCCCCCATCCCGAGGAGGGGGGCTTTTTCTCGGAGACCCATCGCGGCCCCGAGGTCCTGGCGGCCGAAGCCCTGCCCGGGCGCTACGGCGCTCCGCGCTGCCATTCCACGGCCATTTATTATCTGCTGACTCCGGCCACCTATTCCCACCTGCATCGCCTGGAGACCGACGAAATATTTCATTTCTACCTGGGCGATCCCTGCGAGATGGTGCATCTGCACCCGGACGGCCGGGGCGAGACCCTGCGCCTGGGGGCGAACCTCGGGGCGGGCGAACGGCCGCAGATCGTCGTTCCGCGCGGCTCCTGGCAGGGCATGCGCCTTCTGCCCGGCGGCGATTTCGCGCTCATGGGCTGCACCGTGGCCCCCGGCTTCGAGTACGCGGACTACGCCCACGGCGAGCGCGGCGACCTGCTCGCCCGGTATCCCGGGTTTGCCGAGCACATTCGCCTGCTCACCGCAGGCTGATTCTTCCTATTCCGCCTCCGGCGGCTCCGGCCACTCCATCGTCGCCGGGAACCCGGCCTGCTGCGGCACGTCGCGCAGGGCCTGACGGTACGACTGCCACCGGACCATGGCCCCGGCGTCGAGCGCCGAGTCCGCGAGCTGGGTCCAGTCCGTTTCCCGCAGCAGCCGGTTGCGCTCGGCCCGCGCGGCGGCGGCCAGGCGGGCCGCCAGCGCCTCCTCGTCCACCGTGGCCGTGACCACGACCTCGCGATAGATCAGGTCATCGCCCTTGACCCACTCGGTGGCGTAGGCGGTGCAGGGCTGCCGCTCCGCAGGGACGGCCTCGTTCCAGCCGATGGCGTCCCATTGCTCGCGGGTCAGTTCGGCGAACCGGCGGCGGTATCCGTCGTGGACCACCGTGGCCGGAGGCGTGATCTTGCATTGTCCGTCGTATCGAAACATGGCGTTCTCCTTTGTCAGAATGCGTTGGTGTACTTGTTGGGGGATTCCAGGATGGCGAGGCCGACATGCAGCACGCCGCCGCCGTTCCGGTGGACGTTGTCGTCCACGACCTTGAACCCGCTTGCCGCGAAGCGCCAGCAGTCCCGGGTCGCTTCCGCGTTGGCAAGGTCGGGGTACAGGAACCGGTCGATCGGGTTCATGGGCGTCTGTGCGCCAGAGCAGAAGTTCCAGTACAGGCCGTCGGCCGTACTCCTGACGAACGGTAGGCACAGGGGCTTCCCGCCGAGGTGCACGAACGGTCCGTCCGTCGAACCGTTGCCGGTATAGCTGAACGCCTTGAAGATGTCGGAGTCCGTGCAGAGGTAGGCGATGTACTGGATACCGCTCGCGTTAGTACCTCCGCTAGCACCAACGGTGAATTCTGTACTCGTTGGTTCCGTGTTGTTCCACGGTGCGCTTGACGTTGCGGCCGCATCCGCAAGATTCAACGCAAGCCGTTTGGCAGCGCCCAAGGCAACATGGTAAACCAACCAGTTTTGCGGTGAGTTCAAAGCCTTCACCACCATAAACGTGGGTGCTTTGCCAAGGGTGTGCGGCACAGTGCGAGCTGCGCCAGTCCCGGTGTAAGTCACGATCGCGAATCCCTGATCGGCCCCGGCCTTGAGGCAAAGGTCGAGGAAGGAGTCGCCCGCCGTGTTCAGCCACACGTCCGTGCCCAGCGTGTAGCCGTCTGCATTAAGCGCCTTGAATGTCTGCGCCGCAGTATTGTCTACGGTGGTCGTATTGATGCTCAGGTAATGTGTTGCGCCACGTTTTGTATCGCCCAGAATCCAGTTGAGCGCCGCGTCACGGTCCTTGACAAGCAGCCAATCGGGCGCGAACTCAAGGCTCGTCACGCTTGCCTCCGCCCCCGTCCCTTCCCGCAGCACGATATCGGCCACGGTGGACGAACGCAGGACGATCGGCTCCGGGAGGTTCGCGGCGCACAGTGTGGCGTACCCGGCCGTGGGCGTGTACCCGCTTGCGCCGAAGTCGTACGTTCCCGCCGCCAGGACCGGATTGAACTGACCGGACACAGCAGCGTCGTAAAGCTGTTCCGCACCGTCTTTCTTGTACGACCACTTCCCGGTTTCAGGACGCATCGTCACCGTGGCGACACCTCCAGCAACGGTCAGGTTGCCGCCGGAGAGCGTCCCGGTGGTCGCCGGGTCAAGGGGGTTGAGCGTGCAGTGGTTGTTCGTCGGCGTGTCCAGCGTCTGTACCGGGGAGCCGTTGACGGTCCAATCGTTAGCCTGCCCACTCGCATCAGCCCCCATTGCGGCAGCGTTGCTGAAGTCGAGGTGGAATCCGTTCGTGCCGTAGGTGCCCGCGTACTTCTTGGGAACCCACAGCCCCGTCACCTTGCCGGACCACTCGCCGAAGGCGTCCGGCGTCAGGGCCTGGCCGTCCACCAGGTGGGCGTGCGCGTAATACCCCTCGCCTTTGGCCCCAAGGTAGTAGGCCTGTTCCGCAAATCGGTGTAACACGCCATTGTTTACTTGCGTTTCCTGATTCTGAACGCATGCAACAACCGTTGTGAGCGCCATGGCCCGGCCGTTGATCCAGGCCTTCACTCGTTCCGATTCCGTGACCTGCGTGGTATCTATCGCGACCGCAATGTCGTAATGTTCAGTATGGTCTTCCAGGAACGCGCCTGTGTACTGGAGTGTTATGGTCCCGGCGATTCTGTTGAACAGCATGAACTTGTGCATGCCATTGGGCCACTGCCCGAGTTGCACCGTCGTAGCCGTGGCGCCGGCGCTTCCGGCCGACAACAGGCACCGATCAGCACTTGCGTCGATTGAAAACGACGGCTTGTAGCAGGTGTGAAACGTCCAGGTCCTGCGGTTTCCCGCGCCGGCCGGGGTGCGCGACAGGGAGTCGGCGGCGGTGAACAGCGCGGAGTATTCCACGGCCTCGGGCCAGATTCGGGCGGAATCGGTCCCGCCTTCCATGGGTGTCAGGGGCATGGTCACGCCTCCATGTTTTGCAGGCTGACGATGGAGGTGCGGCCGCCGAACCGCTCGACCACGATGCGGATTTCGCCCGCGTCGGGGACCGGTTCGGGCAGCGCGCCGCCGGTCTTGTACGACGCGGCCAGGGCCAGGGAATGGCCGCCGGGGTAGACGTGAAACACATAGGTCCCGTCGTAGGGCAAGCCCGTCTCCGAAAACAGGCTGTCGCCGGTCAGGGGCCAGAGGATGTGATTGCGGACGGCGGTCAGGGTCGAGATATCCGAGCCTGCGTGCGACTGCGGTTCGTCGCCGAACACGGCCCGGAGCAGCTCGGCGCTGTCCGCTTTGAGGATGGCCGTGTCGGCGGGCTCGGCCCCGATGGCGGCGCGCGCCTCGGCCGGGGTATCGGCCCGGGCCGCTATCCGGCCCGTGGTCCCGAAGCCCAGGTTGGCCAGGGCTTCGGCCGCTTCGGCCGCGCCGGTGCCGCCCTGGCCCACGCCCAGGGGCAGGACCACCTCGCCGTAATCGGCCACATCCACGTTGGAGAGGTTGTCGCCGTCCGCGTTCCAGCCCAGGACCCGCCCCGGGGCGGGATCGGGCAGGGCCACGCCGGACACGGCCGAGGAGACGCGGAAGGTGATGGTCCGGTCCAGCCGCTCGGCCAGGGCCTGGCAGATCATGGTCAGCTTGTCCAGGGCCGCTTCGTGCGATTCGGCCGGGAAGGCGTCGTTTTCCAGATAGTCCACCTCCTGGACCAGGGCCGGGTTCCGGCGGATGACCAGGGATTCCCCGGCCGGGGGCGCAACGGTCAGGGTGCACGTCCCGCCGCCGGGGTCGCCCGCTCCGGCGAGCCGGTAGTCGGTGGTCGGGGCGAGGGTCCGTTCTCCGGCCGCGCCCGAGATCACGACCTCGATGTCGTCGTCGGAGACGAAGCGGAAGGGAATGGCGAAGCCCGTGGTCGAGCCGTTGCCCGCGTATATGGTCTTGGTCAGTGTCGATGCGACGGTCATGGCGTCAGCCTCCGTATTGGTAGAGTTTCGAGCCCAGGGCCAGGGTGGAGCGGGTGGCTGCGCCGCCGTTGATGCGCATCAGGTTGGCCGCGCCCCGCCCCTGGTTCAGCGCGCGCTGCGCCTCCAGGTCGCCCTGGAAGAGGAGATCCTCCTCGGCCTGCCGGTCCTTGAGGCGGCCGCTGTCGCGCACCAGCGCCTTGGAACCGCTCATGGCCAGGTTGGACGCGCCCCAGGCCGCGTGGGCTTCGGCGCGGTCCTGCTCGGCCTGCTCGCGAAAGGCGGACGCGTCGCGTTTGGCCTGGCGTTGCCGCAGGCTTGCGTCCCCGGCCGCTTCCTGCTCGGCCAGCCCGGCCCGGGCCTCGGCCAGCCTGGTGGCGTCGTCCCGGGCCTCGTCGCGGCTGTCCTTTTCCAGAAAGCCCTGGGCCATGTCGAGCCCCTTTTCGAGCAATGCGCCCGACTGTTGATCCATTCCCATTTCTTCCTCCTCAAAGGTTGCGGTTATTCGTTGACCACCAGGGAGGGGACGAGCATCAGCACGGTCATGGGCAGGGGTTGGTCCTGCACGACGGTGATGACGCCGTCCCGGTTCCACCCCCGGGGAAAGTTCACGGACTTGTCGCCGGTCCAGGCCTCCTGGGCCTGGCCCATGGGCGTGGAAGGCGACCGGAACCAGATGGTCTCCAGGTGTTCGGGGTCCGGTCCGACCTTGCCGCCCAGGGTCTTGTGGAAGCGGATGGCCACCTTGGTGATGCGCTTCTTCTTGGTCTGGGCCGTGCCGCGCGCGCTGCCGGATTCGAGGCGCATGGGCTCCAGCCGGGACGCGTAGGGCAGCCCGGCATGGACGACCGACGCGGGCCGGTCCAGGGTGATGGAGCCGTCCGGGGCCACGGTCTTGGCGGTCTGGACTGCGCCGTCGGCCAGCACGGCCACGGTGCGGCCGCGGAGGTGGTCGAGCCCGGCCACGGTGGCCGTGGGCTCGCCCCGGTAGGTCAGGCCGCTGTCCACAAAGAACGCCTCGGCCGCCGGGCCGTCGAAATTGGCCTCCAGGTATTCGATGTAGCGGCGCTCGGCGCCGCCCACCGTGCGCCGGACCACGGCCCACAGCTCGTCGCGGCCCGCCGCATCGCCGTATACCGAGGCCACGGCCTCCACCGCGCCGTCCGTGATCACGCGCGACCATGCCGCCACCTCCTGGTCCGGCTCGTAGGTCAGGGCCGCGAGCATGCCGTCGGCGCGCACGCAGTAGAGGATGGAGTCCGGCTCCTGCACCCAGGCCAGCTGGGTCAGCCCGGACTCGGTGATGTGTTCGGAGAGGATGGTCAGGTCGCGGGAGACGTAGGCGTCGGACTCCAGGCGGTATGCCATCTCGCGGATCTTGCGCCCGGCGCGCTGGATGTAGAGGGTGGCGAATCCCACGGCCTCGGGCCGGGTGGCGGACGCGCCGCAGGTGCCCTCGTGGCTGGCCTTGATCGTCTCCGGGGTGACGGCGTCGCCCATGGAGCCGCAGAGGGTCCATTCGCCCCCCGCCGTGCCCACCCACAGCTTGGTGCGCGGCACCAGGAACTCGATGCCGTTGGCCTGGCGGCCGGACAGGGTGACCTCGATGGCGTCGTCGTCCAGCGGCGATTCCCCGGCCGGGCCGTCGGTGCGGTCGCCGGGCTCGAAGCATTCCCAGCAGGCGTCGTTGAGGGTTTCCTCGCCGCTCCACACGGGTTCGATGCCCGACGCGCCGGGGTCGTCCCCGAAGGTCACGGTCAGGTCCGTCCCGGAGGCCGTGAGGTTCTGGTTCCCCCGGTAGCGGTAGTAGCGGGTGGTGCCGTCCGGGTGCTGGCCGCGCAGGCCATCGGTCTTCTCGAACCCGTCGCCGTCGAGCAGGACGAAGCGGTCGCCCGCCCGGCCGCAGCGCACCCCGCCGGAGCCGCTGACGATCTCGCGGTCGCGCCAGCCGGTGAGCGGCGCCTCGCGGGTGCGCAGCCGAAAATCGGCCATGTCGCCGGTGCGCGAGAACCAGAGGGTGCCGGGCCTGTCCGGGGTGGCGGCCAGCACCAGCCGCTGCTCGAAGAAGCAGACGGCGGACGGGTGATTGCCCTCGGTCCATGCCTCGGGCGGGCTGATGAATTCCATGTCGTCCAGGACCCAGTCATCGTGGTCCACGCGGGTCAGGGTCCGCACCGGGTGGTCCGGGTGGACCAGGACCAGCAGGTTCGCGGACTGGGCGAAGCGCAGCCGGTCGAACTGGTCGGCGGTGTAGGGGATCTCGCGCCGGTATTCGACGCCGTCCGCCAGCACCGCGCCGTGGTCCGTGAACACGCGCATGTGGCCCCGGCCCGCCTCGTCCTCGCCGAACTCCAGCACGTAGGTCTGGCCCGCGTTGAACTCGAAGGGGATGAGCAGGACGGGCCTGAGCGGGTTCATGGCCTCGGCCACGAAGCGGAACCCGGAGCGCCGGGTGGCCCCGCCGTGCGGGTGGACGTGGAAGTTTTCCAGCACGCGGCAGCCGTTGAAGTATCGGGACAGGTCGGTCCTGCCCTCCAGGCGCGGGCTGATCTCGCCTGCGGTGAAATTGGTCAGCGATGGCGTGGCTATGCTCATGATGCCTCCTTTCGCCGGGAGCCGCCCGGCCGTGCGGGCAGTCTAGACCCGGTTTTCGACCCGATTGGAAAACGGGCGGAATCGGTACCCGAGCGGGTAAAAGAAGCGCGAAAAAGCGGCTTGACGGGGTCTGGCGGGCGTCGGGCGGGGAGGGTGGCCGGGCCTTGAAAAACTAAATCAACGAATCAAGGGTATTGGCAGAAAGAAGAGGTGGGCGGCAAGGGGCCGGGGAACGCCGTGCGGGCAAGAAGGGCGGCCCGAGGCATGAGAACGGGTGAGAACGGCATAACTCGGCGCTGCGGGCCGGGCGCGGGCGGGGCGAAGCCGGGACGGCGAAAAGCGCAAACGCCCGCAACCCGCCTGGCGTGGCGGGATGCGGGCGCTCAAGCGCGGAGGGAGCCGGTCCGTGGCCTAGTTGGCCACGGCGCGCCGGATCATGCCTCCGGATTTTCCTCGACCCAGCCGGACCACCTGCGTGGTGAACGAGGTTTCGCCCGGCTTGCAGCCGGGGCAGCCATCGGACATGATCACGCAGCGTTCGTCCAGGGTGGAGGGGTCGATTCCGGCCATATTGAGAAGTTTCGATGTAAGACCGTGCCTCCAGAGGACCGGCTGGCCGCACTGGCTGCATTCCACATACAGGAGTTCGGGATCGAAGTTCTTCATGCCAGGAAGTGTAAGCATCCTGGGACGCCATGACAAGGGTGGGCCGTTATAAGTTCTCAAGCGGCCTAACCCTCGCTGAAACATCAGGATTTATCGGCCGATTCGGCCAACTCGCGGCAATTCTTGAGGACCTGGGCCATCCGTTCCCTGGGCGAGTGGTCGTCCTTGGCGGCCCGGGACCGGAGCAGATCCAGGGCGGCCTCCCTGTTCAGGGGCCGGTGGAAGTAGAAGCCCTGTACGGACTGGCAGTGGAGGTCGATGAGGGAGCAGACCTGCTCGGGCTCCTCCACGCCTTCGGCCACCACCTCCAGGTCCAGGGAGTGCGCCAGGGCGATGACGGCCTTGACGATTTCCATGTTTTCCGGGTCGGAACTCATGCGCGAGATGAAGGAGCGGTCGACCTTGAGCGTGTCCACGGGCAGTTGCTGCAATTGGGAAAGCGAGGAGTAGCCCGTGCCGAAATCGTCGATGGAGAAGCGGATGCCGAGCTTGCGCAGCCGGTTGAGGATGCGCACGGCGGACTCGGGGTGGTGCATGATGGCGGACTCGGTGATTTCGAGCTTGAGCGCGCTGGGCGGCAGTCCGGCCCGGTCCAGGGCGGCGAGCACGACCTTGTCCAGCTCCATGCGGGCGAACTGCTTTCCCGAGAGGTTGACCGACATGTAGATGTCCTCGGCCCCGGGGGTCAGCTTGCGCCACTCGGCCAGGGTCTGGAGCGCGTGGTTGAGCACCCATTCGCCCAACTGGAGGATGAGCCCGGACTCCTCGGCCAGGGGGATGAATTCGGACGGCGGCACCGGGCCGCGCGTGGGATGCGCCCAGCGGGCCAGGGCCTCGAAGCCCATCAGGTCCGAGCCGGACAGGTCCATGATCGGCTGGTATTCGATGTGGAAATGGCCGCCCTCCAGGCCGTTGCGCATGTCGTTTTCGAGCGAGAGCTGGGCCACGGCGCTCTCCAGCATGCGCTCGGTGAATACCTTGAACCGGTTGCGGCCCGCCTCCTTGGCCCGGTGCATGGCGATGTTGGCGTTTTGCAGCACGTCGGCCGGGCGGATATCGCCCAGGGGGGAGAGGACGATGCCGAAGCTGGCCGAGGTCTGGACTTCGTTGACCCCGAAGGTGAATGGCATGGTCAGCCCCTGGCGCACGCGCTTGATGATGCGGATGGCCTCGCCCGGGCTGGCCAGTTCGTCCAGGAGCAGGACGAATTCGTCGCCGCCGAAGCGGGACACGGTGTCCAGGCTGCGGACGTGTTCGGACAGGCGGCGGGCGGTTTCGCACAGGACCATGTCGCCGAAGCGGTGGCCCAGGGAGTCGTTGATGATCTTGAACCGGTCGAGGTCCAGGAAGACCACGGCGAAATAGTAGCGCGGGCGGCGGGCGGCGCGGTGCATGGCCTGGCCGATGCGGTCCAGGCACAGGGTGCGGTTGGCCAGGCCGGTCAGGGGGTCGTGCAGGGCCTGGTGACGCAGCTGCTCCTCCATTTTCTTGCGCCCGGTGATGTCGCGAAAGCTGCAACGGATGCCCAGGGGCTTCATGCCGATGCCCGAGACGGAGCGGCCGACCACGTTGAGCCAGCGTATCTCGCCGCCGCTGGTGTGGATGCGGAAATCGAGGAAGTCGCCCTTTTCGCAGTTGGCGTCCTCCATGAACCGGTCCCAGGACAGCTGGTCCTCGGTGATGATGATCTCGCGCACCAGGCCGGGGTTCTCGAAAAAGGCTTCGGGCGGGCGGCCGGTCATGCGCTCGCAGGAGGGCGAGCAGTAGACCACGCCGCCGTCCGTGCCGATCCAGATTTCCCAGTCGTAGGCGAAGTCGGCGATGGTCCGGTAGCGCTCCTCGCCCTCGCGCAGGGCGTGGACGAGCCGTTCGCGCTGGGTCTGGACCTTGGCCCGCTTCTCCTCGGCCAGGGCGGTCTGGCGCAGGACGTAGAACTGGAGCCCGGAGATGATCAGGAGTACGGCCAGGAAGATGAGGCCCAGCCGGTTGCGGTAGCCGTCTATCTCGCGCAGGACGTCGTCCAGGTAGAGGCCCGTGCCCACGATCCAGCCCCAGGGCCGGAATTCGCGCACGTAGGAAAGCTTGTGGGATATCTGCTCGGGCCGGTCCTTCCACTGCCAGTAGTAGTCCACGAATCCGCCGCCATGCTCGTTGGCGGCGCGCACGAACTCCTTGAAGATGCGCTTGCCGTCCCGGTCCTGGAAGGCCGAGAGGTCCTGCCCCTCCAGGTCGGTCCGGTAGGGGTGCATGATCATGCGCGGCGCGGTGTCGTTGATCCAGAAGTAGTCCTTGTTTTCCGGCCCGTAGCGAAGGAAGCGGATCATTTCCCGGGCGGACCGGCGGGCCTCGTCCGGGCTGATCGCGCCATCGCGGATCTGGCGGTCCAGGTGCTCCAGGGACTCGATGACCGCGCCGGTCAGCTCGATGATCGTCTGCTTTTTGTAGTTCATGAACGCCGTTTGCAGGGAGGGCAGCAGGTACAGGAAAAGGGAACCCGCCAGCAGCAGGATCATGAGCGTGGTCGGCAGCAGGATCCGGAACGGCGTGTGCTTGAGCAGAACGGTCAGGCGGCGGATGGTCATGGCGCAATGCCGACCCCGGCGGGGCGGCCCCCCTTACAGGCGTTTTATCCTGCTCCGGGTAAAAAGTGAAGCGCGGAAGGCTAGTTTGCGGCCACCCGGTTGCGTCCCGACTGCTTGGCCTCGTAGAGGGCCACGTCCGCGTCCTTGAGCAGCGCGTCCACCGTTCCGGTGGCGCCGCCCATGATGGCTACGCCGATGGAAACGGTGATGCGCAGATCGCCCGCGTTGGTATGGATGACGGCGTCCTCCACGGCCAGCCGCAGCCGTTCGGCCACGTCCATGGCGGCCTGGCGCGACGTTTCGGGCAGGAGCACGCCGAACTCCTCGCCGCCCAGGCGGCCCAGCAGGTCCGCCTCGCGCAGCGCGCCCACCGCGATCCCGGCCAGGGCGCTGAGCACCTGATCGCCCACGTCGTGGCCGTGGGTGTCGTTGACGAGCTTGAAGTGGTCGATGTCCATCATGAACATGGCCAGGGAGCGGTTGTAGCGGCGGCTGCGCGAGAATTCGGTCTGGGCCAGCTCCATGAACCAGCGCCGGTTGTTCAGCCCGGTCAGGGCGTCGGTGGTGGCCAGCTCCCGCAGCTTGATCTCCGTGGCCCTGCGTTCGGTGATGTCGCGGATGGTGGCCACGGCGAACCAGCGGTCGCCCAGCCGGAACCCGGCCACGGACAGTTCCAGGGGGATGTGGCGGCCCTTCTTGTCCACGCCCTCCGCCTCGCGGATGTCGCCCACGGCGGACCCCTTGCCGGTCATGGACAGCGGAGGCAGGGCCGTTTCGTCGCCCATGTCCCGGTCGCGAGGGGAGATCAGTTCGTGCACGTCCCTGCCCAGGGCCTCCTCCTCGGTGTAGCCGAACAGCTTCTCGGCCGCGTGGTTCCAGAACGAGACATGGCCGAGGTTGTCGATCATGACGATGGCGTCGTAGGCGGATTCGGCCAGGGCGCGCAGTTTGCGTTCGCTGGCCTTGATCGCCTCCTGCTGCTGTTTGCTCTGGGTGATGTTCATGGCCGCGCCGCGATAGCCCAGGAAGACATGGGCGTCGTCGAAATAGGGCACGCCGCTCATCCGTAGCCAGATCAATTGGCCATCCCTGGTCTGGCTCTGCATCTCCACGTTGGAGAACGGCTGGAGGCCGTTCATGACCTGGGACCGCCAGGCCTGGAAATCGGCCTGGAACGCTTCGGGAATGAGCACGCCCATCGACTGCCCCAGCAGTTCTTCCCTGGTGTAGCCCACGACCAGGGCGATGTCGTCGGTGATGAAAGTGAACGCGCACTTGGCGTCGGTCTCCCAGATGAATTCGCCCACGGCCTCGCTGACGTCCCGGAACCGTTGCTCGGAATGGCGCAGGGCCGCCTGGGCTTCATATTGCTCGGTCACGTCGCGGCCGAAGAGGGCGATGGTATCCACATCCCGGTTCGCGCCCATGACCGGGTAGACGTTGACCAGGAAGCGGCGGCCCTTGCGCAGGCTCTCGAACTGGGTGGCCTCGCCCGTGGTGAAGACCTGGTGGATGACCTCGCGGTACGTTTCGGCCACGCCGTCGCCGATGCACTGGAACAGGGATTTGCCCACCACGTTCAGCGTGTCGCCCCCCAGCCGCTGGGCTCCGGTCTCGTTGATGGCGACGATCGTGCCCGAGGGGGAGATGAGCATGGCGCTTTCCGTGGGCGCGTTGAGCAGGGCGCGGGCGGTCTCCTCGCTGCGCCGCAGGGCGGCCTCGCGCTGCTTGCGGCGGGTGATGTCGCGCATGAAGCCCACGGTGTACCACTGCCCGCCGTGCTTGAAGCGGGAGGAGGAAAGCTCCACCGGGATCGGCGTCTTGTCCTTGTGCGCGGCCTCGAACTCCGTCACCCGGGTGGATGCCCCGCCCGGATCGGCGCCCATGCGGTCCAGCGGGACGGGCGTCAGGAAGGCGTGCAGTTCCCGGTCCAGGACGTCTTCGCGCGCGTAGCCGAACATGGATTCGGCGGCCGGGTTCCAATAGGTGATGCGGTCGGCTCCGTCGACCATGACGATGGCGTCGCGCGAGGTGCGGGTGATGGCCAGGGTCCGCTCCTCGGTTTCGCGGACGCGGAGCTCGGCTTCGTATTCGCGGAAGCGGAAATGGAGGAAATGCCAGAGTCCGGCGGCCAGGATGAGCAGGCCGCACGCGGTCAGCAGGACGAAGAGGTTGCGCCAGGGCAGGGCCAACTCGGCGGGCGGCACCCGGGTGACGATCCTCCACCCCCGGTCGCCCGGGTCGGTGATGTCGATGCCGCGCGGCACCATCTCGTCGGGCGTGACGCCGATGGTGCCGAAGGTGAAGAGCCCCTGGTCGGTCAGGACCTGTCCGGAGCTTTTCCCGGCCATGGCCTTCCAGGCTTCGGGAAACCGGGTTGGCATGCGCGCGTTCCCGCGGTCGAGCAGATGCCCCCACGCGTCTTCGCTGCCGGGGGCGATGAACCAGTACCCCTGGGCGTTGCAGAACAGCGTGGCGGCCTCCCGGGTGGAGGCGAGCTGCGTGACCTGGGCGAGCAGGGCGGTGGCGTCGAGATTGAGCACCACCACGCCGAGCTGCCTGCCGTCATGGGCGATGACCGGGCTGGCCATGCGCAGGGTGGGCCGCAGCGGGCTCTCCAGCTTGCCGTGTTCGATGTTCAGGTCCAGTTCGGAGACGTAGACCTCTTCGGGGCCGCCGAGCTGGGCCTTCTGGAAATAGTAGCGGTGGGCCTTGTTCTGGAGCGCGGGCCGGGGGACGCGTTCGGGGCCGTTGAGGTCCTGTTCGATGCGGATCAGTTCCTGCCCGTCGTCGGCCAGGAGGCGGACCTGGAAATAGGCGGGGCGGCTGGCCGAGAAATCGGTGAAGGCGTTTTCCAGTTCATCGAGTCCCGCCTCCTTGTGGTGGACCTCCATGGTGCGGACCACCACCCGGGTGAGGAAGCGGATGTCGGCCAGGCGGGAAACCACGTTGTGGGTGACGAGTCGGGAGGCCTGGGCGACGACCGAGGATTGCCGCCCGGCAATGGTTTCGCGGTGCAGCCCGGTCCGGCTGTGGACGAACCAGGCGGCGATGACGACGATTCCCAAGGCCAGTGGCCCGAAGAACTGGATGAACGACTTGGCGTGTCTGGTCATGGGCTCCCGATAAACATGAGCGATTGTTCAATCGTATCCGGTATCCATGTACCGTTATCCGGCGTCAAAGGCAATCGCCGGCGGGGCAGGGTCAGCCGCGCGAGACCACCACCCGGTTCTTGCCCCGGGCCTTGGCCCCGGTGAGGGCGGACTGGATGCGGTGGATGAACGTCTCCACGGAGTCGTCGGGGCGGCCCTGGATCACGCCCATGGACAGGGTCATGCGGATCTTGCCGCCAAAGAGCTTGTGCCCGACGATCTTGCGCAGCTTTTCGGCCACGATGGCGGCCTTGTCCAGGTCGGTGTGGGGGGCGAGGATGATGAACTTGCCGCCGCGCCAGCGGAACACGTAGTCCGTGTTCCTCAGCTTGGCGCTGACGAACTGGGCCAGGCTGGCCAGCAGCTTGTCGCCGGTCTGGTAGCCGTGGGTCTCGTTGAGCAGCTTGAAGTCGTCGATGTCGAACATGATGCCGGACAGGGAGGCGTTGTAGCGCCGGACGTTGTCCAGTTCGCGCCCGGCCACGGACTCGAACTTGTACCGGTTGTAGACCTTGGTCAGGTCGTCCATGACCGTCAGCTTGTCGATCTGCTCGTTCATCTCCTTCAGGGCGGCGCTGTCGCGCCCGAGCAGGGCCACGAACCGGTTGAAGACCAGCAGCCCCTGGGCCGCCAGGATGAAGAATCCGGCGACCATGATCAGGTAGACGAACTTCATCATCGCGCCCGGGTCGTCGGGCGGGGTGATCATCAGGGTGTAGATGACCCCGAAATTGGCGCAGAACAGGGCGGCAAGCGCCACGACGCTGAGGGCGTAGAAGAGTTTATACTTCGCCTTGAGCAGGTGTATGGGGCGTTTGTCGTTGTCCATGGCCGCAGCGGAGGTCACTTGAGGGACCCTTCATAGGTATAGTACAGGGCGCCGCCATCCTCGCCGTCGTCGTAGTCGAGCTCCACGGAGAACTCGGGCCACATCCAGCCGTAGCGCTGGCCGACCCCCCGGCCCGGGCCGTACATGGAAAGCAGCCGCTCCTTGATCAGGAAGTGGTTGGCCCGGCCCGAAAAGGCCACGCCCACGCGGTAGAGCTTGTCGTTGCGGAAATAGTAGGCCACGGAGGTGATGTCGGCGTCGCCGAAGGTGTGGCGTTCGTCCTTGCGGAAGTAGGTGTCCGTGAATCCCGGCTTGCTTACGGCCAGCAGGCCCGGGATGTCCTTGAGCGGGGTGCCCCATTTGAAGCCGCGGAAACTGTCGGGCGGGGAGGCGGGGGAGTAGTCCCCGGCCGTTGCGGCGACGGCGATCAGCAGCAGGGCGGCGAGGGCCGGGAGGAAACGGGTCTGTCTCATGCAAAAAAGTCCTTGTTCGCGCATGTGGTTCTCAAGCAGGATTATTGTACGGATTTGGGCTGTAAAATCAAGACGCGGATTGTCAGCCCGGCGTGGTCTGTGGTAACCGTGAATGCATGAGACGCACAACGCTGCAAATCGCGGCGGCGGCGGGACTGCCGGTCCTGCTGCTGGCCCTGTTGACGATCCTGCCGGGGTGTTCCCCGGCCCCGCCCGAAACCGAGGTGCGGCTGGCCGCCCTGGAGGCCGAGGTCAAGACCCTCAAGGCCGAGGCCAGCGCAAGGGACAAGGCGCTTGGCGAGGAACTGGCCCTGATCCGCACCAACCTCGGATCCATCCGGTCCCTGCTGGAAGCGGACAGGGAACGCGCCGGGACCGTGGGGCCGGAGGCCGGGGGCGGCGCGCCCGAAGGCGACCTGGACGCCGAGCTCGACGCCAAGGCCAAGGGATTCGTCAAGGAGAACCTGGACCGGCTCATGGCCATCACCCGCAAGCTCCTCGACAAGATGGAGCGCGAACTGGACAAGCAGGAAACACCCATCCCGCCCGCCGACGAGGGCGACAAAATCTGACGGAAGGACCCCATGCCACGCTTCACCCGATTCCTTTCCCTGTTCCTGTTGCTGGCCCTGCTGGGGGCCTGCGCCTCCAGCAACGCCGTCAAGCTGACCTATGTCCTGGGCGTGGACCGTCCCGCCTGCCCGGGCAAGGTCGTGATCTACAAGTTCGAGGACAAGCGGCCCGCCGCCCGGCTCGGCAAGGACGATTCGGGCCACGCCGTGGAGACCCTGTCCAGTGTGGTGGACTGGGTGGGCTGGGCCTTGTTCGACGAGCTCGCCTCGGCCGGGTGCGACGTCAAGTACCGCACCTCCACCCCGCCCGAAGACGGCACCCCGGTGGTCACCGGCGAGGTGCTGAACGTCGGCCTCAATCAGACCGGCGCCACCACCTGGACCGGTGCCGTCGAAATCCGCATCGTCGTCAAACGCGACGGCAAGATCGTCCACACCGAACGCTTCGCCGGTGAGGTCCAGGACGTGGTCCTGCCGGGCTACGGCACCAAGTCCGAAATCATGGCCGCCACCCTGCGCACCCTCATGGCCGAGGTCGTCCCGGCCGTGTGCAGGCAGCTGTAGGAAGAGCAGGGCGCTGCCCTGCACCCGGCAGGGGGCACGCCCCCCTGCACCCCGATCGCCGCTGCGCGGGGGCGTGGTTTGGTGACCCGTGCGCTGCCCGGCCGGCTTGGCGGGCGGCGTCCACACGGCGTCCGCACATCTTCGGCCGAGACGAAACCGCCCTGACGGGACGGTTTCGCCTCGGCCGAATCTTTCCGGACAGTGGCCCACGCCGTGTGGACCGCTTGGTGCAGACCTGAAGATCATGCCACTACGGCGTCTCGGACATTGTCGGGGAGGGGGGTGGGCTGAATCCGCTTTCCCTGTTCGCGCTCGCTGGCCCGTACTCATTTCAGTCACCCCGCCCAACCCCCTGAACCCACCCCGCGAAGCGGAGTCGAAAAGTTTTGGAAGGGAGATGGGATGGGGGTCCGGGGGAAGGGAAGAGGGGAACCTTTTCCCGCGGCTCAGGCCCAACCCCTGGAACGCCACGTTCAGGGCCAGCTCGAACTCCGG
>JAZHDH010000142.1:0-4246 GCA_036584335.1 Pseudodesulfovibrio sp. | reverse complement strand
GTGAAATAAAGATATACGGGAGTCCTTGACATGGGGCCGCATAAGAAGAGTCCCCGCTCCGACTGCCGTCGGGGCGGGGACTTCGGATTCCGCATGGCCTCGCTAGTTGAGCAGGTCGGGCCGGGGGATGTCGATTTGGGCGGATTTGCGCAGCTTGGTCATGAAGGCATTGAGCACTTCGCCTTCGTAGTTGCTGTTGGCCTGGTGGATCCAGGCTTCCTTCTGTTCCTGCCAGGTCGCCTCGGAGGGGGGGATGAGTTCGTGCTTGCGCGCGAGGAGGGTGCCGACGGGCAGGGTGAAGGGCTGGGTCAGCCAGCCGGTGTCCTTGGCCTGGAAGATGGCGGTGGCCAGGTTGGGGTTCGCGCCCAGGTCCGGGATGTCGCCCTTGCGGGAGAAGGGCTGGGAGGTCTTGATCTGGCCGGTGAAGGCCTTGTCGCCGTCAGCGGTCAGCCGGGCCAGGATTTCCTCGCCTTTCTTCTGGGCCAGTTCGCGGGCCTTGTCCTGCTTGATGGCGTTGACGATGGCGTCGTGGACCTTTTCGAGGGGCAGGGGGGCGGCCGGGATGTCTTCGACCTTTTCCACGAGCATGTAGCCGCCGTCGATGGACAGGGGCGTGCTCTGGGCTTCGCCTTCGGGCAGTTTCATCAGCACCTGGGCGGCTTCGGGGGTGAGGCCGAAGGCCTGGGCGAGCCTGTTTTCGGGTACCGGGCTGGAGATGACGGCCAACAGGCCGAGTTCGTCGGCCAGGGCGTCGAGCTTCATGCCGGAGACGAGGCGGTCCATGGCCTGGTCGAGCATGTGCGAAGAGGTTTCCGAGGCTTTTTCCTCGGCGATGGTGCGCGAGATTTCGTTCTTGACCTCGGCCAGGGTCTTTTCCTTGGCCTCCTTGCGGTCCTCGACGGAGATGATGTGCCAGCCGAACTGGCTCTTGACGGGCTTGCTGACCTCGCCCTTGGGCGTGTCGAAGGCCACTTCCTCGAATTCGGGGACCATGTCGCCGCGTCCGAACCAGCCGAGTTCGCCGCCGGTGACGGAACTGGGGCCTTCGGAATGTTCCTTGGCCAGGTCGGCGAAATTCGCGCCCGCCTTGGCCTTGGCGTAGACGGCGTCGATCTTTTCCTTGGCCTGCTGCCTGGCCTCGTCGGGGTCGTCGTCCCTGGACATGATCAGGATGTGGCGGGCCTTGACCTGTTCCTTCTGCCGCATCTCGTCCTGGTGGGCGGTGTAGTAGGCCTCGACCTCCTCGTCGCTCACCTTCTGGTAGGCGGCGAGGTCGGCGGGCGTGAAGCGCAGGTAGCGCAGGCGGACCTGGGCCGGGACCATGAACTTGTCCTGGTTCTTGGTGTAGAATTCCTCGACCTGGGCTTCGGCGACCTCGACCTGGGCCGTGAAGTCGGCCGGGCTGACCAGGATGTAGTCCATGGTCGCCTTTTCGCCCACCCAGTCGTATATCTGGCGGGCCTGGGCCGGGGAGACTTCGCCCGTGGCGCGGACCATGGCCGTGACCTTGTCGGAGATCATTTCCTTCTTGAAATTGGCCTCGAACTGGGCCGGGGTCATGCGGATGGACCGAAGCGCCATCAGGTAGACGTTGCGGTCGAACTGGCCCTGCTGGTTCCAGAAGAAGGACTGGCGCGTGATGGCCGCGTAGACCTCGTCGTCGCTGACCGAGATGCCCAGGCGGGCGGCTTCGGCCAGGAGCAGACGCGAATTGATCAGCTCGCCGAGCACCAGCTGCTTGAACTTGGGGTCCTGCAACTGGGCCGGGGAGAGGTCCGGGTTGGACTTGCGCAGCCCTTCGGCGGCGCGTTGGAAGGCGTCCTCGAATTCGGCCCGGGTGATGATCTGGTCGTTGATCGTGGCCAGGGTCGGGTCCTGCCCGGTGTCCATTCCGCTGATGCCGAAGGTCAGCACAAAGGCGAGGATGATGACGGCGAACAGAATCTTGATGATCCAACCGGACGCGTTTTCACGCATTATTTCTAACATCGCTACTCCAGGAAGGCGCTTGTGCGGCCGCCCCGCCGGGCGGGACGGCCGGTTCTCGGATGATGGTTACGAATTGTCGCGGACCGCGTTGAGCAGACCACCTGCCTGGATAATATCCAGTTCCTTTTTGGTCAAATCATTTGTGACGGCAACGGATAAGCCGCCGTCGGCGGTGATGTTCACCGTGCCGCCGGGGGTTATCGCGGCCGCCGGGATGGTCAGGTTCGCGCCCTGGGCCAGCTTGTCGTAGTCCGCCGGGTTCGCCAGCAGCAGCGGCAGGATGCCGAAGTTGACCAGGTTGGCGCGGTGGATGCGGGCCAGGGACTTGACGATGACGGCCTTGACGCCCAGGTGGCGCGGGCCGAGCGCCGCGTGTTCGCGGCTGGAGCCCTGGCCGTAGTTTTCGCCGCCCAGGATCACGCCCGTGCCGTGCTCCTTCATGCGGCCGACGAACCCGGCGTCCACGCGGCTGAAGATGTACTGGCTGATGGCCGGGATGTTGGACCTGAGCGCCGTGATCTCCGCGCCTGCGGGCAGGATGTGGTCGGTGGTGATGTCGTCGCCGACCTTGAGCAGCACCTTGGCCTCGATGGTCGCGGGCAGGGCGGCGAACCGCTCCAGGGCCACGATGTTCGGGCCGCGCAGGATCTCGACCTCGGACCCGTCATCGGGCGGGAAGACGAAGAGGTTGCGGATGGACGGCACGTCGGCGGGCAGCTCCACGCGCTCCGGGGCCGGACCCCAGGTGGCCGGGTCGGAGAACTCGCCCTCCAGGGCCAGGCACGCGGCGGTCTGGGCCGAGGTCAGGTAGACCTGGCCGTCCAGGGTGCCGGAGCGGCCCTCGAAGTTGCGGTTGAAGGTGCGCACGGACACGCCGCCGCTGGTGGGCGAGCCGCCCATGCCGATGCACGGGCCGCAGGTGCACTCCAGCACGCGCGCCCCGGCGTCGAGCAGCGGCTCGATCAGCCCTTCGCGGGCGAGCATCTTCATCACCTGCTTGGAGCCGGGGGAGATCATCAGGTCGGTGCCGGCCGGGGCCATCCTGCCCGCCAGGATCTGGGCGGTGTTCTTCAGGTCGCTGTAGGACGAGTTGGTGCAGGAGCCGATGGCCACCTGGTCGATCTTCTTCCCGGCCAGATCCTTCACCCTGCACACGCGGTCGGGCATGTGCGGCTGGGCCACCAGGGGCTCCAGCGTACAGAGGTCGATCTCGATGACCTCGTCATACTCGGCGTCGGCGTCGGCCGTCAGCTCGGTGAAGTCCTCGGCGCGGCCCATCTTGGCCAGGAAGTCGCGGGTCTTGCCGTCGGACGGGAAGAGGGAGGTGGTGGCCCCCAGCTCCGCGCCCATGTTGGTGATGGTGGCGCGGTCGGGCACGGAGAGCGAGGCCACGCCGGGACCGGCGTACTCGAAGACCTTGCCCACGCCGCCCTTGACCGTCAGGCGGCGGAGCAGCTCCAGGATCACGTCCTTGCCTGCGGCCCAGCCGGTCAGCGCGCCGGTCAGGTGCACCTTGACCACCTTGGGCATGGGGATGAAGTACGGCTGCCCGGCCATGGCCAGGGCCACGGAAAGCCCGCCCGCGCCCATGGCCATGGACCCGATGCCGCCCGCCGTGGGGGTGTGCGAGTCCGAGCCGATCAGCGTCGCGCCGGGCTTGGCGAAATTCTCCAGGTGCAGCTGGTGGCAGATGCCCGTGCCCGGAGGCGAAAAGACCGCGCCGGACCGGGCGGCCACGGTGCGCAGGTAGCGGTGGTCGTCCGGATTGCGGAAACCCATCTGCAAGGTGTTGTGATCCACATACGAAACGGACAGGTCCGTGCGCACCCGGCCGATGCCGATGGCCTCGTACTGCAGCCAGGCCATGGTGCCGGTGGCGTCCTGGGTCAGGGTCTGGTCTATGCGCAGGCCGATCTCCCGGCCCGGGACCATCTCGCCGGAAACGAGATGCCGCTCAATGATCTTGTGGGTGATGGATTTGCCCATTGCTGCTCCTGCGTTGAGTTGTCGGGTTGCTCTCTCTGATCCAAATCCCCGCGCGCCCTCTCACAAGCGTCGGGGGACCCTGCATCGGTTCCGGATAGCCGGGCCGTCTCATTCCAAATATCCAAATGGTTCTCGCCTCTTTTCTCCCTCCCCCCTAAACCCGCCCCCGCGCAGCGGAGCCAAAAAGTTTTGGAAGGAGAGGGGATGGGGGGTCCGGGGCCACGGACAGGAACGGGTTGTATCCGTCGAACGAATCGGCGGCGACCGTCTC
>JAZHDH010000141.1:0-4236 GCA_036584335.1 Pseudodesulfovibrio sp. | reverse complement strand
GCATGTTCGGCAAGTTCGGCACGGTCATGGGCGAGATGGGCGTGAACATCCGCGAAAACAACTCCCGCAAGCTCGGCGAGCAGGTGCAGACCGTGTACATGGTCCACTCCAAGCCCACCGAGGAGGTTCGCGAGGCCCTGGCCGCCATTGACGGCGTGGCCCGCGTCTCCATCTAGCGGGGCCGCATCCCGAATCAAGAAAGGCCGGGACGAAAGTCCCGGCCTTTCTTGCGCCCGCCGCCGATTGTTACAAACGGGTGACAATTTGTTCAAGCGCTTGTTTTATAATTAACGTCCGCCGCAATTCCCCCTCCTATGGCCCCTTGATCCACTCATCATTGTTTCGAGGAGGTCCGCATGGTCCTGTCGTTCAGATTGCGCACGAAGCTGCTGGCCGGATTCGGCCTTGTCTTGGCCCTGCTGCTGGTGGTCATCGCCATATACCAGGTGGCCATGTCCGTTTCCATTTCCGGCTTCAAGGGGTTGCTTGCCGAGGATATCGCCATGGAGACGTCCGCCCGCGAGGCCGAGACCTTCATGCTTCAGTGCCGCAGGAACGAGAAGGATTTTCTGCTGCACAGGGACCGGAAGTATCAGGGCCTGTTGCGGGAGAATCTGGCGGCCATGGTCGCGCGTGCGGACGCCATCGTGCCCCTGGCCGAGGCGGGCGGGGCTGCGGACCTGGCTGCTGCGGCCCGGTCCATCCGCGACCACGCCGCCGCCTACGGGGGGGCGTTCGACGACCTGGTGGCCGCCTGGGAGCGGCGCGGCCTGAGCCACGAGTCCGGGCTCCAGGGCGCGTTCCGCGATGTGGTCCACAGGGCCGAAGCCTCCTTTCTCAAGCATCAGGTCCAGGACCTCCATCTCGGCCTGCAGCTCATGCGACGTTGGGAGAAGGACTTTCAGCGCACCGGGTCGCCCCGCTACCTCGAACGGATGACGGCGGCCATGGATTCCTTCCGCCGGGAGCTGGACCGGCGCGAGGACAAGAGCGCCGAGCTGGCCTTGGCCGAGGCCGGGTTCGAGACATACCGGGCCGCCTTCGCCCGGTTCGCCGCTGCGCCTTCGGATGCGGCCTACGACAGGGTGCGGGACGCGGCCCGCGAGATCGAGGGCGGGCTGTCGCAGCTCTACGTCCCGGACGTGAAGGGATTGTTGCTGATGATCCGGCGGCACGAAAAGGACTACCTGCTGCGCGGCGACGCCAAGTACGTGCAGAAGACGCACGAGGCCGTGGCCGAACTGATGGACGTGTTCAAAACCTCGGGCGCGGCCCCGGGATACGTGGAGGAAGGTCGGCGCATGGGCGAGGCGTATCTGCGTTCCTTCGACGCCCTGGTGGCCGAGGACGCGACCATCGCGGCCGTGACCGAACGGATGCGCCAGGCCGTCCACGCCATCGAGCCGGTGGTGGACCAGATAGCCTCCCAGGCCAAGGCCATGGCCCACGCCAGGGCCGAGGCCACCGAGGCCCGGGCGGGCGGCATGGGCGCGACGGCCATGGTCGTCGGGCTGTGCGCCGTGGCCATGGGGCTGCTGGCGGGGCTGCTCATCCTGCGCAGCGTGCTGGGCCAGCTCGGGGCCGACCCCATCGAACTGAAGCATGTGGCCGGGCAGATCGCCGAAGGTCGGCTCGGGGTACGCTTCTCCGGCGATTTCTCCGAGGACAGCGTCTATGGGGCCATGCGATCCATGGTCCGGCAGCTGGGCCGGATCATCGGCGAGGTGACCATGGCCGTGTCCACGGTGGCCTCGGGCTCCGAGGAGCTTTCGGCCACGGCCGAGAGCGTGGCCCAGGGGGCGAACAGCCAGGCCGCCGGGGTGCAGCAGATTTCGTCCAGCGTGGAGTCCATGGCATCGGGCATCAACCGCAACACCGCCAATGCGCACCAGACCGAGGAGATATCCGGCCAGGCGCGCCGGGACGCCGAGGAAGGCGGCCGCGCCGTGAGCGAGACCGTGGGGGCCATGCGCGAGATCGCCGAGAAGATTTCGATCATCGAGGAGATCGCGCGGCAGACCAACCTGCTGGCGCTCAATGCGGCCATCGAGGCCGCGCGCGCGGGCGAGCAGGGCAAGGGGTTCGCCGTGGTCGCTGCCGAGGTGCGCAAGCTGGCCGAGCGTTCGGGTTCGGCGGCGGCAGAGATCGGCGATCTGTCCTCGCGCTCCGTGGCCGTGGCCGAACGGGCCGGGGCCATGCTCGGGAAAATGGTCCCGGACATCCGCCGGACTTCGGACCTGGTTCAGGAGATCAGCGCGGCCAGCGGCGAGCAATCGGACGGGGTGGGGCTGATCAAGGGCAATATCCGGGACCTGGACGCCACGGTGCAGCAGAACGCCTCGGCCTCGGAGGAGCTGGCCTCCACCGCCGAGGAGTTGTCGGGCCAGGCGCAGCAGTTGCAGCAGACCATCGGCTTTTTCGACGTCGGCGTCGGCTCTTCCGCCGCCGCGCTGCCGCCCGGCGGCCTCCCGGACGGGCTGGAGCGGTTCTAGCAGCCGGTCCGGGCGGCGGAGGCGGTCCGCCGGTGGGCTTTATATTTTGCAACTCGGGTTGGACACGAGGCCCGTGGAGGGGGTAATGCGGTATCAAGTCCCGTTCCCAACCCCATGGAAGGTGCGATGCTCCACAAAGTGCAACTCAAGACCAAGCTGGCCGGTGGTTTCGGCACGGTGATCGTACTCCTCGGGCTGGTGCTGGGCATGTTTCAGGTGGCCTCCGTGGTCATGGCCGACGGCTACCGGACCGTGGTCGAAGTGGACCTGTCCATCAAGGACCGGGCCAACCAGGTGCGGGCGCAGATGCTGCGCTGCCGCATCGAGGAGCGGGCGTTCCTGCGCGACATGGACGCCGAATACCTGGACCGGTTCATCGAGGCGGTCGCCGCCCTGGTCAAGTCCACCGAGACCCTGGTGGCCCTGGCCGGCGAAGCGGGCGACACCGATCTGGTCGGCCTGGGCGAACAGGTCAAGAAGGCCTGCTTCGACTACGAATCCTTCTTTTACGACGTGGCCGGGGCGGATACTGACGCCCAGGGAAAAAAGGCCGAAGCGGACATGCTCGGCGTGGTCGGCACCATCCAGCCCGCCGTGGACGCCATGGTGGAGCGGGCCGCGTCCCTGGCCACGAAACACATGGCCGGGGTCAGGGCCACGTCCGCCCTGCTGCGGCGCATCGCCCTGGCGCTCGGCATTGCGGCCATGCTTCTGGGTGCGCTCCAGGCCGTGCTGATCACGGTGTCCATCCTGCGCCAGCTCGGCATCGATCCATCGGACCTGCACGCCATGGCCGGGCGCATCGCGGCGGGCGACCTTTCCGTGCGGCTCGAACGGGCGGCGCGACCGGGCAGCATCTTCGCGGCCATGGGCGACATGGCGGGCAACCTGCGCCGGGTCATCGGCAACGCTTCGGGCGTGGCCGGGAACGTGGCCACGGGCAGCGCGGACCTGACCGGCGCGGCCGAGACCGTGTCCGACGGCGCGGGCCGCCAGGCCGCCGGGGTGGAAACGGTCTCCGCCCACGTGGAGGCCATGGTCGCGAGCATCGGCCGCAATTCGGAGAACGCGGCAGAGACCGAGCGCATTTCTCGCCAGGCGCGCCAGGACGCCGAGGCGGGCGGCCGGGCCGTGAGCGAGACCGTGGCGGCCATGCGCCAGATCGCGGACAAGATTTCCATCGTCGGCGAGATAGCCCGGCAGACCAACCTGCTGGCGCTCAATGCGGCCATCGAGGCGGCGCGGGCGGGCGAACAGGGCAAGGGGTTCGCCGTGGTCGCGGCCGAGGTGCGCAAGCTGGCCGAGCGCAGCGGCCATGCGGCGGCCGAGATCGGCCAGCTTTCATCCAGCTCCATGGCCGTGGCCGAGCGGGCCGGGGCCATGCTTGAAAAGATGGTCCCGGATATCCGGCGCACGTCGGACCTGGTGCAGGAGATCGCGGCCGCCAGCGGCGAGCAGGCCGAGGGCGCGCGTGAGATCAATGCGGGCATCCGCGAGCTGGAGGCGATCATCCAGCAGAACGCCGCCGCGTCCGAGGAGCTGGCGGGCACTGCCGAGAAGCTGTCGTCCCAGGCCCGGGTGCTCCAGCAGTCCATCAGCTACTTCCGCATGGAAGGCGAAGCCCCCCCGACAGAGCCAACCGACGGCTTCGACCGCCTCTGATCCCTGTTTCCCAACCGGCAACCTTTCAGTCCCCTACCCCGCGAAGCGGAGCTGAAAAGTTTGGAAGGGGAGATGGGATGGG
>JAZHDH010000140.1:0-4276 GCA_036584335.1 Pseudodesulfovibrio sp. | reverse complement strand
TGGCCGTGTGCTGGCGGCGCGTTCGGGATCGTCAGGGGGGTCACGCATGCGTGGGAGGGGGCGTCAGCCGGATCTGGCTTGCCGACTCCGGCGGCCCCGCATGCCGTGGGGCGTTTGCCGGAAGCCCGGGCGGTGCCGTTGCTGCGGGGGCGGGACGGCGGATGCGGAGACCGCGTTGTCGCGGAGCCCGGCTGGACGCCTGGCGGATCGGTGAAAAATGCATTTTGCAGGCTGTTCAAGAATGTTCGGGTGCAAGGCGCAAGAAAAGGGCAAGGCCGAAGCGTAGTTCCAGTACGTGAGGACCTGGCCTTTTTGAAGCAACGCAGCAATCGGACGTTTTTCAGTCTGCTAGGGCTGTTCCGCCGGGGGCCAGTCGTCGCCCTCGGGGGAGATTTCGGGCAGGGTGCAGGGCGCGGCCTTGACCACGCGGTTGCCCTTGCCCTTGTCGGCCAGGGCGGGCGGGGTGCCGACCAGGGTGTTGACGTTGCCGCCGAGCAGGACCTGGCTTCTGTGGCCCGAAAAGTCGTTCAGCTCGGTCCAGGCGAAGATGTTGGCCGAACCCTGGAGCGCCTCGAAGGGATGGCAGTAGATGGCGTAGCTGCCCTGGCCGCGCACCCGGTTGTGGGAGAAGAATCCGCGCGAGCCCGTCTGGACGATGCCTCGCGCCTCGCGCCCGCCCGCCAGGATGATGTCGTTGCAGGTGGCCACGATGTCGTCGGCGTAGAGCAGCAGGCCGGTGGATCGTTCGCCCCGCCCCTCGATGCGGTTGCCTACCAGGGAGATGCGGTTGTTGCTGGCGATGTCCGCGCCGCCCCGGGTATCGAAATACCATCCCGCCACGATGCCGTTGGGGCCGTATTTGTGGGGATGCTCCACGCCCTCGTCCGCCGTGACCACCCGGTTGTCGTCGATGGCGATGGCCCCGCCTGCCTTGGGGCCGAGCGCGTTGTCCAGAACCTCGATGCCGCTGCGCGAGGGGCGCAGGATGGTGTTGCCGGAGATGCCGATGTCCGCCCCGCTGGTCCAGTTGACCATCACCCCGTATCCGGCGGTGCGGGCGGGGTCGTCCACGGCCATGTCGAAGGTGTTGCCCGCGATGCGGATGATGCCGATGGCCGCTCCCTTGACCGGGCGGGACGGGGAGTCCAGCCGGTTGCCGACCACCACGCCGGCGGCGAAGGGGAGCTTGTCGCCTCCGCTCCACTGCACGGGCAGTTCCTGGGGCCTGAGGTCCTGTACCACGCAGCCGCGCACGTCCAGGCCCCCGGTGAAGCAGAAGTGCAGGGGCGTGCCCCTGGCCCCGGTGAAGCGCAGGGCGTGCACGGCCACCACCGGGCCTTTGGACGCAGGCGTGGCCCCGGGCACGGGCAGCGGGCTGTGGAAGGTCCAGAATCCTCCCCGGATGGTGGTCGCGGGCTCTCCCGCATCATCCTTCTCGCCCCGGATGCGCACGTCGCGGGTGATCCTGACCCGGCCGTCGTTGCCGAAGTCGAAGCCGCCGCGCAGCACGACGGTCCCTCCCACGTTCACCGCGCCCTGGACGTTGGGCACGTCCTGGGTCGGATCGCCGGTGCCGACCACGGTCTGGTCGGCCCGGCCGGGCAGGGCCAGGGTCAGCAGCAGGAAGGCGGCCGCCAGCGCGGTCCGCGCACACGTGTTCCGGGTCGGGTATCGCTTCATGCGGTGGAATCTACCCGGTTTGCCGCCGCAGTTCAATGCAGGGGCGGGGCGGCGGCCCGTTATTATTTACCCGCTCCGGTTGTCCTCCTTTTGCAGAATGCCGTATGGAGTGGAGTATCGACAACTGCCCGCATTCGCCCGGCCAAGAGCCCGGGCGCCGACGGAGGGGATTGGCATGCGACTGAGAACGAGAATGACGCTGATGCAGATGGCCACGGTGCTGCTGGCCATCGCGGCCCTGTGCTGGGTGTTCGTGATGCAGATCAACGGCTACGCCCGGACAGAGATGGAGAACTACCGCAGCGAGACCCTGGACGGCAAGAAGCAGGAGCTGAAGGATTTCGTGGAGATGGCTTCCGGGACCATCGAGAGCTACTACGAGCGGTCCCGGGATGTCGAGGCCCTGAAGAGGGCCAAGCTGGACGACCTCAGGCGCGTGGTGGATGCGGTCTACGGCCAGGTGGCCGCCTACTTCGAGGCCCACCGGTCGCTGGCGAAGGACGACCTGGTCCGGGGGCTGGCCGCCCTGGTGGTCCCGGCCCGGTTCGACGGCGACAACTACGTCTGGGTGCACGACCGGGACAACGTCATGCTCGCCCATCCCTCGCCCAAGCTGGCGGGCAAGGACCTGAACGACCTGCAGGACGCCAAGGGCAACCGGATCATCGCGGACATGACGGCCATCGCCCGCAAGGACGGCGCGGGCATGTACGTCTACTGGTGGCCCAAGCCGGGCGAGACCGAGCCCAAGCTCAAGATTTCCTATGTCCGCCTGCTGCCCGAGGCCGGATGGGTCGTCGGCACCGGGGCCTGGATTGAGGACGTCACCGCCGAGATGAAGGCCGAGGCCCTGTCCCAGGTCGCGAAGATGCGGCTGGATGACGGCAATTACTTCTGGATCAACGACCTGACCCCGCGCATGGTCATGCACCCGATCAAGCCCGGCATGGACGGCCAGGACCTGAGCGGCTACACCGATCCCAAGGGCAAGGCCCTGTTCAAGGAGATGACCACGGTGGCCCGCGCCAGCGGTTCCGGCTTCGTGGACTACCGTTGGGGCAAGCCCGGCAGGGAAGGGGATTTTCCCAAGCTTTCCTTCGTCAAGCTCTTCGAGCCCTGGGGCTGGATCGTGGGCATGGGCGTCTATACCGACGACATCGACGCGGCCGTGGCCGCGCGGCAGGCGGCCCTGGCCGCAGCGGTGCGCTCCATGGTCTTCATGGTCCTGGGCATCTCGCTGATCCTGGCCATTCTGGGCCTGGCCGCCGGGTTCTTCGGTTCGCGGTCGGTGACCAACACCATCGGCGGCGAACCGGACGACATCGCGTCCATCGCCGCCCGGGTTTCCGGGGGCGACCTGATCATCGAACAGGCGCAGGACGGCCGGGCGCGGGGCATCCTGCGCTCCATGCAGGAGATGGCGGGCAACCTGCGCGGCGTGGTCGGCGAGGTGCAGGGGGCCACGGACAATGTGGCCGCAGGCAGCGAGGAACTCTCCGCCTCGTCCGAGACGTTGTCCCAGTCCACGGTGGAGCAGGCGGCCTCCATCGAGGAGGTTTCGGCCTCCCTGGTGGAGATCGTGGGCTCCATCAAGAAGAACGCCGAAAACGCCGACGCCACCAGCCGCATCGCCGATTCCACCAACGACGACATCAAGTCGGGCGAGGATTCGGTGCGCCGGACCGTGGAGGCCATGCGCGAGATCGCGGACAAGATCGTGTTCATCGAGGAGATCGCCCGCCAGACCAACCTGCTGGCGCTCAATGCGGCCATCGAAGCCGCGCGCGCCGGCGAGCAGGGCAAGGGATTCGCCGTGGTCGCGGCGGAGGTCCGCCAATTGGCCGAGCGCAGCGCCAGGACCGCCCAGGAGATCAGCGCGCTTTCCGCCTCCAGCGTGGAGGTGGCCGAGCGGACCGGCGAACTTTTCGGCAGGCTGGCCCCGGAGATCGGCAAGACCGCCGAACTGATCCGCGAGGTGGCCGCCGTGTGCAACGAGCAGAGCCACGGCGTGCACCAGATCGAGCGGGCCATGGAGCAGATGGACAAGGTCATCCAGCAGAACGCCATGGCGTCCGAGGAGATGGCCTCCACGTCCCAGGAGCTGGCGGGCCAGGCGGCGGCGCTTCAGGACGCCATGCGCTATTTCCGTGTGAACGGCGGGCCGGCGTCCGTGTCCGTCCGGGGAGCGCGGAGCCACCCCGGCCTGCCCGCCGGGGAAGGGGCCGATTGGCAGTAGTTTCGCCGGTTCAATATCCCCGGTTGCGGGGGATTTCCTTGCGGCCCCGGCTCCTGAGCCTGCGGCGCGCGTTTTCCCTTTCCTGGTCGAGCACGGCCCGGGCCACGGCTTCGCACGCCTGTTGCGGGCCGGTGGTGCCCAGGCGCAGGGCTGCCGCCTGTTCGCGCAGGGTGCGGGCCGCGAGCGCCTGGTCGGCCCAGTCCGGATACGCGGCCCAGTATCCGGCGGCCCGCCCGGTATCGCCGAGCTTGGCGGCGGCGTATCCGGCGTGGAGGTAGGCGTCGGGGATCGGCCCGGTTGCCAGGGCCTGGTCCAGGGTGTCCAGGGCCTCCCTGTCGCGCCCGATGCGGGTGTAGGCGA
>JAZHDH010000139.1:0-4303 GCA_036584335.1 Pseudodesulfovibrio sp. | reverse complement strand
CTGATCCTGGTCTCCATGCTCTTCTTCCTGCTGCTCAGGACCCTTTCGCTGCCCCGGGAGAACAACGAATGATCCGGTTGACCGACCTGCGCATGGTTCTGCCCGATTTCACGCTCGACAACATCAGCCTGCACGTGGGCAAAGGGGAGTTCTTCGCCCTGATGGGCTCCACGGGATCGGGCAAGACCCTGGTCCTGGAGACCGTGGCGGGCCTGACCCGCCTGGACGGCGGCACGGTGGAGATCGGCGGGCGCGACGTGACCGGACTGCCGCCCGAGCGGCGCAACGTCAGCCTTGTCTACCAGGACCACGCCCTGTTTCCGCACCTGACCGTGCTTCAGAACGTCATGTACGGCCAGCGCTACCACGGCATAGACCCGGCCCAGGGCCGCACCGAGGCGCGCGCCCTGCTCGACATGCTCGGGCTGAGCGACAAGGAGGCGCGCATGCCCGCACGACTCAGCGGCGGCGAAAAGCAGCGCACCGCCCTGGCCCGCGCCCTGGCCTGCCGTCCCGACGTCGTCCTCCTCGACGAGCCCCTCTCCTCTCTGGACCCGCAGTTCAGGAACGAACTGCGCCGCACGTTCAAGGACGTGCACCGCGACACCGGCGCGACCTTCCTGATGGTCACCCACGACTTCATCGACGCCCTGACCCTGGCCGGACGGGCCGCCGTGATCAAGGACGGCCGGTTGCAGCAACAGGGCGCGGTGGCCGACATCTTCCGCCATCCGGCCACGCCGTTCGTGGCCGCCTTCACCGGCATGACCAACGTCTTCCCCGCAACCTGCGACGGCCGGACCTGCCGTTTCGCCCGGACGGACTTCGACGGCCTGGCCGGACTGCCCGGCTGGCGCAGCGGCTACGCCGCCATCCGGCCCGAAGACGTGTTCGTCGGCTCGCGGGCCGACTTCCCGGCCGGATGGTGCGTGCTCGACGGCACGGTGGAGCGGGTGGAACGCGAAGGGTTCACCTGGACGGCCGTGGTTCGCTGCGGCGGCGAGCGCTTTACCACCATGGTCGACCGGCACATGGTGCTCAATCGGGGACTGGACAGCGGCGCTCCGGTTGCCGTCGGGTTCGACGCCGCCCATCTCCATCACATGCCGAAACCGGATTGACCCCGCACTGCCCGTATAATAACTGTATAGAGTGTACGGACATGTTATCCGTGAATTCCGGACGAGCTTGCCCAACGAGGCCGCTGCGTCGTCTGCGTACCGCAATTCGAACCGAAAGACACCCTGATGCGCAAACCCGCCCTCTCCGTCTTCATCTTCCTGGTCCTGGCCTGCGCCATCACCGTGTCCGCGACGGTAGTCTTCACCACAGAGCCGCCCGCCCGCCTGGTCTGCGACGTGTGGCCGCCCTACCAGTACAAGACCGAAGGACGGGTCACGGGATTCTCCACCGAGATGGTCGAGGCCGTATATGAACGGCTGGGTACGCCGATAAGCTCCATGGAAGTCTTCCCCTGGAAACGCGCGCTGGAAATCCTGGAAAGCGGCAACGCCGAGGGATTGTTCTCGGTGAACAAGACCCGGGACCGGGCCATCTTCGCCCGATTCCCCGAGGAGCCCCTGTTCGAGGCGCCGTGGATCATCTGGACCAAACGCGAGAGCCCCATCCGCACCCTCGACGACCTCAAGGGCAGGAGCGTCGGCGTGGTCATCGGGTACAGCTACACCCCGGAATTCTGGGAATTCATCCAGACCTACTGCAAGGTGGAACAGGTCACCACCGACGACATCAACCTGCAAAAACTCGCCAACGAACGGCTGGACGCCGTGGCCGCCGAGTACGGCAACGCCCTGTACCTCATCCGCAAGCTCAAGCTGCGCGGCCTCGTCCCCCGCCACGGCATCCTCATCAAGAACGACGGGCTGTACCTCATGTTCAACCGCCGCAGCGTGAGCGAAGAATTCACGCAGCGCTTCTCCGAGGCCCTGAAGGCCTTCAAGCGCACGCCGGAATACGAGGCGTTGCGGCGGAAATACTTCGAAGAGAGCGACAACCCCTAGGCTAGCCGCGCGTCTGCATCCGCACGTAGAGCATCAACCCGAGCATGGTCAGCCCCATGCCCGCGAATCCCAGCGGGCCGGGCATGACGTGGCCGAGCAGCAGGGCCTCGCCCGCCAGGGTGAAGACCACCTCCATGGACTGCGTGCAGTCGGCGGCGGCCAGCTCGGCGGCGGTGCGCGCCCGGTGCCGGGCGTAGAGGAAGAGCGAGGTCGCCACCACGCCCGAGCAGGCGGCCACCACAGCCGTCTGGACGAGCTGGCCCGTGGTGGGCGGCGGCGGGTCGGAGACAAGGAGGAGGAGCGCCCACAACGGCAGGGAGCCCAAGGTCAGCAGCAGCACCCGGCACAGGGAGTCGTCCATGGCCGGGTGGTCGATGTGCGGAATGAGCCGATGCTCGCCCCGGCGCGCCTCCCAGACCATCTGGTTGCCCAAGGGATAGGCGAAGGCAGCCACCAGCACCGGCAGCGCGCCCCAAAGGGTGGCGGACAAGTCGCCCGTGGACGCCTGTTCCACGTTGACCAGCACCACCCCGGCGAAGATGACCATGGTCAGGGCGACGGCCCGAAGCGGCACCCGCCGCCCGAACCCGAGCAATACGAAGGGCGTGGCCAGGATGGTCAGCTGCCAGGTGGCGGCCACCACCCAGCCGGGCGTGAACACCGAGGCGAAGGTGCACCCGGCGTAAAACACGCCGAAGCCGACGCTCCCGGCGAAGACCCAGAACCCCAGGTGGCGACGGAACACGCGCAGGGTCTCGACGCCCAGCCGCGCCTTCCCCGTCACGGCCAGCCACACGGCCAAAAAGAGCAGCATCCAGAAATAGCGCAGGCTGGCGGTCCACACCCAGTGGCCGCCATCCAGGCTCATGGCCCGGTTGAGTACGAAGGTGGAGCTGAAGAACAGGCTGGCGAGCACGCCGGTGAGGATGATTCTGAACATGGCTCTCCTTGTGGACTTCGGGGCAATGCCACGGACCCGGGGCAAAGTCCATTGACTTTCGGCGCCCGGGCGGTACATTTTGATCCGAGAACACCCCAACCCCGCGACGCCGCCATGAAACTTCCCTTCGTCAAGCCATCCACCGCCGACTATTACCGGGCCTGCCGCCAACGCAGCATGTCGCTGCTCGAATTCCTCCACGGCTACGTCTACGGCCGCTGGTGCTTCCACTACATCGGCCTGGCGGGCGACAAGGCCCCGTGGTGGCGCTTCCTGTGGGCTCCGTTCGTCCTGCTGGCCAATCACCTGACCCCGTTTCGGTCCACCGAGGACAACCGGCTGGGCGACCCGGCCCAGAAGAAGCCGGTGTGGGGCGACACCTACCACGGCAAGGCCATGCCCCTGGCCGAGGCGGCCAGGCTGATCCGGCTCGACCGGCCCGTGAACACCGAGGTCTCGGAGCAGGTCCTGCCCTATACCCGCGCCCGCGAGATCGTCCTGGCCAACCCGAAGCACATCGTGCTCCTGAACTGCCCCTGCCGCTCGGGCATGAAGAATCCCTGCCTGCCGCTGGACGTCTGCCTGATCATCGGCGACCCCATCGCCGCGTTCATGCTGGAGCACCACCCGGACAAGGCCCGGACCATCACCGCCGACGAGGCCGTGCGCATCCTGAAGGCAGAGAACGCGCGCGGCCACGTGGCCCACGCCTTCTTCAAGGACGCCATGCTCGGGCGGTTCTACGCCATCTGCAACTGCTGCTCGTGCTGCTGCGGGGCGATGAAGGCCACGCGCATGGGCGTGAACATGCTCTGCTCGTCCGGCTACCTGGCCCGGGTGGACGCGGACAAGTGCACCGGCTGCGGCGTCTGCGCCGGGAAGTGCCAGTTCAAGGCCATCGGCTACCGCGACGGCCGCGCGTTCATCCGCGAGGACCGATGCATGGGCTGCGGCGTGTGCGTGGAGTCCTGCGCCAAGGACGCGCTCACCCTGCGCCTGGCCCCGGAAAAAGGCGAGCCCCTGCGGGTGGACGAATTATAGCCCGAGGCATCCGGCAGTGGACCAAATCCCCGGCCTCGGATACCGTGCGCCCATGACAGCCCTCGACAAACGACCGATTCTCGTCTTTCTCGGCCTGACCTTCGCCGCGACCTTCGCGCTGGAAGGCGCGCTCACGGCGGGCGGCCTGCGCTTCGACGGCGACGTGCTGCGCTCCGCCCCGGCCCTGTGGCTGCTGGCCGTGATGTGGATTCCCGGCCTGACCGCCCTGCTCACGGCCAAGATGGTGGAAGGCGCGACCTGGCGCGGGCTGGCAGACGCCCTGCTCCTGCGCCCCGGCTCG
>JAZHDH010000138.1:0-4316 GCA_036584335.1 Pseudodesulfovibrio sp. | reverse complement strand
ATAATCACCTCCGTAGAGTGATTATGACCCATATTTATTTTGTTAACAAGCCCTAGAAATCAGTCTCGCGCGCACGGGCCGTCGCGGAGGCGGGAACGGTCTCGACGCCATCTCCGCCGTCAGCTCCGTTCGCGCGGGGCAGCCGGACCGTGACCGTGGTGCCCGCCGCCTCCGAGGTGACGAAACCGATGTCGCCGCCAAGGGCGGTGGCGATGAGCCGGGCGGTGTAGGTGCCCAGGCCGGTGCCGTGCCGCTTGCCCGAGGTGACGTACTTCTCGAAGAACACGTCGCGGATGGCCTCGGGCACCGCGCCCGCGTTGTGCACGGCGATAACGCTCCACTCCCCGCTGTCCAGGCCCAGCGTGACCGTGCCGTTCTCGGGCGAGGCCTCCACCGCGTTGCGCAGCAGGTTGGCGAGCAGGGCGTAGCAGGGCAGTTCCTCGGCGTGGACCACGAAGGCGGCCCGCCGCCCGGCCGGGACGCCGCCCACGTTCACGGCCAGCCCCACCCGGCGGGAACGCATCAGCGGCGCCAGTTCCTCGGAAACAGCCGCGACCAGGGGCATCAGGTCCACCGGGGCGAAGACCGGCTCGTACACGCCTTCCTCCATGCGGAACAGGGCGCGGGAAAGATCGATGATGCCGAGCATCCTCCGGCTGGCTCCCTGAGCTATCTCCAGCAGCTCCAACTGCTTGTCCGTCAGCCCGCCCTTGCGGTCCAGCAGCAGGAGCATGGTCTGCACCGCCAGGGTGGGCGAGCGCAGGTCGTGGCGCATCATCCGCTCCACGTCCGCGCGCAACTGCTCCACCCGCTTGCGCTCGCTGATGTCCGCGAGGAAGCAGATGGCCAGCTCCGCGCCCTTGAACATCAGATGGTGAATGCGCAGCTCCACCGGCAGGACGGTCCCGTCCCCGGTCGTTGCCGCCGCCTCCAGGGTGATCACCCTCGCCTGCGTCAGCCGGGTCCAGAAGTCGTCCCAGGGCTCCATTGCCGGGAATGGCCCCAGCCCGGCCAGCGTCTCGCCCCGGATTTCCGAGCGCGCCCGGCCGAGCATGGCCGAGGCCGTGCGGTTGGCGTAGACGATGCGCCCCGATGGAAGCACGCGCAGGATGCCCATGGCCGCGTTGTCCATGGCGAACTGGGTCAGGCGCAGTTCCTCCTCGGCCTGGAGGCGGTGGGTGATGTCCGTGCCGAAGGCGATGATCACCGCGTCCTCGCCGTCGTGCACCGGGCCGATGGCCGAATTGCGCCACAGGATGTGCCGCACCTCCCCGGCCTTGGTCAGGATGGGATTCTCGAAGGTTTCGGCCAGGGGTTTTGGCCCCTCGCGCAGCAGCCGGTTGAACTCGTCCCAGGCGAAGAGGAACCGCTCGCGCGGGACCACCACGTCGAACCAGTCCCGGCCCAGCAGCTCCGTGCGCGAATAGCCGGTCACGGCCTCGCCCGCGCGGTTGAACAGCCGCACCCGCCCCTCGTAGTCCAGGCCGACGATGATCACGTCGGCCGACTCGATGATCTGGCGCGTGGCCGCATGCGCCCGTTGCAGCCGCTCCTCCACCCGCCGCCTCCGCCGGATCTCGCGGGACAGGCGAATGTTCCAGGACAGGATTCCGACCAGCAGCAGGGCCGCACCCAGGGCCACGCCGCCCACCATCCGCCAGACCCGGGGCAGGGACACCCATCCGCCGTGGTGGAGTACGGTCCAGTAGTCCTCCACCCCCTTGCGCTCCTCGGCCGTGATCGAGGCCAGGGCGCGGTTGACCAGGGCCAGCAGTTCGGGCCAGTCCCGGCGCACGCCCATGGCCAGGGAGTGCGAATACTCGGTGATGGCCGAGATGCGGATGTCGGCCAGGCCAAGCCGCTCCGAAAGGTAGGCCACGGTGGACTGCGCCCCGACGTAGGCCGACGCCTCGCCCGAATCCACGGCCAGCAGCCCCTCGGCCGGATCGTTCACGACCAGTATCCGGACAGCGGGATAGTCCTCGCTGATGCGCGGCACGGGCACGCAGTCGCGGCTCACGGCGACCACGGCCCCGGCCAGGTCGGCCAGCCCGGCCACGAAACGGAAATCGGCCCGGGTGACGATGACGATGGGCAGAAACACGAAAGGCTCGGACAGGAGCATGCCGCCGCCGGACTCGCGGTTAACGGGCAACGCGGCCACCATGTCCACCTCGCGGGCCATGGCCAGCCCGCTCACTGCGGACAGGCCCGAAGCCCGCACCCGCCGGGGCTTGATCCCCAGCTTGGCGCAGATCAGATCGATATAGGTGGGTACCAGCCCCTGCAGGGAGCCGTCGTCGCCCCGGAACATGACCGGCGGCGGCCCGAGCCAGAGCCCGAGGCGCATGTCCCGATGCGCGTCCAGCCAGGCTCGCTCCGCCTCGCTCACGACGATGGGCGAGACGTCCACCCGAAGCATGTCCTCGCGGGCGAAGGCCGTGGCGCAACCCACGACGCATGCCACCAGGCATGACAGGATGACGGCTCGGACGGATACCAGACGCGGCATGGGGCCTCCCGGCGGCCCTCCGCCCACCATGGGCGGAAGGGGTGCTTACCCATACCACCTTTTTGGCCCCGCGACAAACGAAGCCATCAGATTATAAGCGGATCAGTCCCGGCGCAACGCGTGCAGCGAATAACCGTACCGGTCCGGATAACGACGGTAGAGGTCGATCTCGCGCCGGGTGGCGTCGAGGATCGCCCGACCGTCCGGGTCCCGGCCGAACTCCGGCTCCACGTCGGTGATCCGCCGCTCCACCTCGTCATAGAAATCCTCCCAGCAGGCGGATTCGATCAGGAAGTGGCCCAAGGGCGTGTAGCCGGCCGCCTCGGCCGCCGCCGCATTGGCCTCGGCCGTGCGCATGGCCGGATAGGCCTCCGCCCAGAACGTCCGCAACTCGTCCGGCACGTCGTCCGTGGTCCAGACCGCGTCCGAGAACACCAGGTATCCGCCGGGCCGCAACAACGGCCGCCAGGCAGCCAGGGCGTTGTCCACGCCCATGATGTAGGCCGCGCCCTCGCACCAGATCAGGTCGAAGGACCCCGGCGCGAAATCCAGGGCGGCCATGTCCATCCCGCGCGGCCGCACGCGGTCGGCCACCCCCGCCTTCCGGGCGCGCGCCGCCAGCACGTCCAGAAACGGCTGGTACACGTCCGTGGCGGTGATGGTTCCGCGCGTCAGCCGCGCCAGGTTCAGGGTCGCCCCGCCCGAGCCGCAGCCCGGCTCCAGGATGTCCGGCCGCTCCGGCAGCCCCTTGCACAACCGCAGCGCGCGCTCGGCGGAGTGGAGGCTACCCGGCCCTTCCCTGCTCAGTCCCTCGTATATCTTGAAGAATATTTCCATGAATCGTCCCGATTGCCGGTTGATGTTCAGTATCTCCTGGGGCGCGGCGGCCAAGGCCCGGATGGCGGAAATCTCCGCCTCGGGGATGCGCAGCCGCCGCAGGAACGCCGCATGCCGCTCGGGCGCGCTGCGCTCGAACCCGACGTGCCAGGCGCGCATGTCCGCCTCGCTGAACCCGGCGTCGGCCAGCAGGCGCACCCAGGCGGCCTTGTCCATGCCCCCGCACCGGTCCAGCAGGTCGGACCGGCCGAGCAGCACGGCGACCAGCGACTGCTGCCCGCGCAGCGCGTCCATCTCCCGGTTCAGCTCGGCCAGCCGCGCCTTGAGCGCCTCGGCCACCGCGCCGTCGGCCGGGTCGTCGAGCATGCGCCGGATGGCGTCCAGCCCGATGCCCGCCCGGCGGTACTCGCAGATGCGGGCCAGCCGGGCGTCGTCCCGGTCCGTATAGGTCCGGTACTCGCCCCTGGCGTGACCCCGGGGACGCAGCAGCCCGATGCGGTCATAGTAGAGCAGCGTGGAGCGCGACAGCCCGTGCCGCCTCGCCAGCCTTCCCACCGTGTACATGCGCCCCTCCTCCCTGTTTACCCTTCCCGGCCCAGGCATTTGCCGGTCTCCAGGAAATGGGCCAGCATCGCCTCGACCATCCGTATCTGGGCCGGAAACGTCGTGGCCCGTTCGGCCAGCCCGGCCCGGCCCCGCTCGTCCAGCGCGGTGACATGGTGCGTCCAGGTCAGCCGTGTGCCTCCGCCCTCGGGCGCAAGCCCGATGACGAAATGGATCGCCCGCTGCGCATTGGATCGCACGAACTCCAGCCGCTCGCACGGCTCGAACCGGCTCGTCACCCAGACCTCGGGATCGCCCTCGTCCGGGAAGGCCGTGCGGAACACGCACCCCGGCTCGTTGTACCCGCCGACGCTGTGCAGCAGCTCGCACTCCCAGTGCGCGATCCAGTCGTACTCCCGCACCG
>JAZHDH010000137.1:0-4332 GCA_036584335.1 Pseudodesulfovibrio sp. | reverse complement strand
TTGCCTTTTTTGAAGCAACGACGCAATCGGGCCTTTGTCAGCAGCCTGAGGCCGCCCCCGGATGGGGACGGCCTTTCCTTCATGCAAGCGCCCGCTAATTTTCGATGTTCTTGAGCAACTCGTCGGCCTCCTGCATCCGGGCGAACGAGGTGTTCTTGAAGACCTCGCCCTCCACGGCCCGCAGGAACTCGTCGTGGGTCGTGGCCGTGAAGTCGATCATCACGCCCTTGACCTGGAAGTAGAGCTTGAGGAATTCGGCGAGCGACTCGTCGTCGAGCACCTTGACCAGATCCCGGCCGTCGGCCGCCGAGGTGAAGGGCTTGTTCATGCCGCCCAGCAGGAACACGTCCAGCCCGCTCTCCCCGTCCGTGACCACGCCCAGCAGGTTGAAGGTCTTGAGCCGGGCCTTGAAATCGTTGTCCAGGTCCGGAAACTCCAGAATCTCCTTCCTCGGAAAAACCGAGGCAAAGACCATCTTCCCGCCCTCGGTGGCCATGGTGTGCCTGAACACCTGCTCGTCCCGGTTCTTGCGGGCGGCCTTGACCGTCTCGTAGAGGTCGCAGGCAAAGGCCAGCTTCAGGTCCCGCATCACTTTCTCGTCCATATGCTCTCCTTAGATGATTCCGTGCAGAGGTCCGCCGGGCGCGCCCAGCGCGTCCACGCGCCGCTCCACCTCGGGGTCCGGCTCCAGCGGCGGCGCGTGATAGGTCTTGAGGCGGGCGTCGATGACGATGCCCTTCTTCGCCCCCCAGTGCTTGGCGTGGGTGAAGGACTCCACCCCGTACATGTCCGTGGCCGGGTCCGAACGGGTGAAGGCCACCCACAGGAAATTGTCCCAACCGGCCGCCGTGAAACCGGCGTCGTCGGCGACCACGATCAGCGGGAATCCCCCGATGCCAACCGCCTTCTCCAGGGCCGTGGCCAGCCGGTCCATGGCCGGGTCCTGCTGGTCGCGCCCGCGCTGGTGCTTCGGCCCCTTGAGGACCAGGATGCCCGGCGCGAAGACCACGGGGTCGCGAAACCCGCGCGGCAGGTCCAGGCCGGCGGGGATTTCCGAGGCCAGGTCCCGCTTCTTCGGCCCGGCCGCCGCAAAGACCAGCTTGGACCCCTGGTTCAGGCTGATGCCCGAGTAGTCCAAGGTGTCGATGGTCGTCCGGGTGATGAAATGAAGGTCGCGGGTCAGGTCCGCGCGTTCGAGCATGTGCCGGAAGAACTCCGGAATGTCGTGGCAGGACAGCCCCTGCCGCAGGTCCTCCCGGGCCGCGATGAAAACGTACTTGGAAAGCGAGGTCTGCGTGGTGCCGAGCAGAGCCATGGCGTTGGTCAGCAACTCCTGGGGCTGGCGCTCGCCCGCATAGGGCACGTAGCGCTCGCTGCCCACGGCCAGGAGCAGCGGGTGCACCCCGGCCGCGTCCACGGCGTGGACCTCGTGCACCCCGGCGAAGACCGACGGCACCAGGTCGGCGGTCAGCTCATGGATGAACTCGCCGAAGACCGTGTCCTCCTGGGGCGGGCGGCCCACCGTGGTGAACGGCCAGACGGCGTCGTTGCGGTGATGGACCGCGTCCACCTTCAGCACCGGAAAATCGTGGGCAAGGCTGTAGTAGCCCAGGTGATCGCCGAACGGGCCCTCGGGCTTCTCCCCGCCCGGAACCACCGTGCCGCTGATGCAGAAATCCGCCTCGGCCGGGATGGGCAGGCCGCCCTCGATATGAACCATGGGAATGCGGTGCCCGGCCATGGCTCCGGCAAAGAATATCTCGGGCAGTCCGTCGGGCAGGGGCATGACCGCCGCCAGGGTCATGGCGGGTGCGCCGCCGACAAAGACGTTGACCCTCAGCGGCAGGTTCCGCGCCAGGGCCTCGGCATGGTGATGGCCGATGCCCCGGTGGATCTGGTAGTGCAGCCCGACCTCGCGATCGCGCTCGAATTCGTTGCCGCTCAGCTGCACCCGGTACATGCCCAGATTCGACGCGCCGTACCCGGGCGTCACCGGGCTTTCGGTATACACCTGGGGCAGGGTCACGTAGCTGCCGCCGTCCAGAGGCCAGGACACGAGCTGCGGCAGGTTGGAAATGGCCGTCCGGTTTTGCAGCACAGGCCCCCAAGACACCTTTTTCGGCAAGGTGTGCCAGGCGGTGCGCGGCGCGCCCAGATAGCGCCAGGGGCGCTTGAGAGCCTGCGCCGGGTCGAGCTTGAGCCGCATCAGCTCCCGAACCGTGCGCACGGTGTCGCGGAACAGGAAGTGCATCCGCCTGCGGGTGCCGAAGAGGTTGGCGGCCATGGGAAACCGGCATCCCCTGACGTTGGAGAAGAGGAGCGCCGGCCCCCCGGCCTTGTAGACCCTGCGCTGGATGGCCCCGATCTCCAAATGCGGATCGACGCACTTCTCGATGCGGACGAGTTCGCCTTCGGCTTCGAGGGCAGCGAGGCACTGCCTGGTGTTCTTGTATCCCATGCTGGTTCCCGTTGGTGGTTTCGGCAAGCCAATCTAGACGGAACAAGGGGAAAAGTTAAGCGGATATTCGGCCGATGCCGGGAACCGGAAGCGGGATCGTATCAGGCGGACGGACGAGGGCCGCGCCAGACGCAGTCGAAGCGCACCGCATGGGTGGGATCATCCCTCTCCAGGCGGTCGAATTCGAGCGGCTTGAGCCGACGCGAAAGCAGGTTGCGGCAGGTGTTGCAATAGACGAGGGGATAGTTGCAGATCAGGCAATACGGCCGGTAGTCGTCGCAGGACGCGGAATTCCAGGGCCGCCGATGCCCCAGAACGCACTGCTTGCGAAAAAACACGCAATTTTCACAACGTCTGGATACCATTAAAGTTTTGCGCATGACACCTCCTCCGGACAGACGAGCATCCAGTATCCGAAGTGAGCATATCTTCCGGTCGGGAGGTATTATAATCTGCCACGGCAAACCCCGTTTTTACCCCTGCCATACGAAAACATCCCTTTGGGCGGCAGACGAACGACCGGTCCGCGACCTTGCCATCGCCCGGGTTTGTGCTAGGATGGAGGATACGCGACACATCCAAGGAGACCGCGCCATGCCCCTGATGAACTGGGATGAAATCATGTCCGTGGGCGTCGAGGAACTCGACGCCCAGCACCGCAAGTTGATCGACCTGATCAACGACGCCTACGAAGCCCTGCAGAAGCACGACGAACACCGCATGTCCGAACTCATCGACAAGATGCGCGACTACGCCAAAGTCCACTTCGCCACCGAGGAGCAGTACCTCGCCCGATGCGGCTTCCCGCACATCGAGGCGCACAAGGTCCAGCACTTCCAGTTCAACCGGACCGTGGCCCAGTTCCGCGAGCAGCAGTTCGTCACGACGAACCTGTCCAAGATTTTCGTCTTCCTCAGCCGCTGGCTGGCCACGCACATCCTGGAATCGGACAAAGAGTACGTTCCCTACCTGGCGGCGGAGGAGAAGAAACCCGCCTGATCACTCGCCCCGGATGCGGTAGAAGTCGCCCGCGAACTTGTCCATGACCTCGTCCACGTCCTCGAACACTTCCTTCCTGAGGTCCCTGGTGGTGGGCGCCACGCCCATGGTGGCCGTGTCCCAGTAGACCTCGCGGGGCGGGATGCCGAACTCGAAGCCAAGATGGTAGACGTTCACCCCGGACTTGGTCCGGATGTCCATGATCTTGATGATGATATAGCCGACGTTTTTCAGCTCGTAGCCCTCGGCCGGGTAGTTGTCGACCACGGCGTCGTTGTTCACCAGCATGCCGCGCATGTGCCGCACGAAGCTGTCGATGGCGTAGTCGCGCACCTCGTCGGCCTTCAGGCCGCCGCCGTCCACGTCCACATAGACCATCACGTCGTCGAGCATCTTGATGTCCTTGAACTTCTGCGGGCCGTCGGCGGCAAGTGCCGGGAAAACAAGAAACAGGGCAAGGAGAAACGCCGGGAGAATCATGACCATCTTTCGCATGTGTGACCTCGCAGGGTTGGGGTGATGATGGCTTGATACCACACTCCCCGGATCGGCAACAGCCCCAAAATGAACCCGGCGAACCGGAAACCAAAAAGGACTTACAGACAAAAAAGCCTGTAAGTCCTTGATTTCTTGGTGGGCTATGCAGGATTCGAACCTGCGACCTCTTGCTCCGGAGGCAAGCGCTCTATCCACCTGAGCTAATAGCCCGCAGGTTGGTGATACAGGGGCATTCGCCGCGTTGCTGCGGAACGATCAGACCCTTGCGTATCGGAATACGCGGCGGCCCTGATCGTTCCTTGCGCCTTGCGCCTGCCCCTGTCTCGCCAACCTGCCGCACCGCCTGGCGGTACGGCTTTTGTGAAAGAACCGGAAAT
>JAZHDH010000136.1:0-4335 GCA_036584335.1 Pseudodesulfovibrio sp. | reverse complement strand
CGCATCTCGGCCAGCAGGAGCAGCCTGCGGCCCGGGTCGCTGGCGATGACCCGCCAGAAGTCCAGGGCGTCGCCCACGCGCGGCGCGCCGTTGCCGTGGGGCCGCCCGCGCCGGATGCCCGGCCCGGCCAGGAGCCGGTCGATGAACCCGCGCAGCCGCCACAGGGGATCGCCGTAGTACCACCCCTGCTCCCCGCCGATGCGGGAAACGACCTCCCAGACCTTGGCCGGGTCGCCCTGGAGCCGGGCGCGGTAGCCCATCTCGTAGCGCGTCCCGCCCGCGTAGTCCGGGTCGCTCACGCCCGCCCACTCGGGCATGCAGGCGCTGCCCACGTCGAAAAGGCAGGTCTCCACCTGCTGCTGGCCGGTCTTGTCCACGGCGCGGCGGATGGCCTCGCGGCAGGTCAGCAACTCCTGGGGCACGAGCTCGCGGATGGTATTGTCGCGGCAGACCACCTCGTTCCGGAGCCCCTCGACCAGGGAGCGGACCAGAAACATGGGCACGGGCGTGAACAGGGACACCCAGAACGAGGACAGGCGCGGCGTGACGAAGGGCACGGGCACGATGCGCCGCCGGGGCAGCCCGGCCACCTCGGCGTAGAGGCGGAACAGCTCGGTGTAGGAGAGGACGTCCGGCCCGCCGATGTCCAGCGTCAGCCCGGCCGTGGCCTCGTTTTCCAGGCAGCCCGCCAGGTAGTGCAGCACGTTGCGGATGGCGATGGGCTGGGTCCGGGTGCGCACCCACCTGGGCGCGAGCATCAGCGGCAGCCGGTCGGCCAGGTAGCGGATCAGCTCGAAGGAGGAAGACCCGGCCCCGATGATCTGGGCGGCGCGCAGGGTGGTCACCCGGGCCGGGGCCAGGGTCAGGATGCGGGCCACCTCGGCCCGGGAGCGCAGATGCTTGGAGAGCGGATGGTCCTCGTGGTCCTCGCCCAGGCCGCCCAGGTAGAGGATGCGCCCGAGCCCGGACGCAGCGGCGGCGCGGACCATGTTGTAGGCGGCGTCGCGCTCCTCGGCCGCAAAGTCGCGGCTGGGGCGGCCCATGGAGTGGACAAGGTAGAAGGCGGCGCGGCAGCCGTCCGCAGCGGCGGCCAGGGAATCGGCGTCGTGCATGTCAGCGCGCACGATCTCCACCCGGGGGTTGCCGCCCCAGGGGCGGGCCTTGATCTTCTCGACGCTGCGCCCGGCCGCGCGCACGCGGTGGCCGCGCTCCAGGAGCAGCGGCACCAGGCGGCCGCCCACGTAGCCGGTCGTGCCGAGCACGAGTACGGGCCGATCGTCCATCAGGGCCTCCCCGGCCTCAGGGCCTTTAGTGCTTGCCGAAACGGATTTCGGCCTCCTTGCGCTCCCAGCCCCGGTCCTCCATGCACTGGTTGTAGACCTCGGTCTGGCGGCGCTTGTCCAGGGGATATTCCTCCCCGGCCTTGACGTCGCAGTCCATGGAGTCCTGCTTGAACCGGGCCTCGGACTGGCGCTTGTCCCCGGAGTCGGGATTGGTCCACTGCTTGGAGCAGCCGAAGGCGGTCAGCGCGATCAGCAGGCAAAGGGCGACGAGATACGGGCGCATGGCGGCTCCTGGTATCGGATACGGGGTTATTCGTCCTTGAGCTCCCGGCGCATCAGGGCCTCTACGGCCCTGGCCGGGTCCTTGTCCTCGTAGAGGATACTATAGACCTGTTCGGTGATGGGCAACTCCACACGCAGTTTTTGCGAAAGATTATACAGCGCGCGGGTGGTCTTGACGCCCTCGGCCACGGCCTTCATCTCGCCGACGATGGCGTCGAGTTTCATGCCGCGCCCCAGCTTCAGGCCCACCTGGCGGTTGCGCGAAAGGTCGCCGGTGCAGGTCAGCACCAGGTCGCCCATGCCGGAGAGGCCCATGAACGTGCGCTGCTGCCCGCCCATGGCCATGCCGAGCCGGCTCATCTCGGAGAGCCCCCGCGTGATCAGCGCGGCCCGGGCGTCGTGGCCGAAGCCCAGCCCGTCGGCGATGCCCGCCGCGATGGCGATGACGTTCTTGACCGCGCCGCCCAACTCAACGCCCCGGTAGTCCGGGGTGAAATAGACGCGGAAATACGGCGTGGAAAAGGCGGCCTGCAACTCGCGCCCCAGTTCGTGGTCCTCGCAGCCCAGGGACACGGTGGTCGGCATCCCCCGGCTGACCTCGGCCGCGAAGGACGGGCCGGAGAGCGAGGCGTAGCGGGGCCGGAGCCCCTCCAGGGACTCGGCCACCACCCGGCTCATGGGGGCCAGGGTGTCGAGCTCGATGCCCTTGGACGCGCAGACCATCACCGGCCGCTGCGGCAGGATGTCCCTGAACCCCTCCAGGGCCGGGCGGATGAACTGGCTGGGGATGACCAGCAGGAAATAGTCGGCCCCGGCAAAGGCGACCTCGGGGTCGCTCTCCACCGCCAGCTTTTCGGACAGGGTCACGCCCGGCAGGAACGTGGCGTTGACGCGGGTCTCCCGGATCTCGGCGACCACCTCGGGCTCGCGGACCCAGAGCACGGTCCGCACGTCGTTCTTGGCCAGCATGTCGGCCAGGGTGGTGCCCCAGGCGCCGGCGCCGAGTACGGCTATCTTCATGGAATCACTCCTTTGGATCGTTGTGAGCGAACCAGCATACGTGCGCCCGGGGCCGGAGGCAAGCCTCGGGATGGCCCGCCCCCGCCCTTCACTGCAACCGTCTGCACTCGGTTGCATCCCGCCGCCGGGCCGGGTATAGACCCGCCATGGCCATACCATTCACCGAGACCGAACAGAAGATCCTGGCGCTGGCGGGCGCCGACCTGCCGGATACCGAGCGGCCGTTCCTGTCCATCGCGCAGGCGGCGGGCATGGACGAGCAGACCGTCATCGACCTCATCGCGGACCTCAAGCGGCGCAGGATCATCCGCCGCTTCGGGGCCACCCTGCGCCACCAGAAGGCGGGCTACGGCCACAACGCCATGGTCGCCTGGCGCGTGCCCCCGAATCGGCGCGACGAGGTGGGCGACATCTTCTCCGCCCGGCCCGAGATCTCGCACTGCTATATCCGGCGCATCTATCCCGAGTGGACCTACAACTTCTACACCATGATCCACGGCGAGCGCCCCGGCCACGCCGAGGAAGTGGTGGCCGAGCTCGAAAAGGCCACCGGCATCGACGACAACTGCATCCTCAACTCCCTCAAGGAACTCAAAAAGACCTCCATGGTCTACTTCAAATAAAGGACACACCCCATGGATTCCCAATCGCTCTACGCCAAGGCCCAGACCCTGATGCCCGGCGGCGTCAACTCGCCCCTGCGCGCCTGCCGCTACGTCGACAGCCAGCCCGTGTTCATCGAAAACGCCAAGGGCGCGCACCTGTACGACGTCGACGGCCGCCGCTACATCGACTACGTCTACTCCTGGGGACCCCAGATCCTGGGCCACCAGGACCCGGCCGTGTCCGCCGCCGCCCACGCCGCCATCGACCACGGCTCCAGCTACGGCGCGCCCTGCCTGGGCGAAGTCCTCCTGGCCGAGGAAATCCAACGCCTCATCCCGTCCATGGAGATGATGCGCATGGTCTCCTCCGGCACCGAGGCCACCATGTCAGCCCTGCGCCTGGCGCGCGGCTGCACCAAGCGCAAGAAATTCATCAAGTTCATCGGCAACTACCACGGCCACGCCGACGCCTTCCTGGCCGCCGCAGGCTCCGCCGCCGCCACCGTGCCCGGCACCCCCGGCGTGCCCGAGGAAGTGACCATGCACACCCTGCTCGCCCACTACAACGACCTCCAGGCCGTCGGCGAACACTTCAAGACCTGCGGCGACGAGATCGCCTGCGTCTTCGTCGAACCCGCCGCGGGCAACATGGGCCTGGTCCTGCCCGCCCCCGGCTTCCTCCAGGGACTGCGCGACCTGTGCACCCGGTACGGCGCGCTGCTCATCTTCGACGAGGTCATCACCGGCTTCCGCCTCTCCCCGGGTGGCGCGCAGCAGCGCTTCGCCGTCACCCCGGACCTGACCACCCTGGGCAAGATCATCGGCGGCGGCTTCCCCGTGGGCTGCTACGGCGGCAAACGCGAGATCATGGAACACATGGCCCCGGTCGGCGCCGTCTTCCAGGCCGGGACCCTCTCCGGCAACCCCGTGGCCATGGCCGCAGGTCTCGCCACCCTCAAACGCCTCCAGCAGTGCGACTACGACGCCCTGGAAGCCAGGACCAAGACCCTGGCCGAAGGCCTCGCCGCCATCCTCACCGAAAAAGGCCACCCCATCTTCGTCCAGCAGATCGCCTCGGCCTTCACCCTCTACTTCTCCGACAAGCCCGTCACCAACATGACCGGCTCCTCCCAGTGCGACTCCAA
>JAZHDH010000135.1:0-4421 GCA_036584335.1 Pseudodesulfovibrio sp. | reverse complement strand
CGGTCAGGGCGATGTTCGGCCGGGCCAGGGTCGGTTCGATCTGCTCCGGCTTCTCATCGTCCGCGCCGCCCTGCTTGTCCGAGGTGTTGGTGTTGTTCTCGGACGAAATGTTGCGGTTGGTGACGTCTTCGCCCAGCCGCTTGCTGGTGTTGTCGTTTTCCTTGAGCGCCTGCATCAGCTGCTGCTTCAGATTCTGGGTCTGGGCGGCCTGGGCTTCCTTGGTTTCGGAGGCCGCATCGGCCTGGTCCTGGCCGTCGGGATTGGGCGTGTTGCCCTCGGGTTGCTCCTCCTCGCCCGGCTCTTCCTCGCTCTCGTTCTTGGCGTCCCACTCCACCTCTTCCTCGTAGAAGGGCTGGACGTCGACCATCTCGGACCGCTCGAAAAGGTCTTCGGAGTGCAGCGTGACCCCGTTGGAAAAGGCCATGTCCACCCGGCCGTCGAGGCTCATGATGTTGCCCACGAAAAGGAACACGTGCTCGGCGTTGTTCTGGTCGATGAGTACGAGGTCCGCCCCGCGAAGGACGAAGCGGTAATCTTCGGGAGAACCTTCCACGGTGTAGGAGGTCGAGGGAGCGGTTCTTTCCTCTACCTTGGTCGGAGCGTTCTTTCCTGCCATCATGCTATCCCTTTGTTAGAGGCGACACGCGGTTCTACTTGTCCAGCGGCAACTCCAGCACGTTTTCCAGCCGGCCTTCTTCGAGAAGGATGTTCAGCGCGGCCCGGATGCGCGTGAACCGCGCGTTGACTTCCCGCACGGCGGCGCTTGTCTGCCCGTCCCTGGCCGAGGTCAGGTCGAGCAGGGTCCGGATGCCGAGGTCGAATTCGCTGAGATACAGGCTCATGAGGCTGACGCTGGAATCGAAGGATTCCTTGGCCAGCCGGTATTCCGAAGCCGAGGAGGCGTAGGAGTTCATGGCGTCGGTGAGTACGTTGCGGATTTCCAGCTCCGCGCCGCGCATGGTCGCCTGAAGGCGGCGCAACACGGCCTTTTTCTTGATCACTTCATTGGTGGTGGAGTATCCGTTGAACAGGCTCCAATCCAGGGTCAGCTGGGTTTCCGCCGTCTGCGTGAACTTGTTCGCGGCCTTGAACTGCTGAAATTCGTTCTTGAGCTGCACCCGGTAGCCCAGCTCGGGGTAGTAGTCCGACTCGCTGGCGTTGACGCTCTTGCTCTGGGCGTCGATCTGCTTGGCCAGGGCCATGAGCTTGAGGTTCGCCCTCAGGGCGCGCTGGTAGGAGTCCTCGATGGACCCGTCGATGCTCACGTTCAGCAGGTTCACGTTGGGTTCGACGGCCGCGACCGGGGTGTCGATGATGTTTTCGAGCAGGCTCCGCGAGGTGCTGAACTGCTCGTTCTGCTGCACCACCTGGGCCTCCGCGTCGCGCAGGGAAACCTCCACCTTCTGGGCGTCCGCCAGCGACGATATTCCGCCGGCGTAGCGGATATTGAAGGAATCCAGGAGCTTCTTGTAGAACTCCAGCGCCCCTTCATGCACGCGTATCAGCTCCTGCGACTGGAGCACCGCGAGGTAGGCGTTGATGGCCAGGACCGCGATGTCCTCGCGCGTGCGCGACGACTGGAGCTGGGCGCTTTGGAAGCGCAACTGCGCGCTGGCCACGGAGCTCTGGATTCCGCCGAACTTGTACAGCTTCTGCGTGACCAGGATGGCGGAGTCGCCGTATTCGACCACGCCGGTGTCCATCTCGCGGGAGGGGCCGAGCTTGGTCATCCAGTCGACCTTGGGATAGTACTGGCTGCGGGCGATGCCGTAGTCGGCCTCGGCCTCCTGGAGGTCTGCGGCGGCGGATTCGATGCGCGGATGGTTCTTGATGGCCAGCAGGCAGGCCTCCTTGAGCGTCAGGGGCCGTTCGTCGCCGGTCACGGGGATGGACGGACCCGGCGGCGGGGCCTCTGTCTGGGACTCGTTCAGGAAGTCGATCTTGTCCCCCCGGATGTACCCGGCGTCGTCGGTGGGGATGCCGGTCAGCGAGCCGGGCGAAGCCTTGGGGGCGTGCTCCGCCTCGGCGGCCCGGACTTCGGATTCCGCCTGGCGCTCCTCGGCCCCGACGTCGACGGGCTGCTCGGCAAGCGCGCAGGGAAGGCAACAGGCGAGGAGGAGGCCGATGAGCCCCAGGGACAAGGCCGTCCGGGAGAGGACGCCTTTGGAGGGGATGAAGCTGCCGAGCCGCTTCGCGCGATCACTTCTCCGCATGTTCCACTAGATTCTGCAATGCCGAAAGCAGCTGGCGGCTGTCCTTGACCAGGCGTCCGGTCAGTTCGTTGCCGAGCAGGATGCCCTTCTGGGTTTCGGCGGCCAGGTCCTTCAGGGAGCGGAATATCTCCGCCGCCTGTTGCTGCTGGATGGTCATTTCCAACAGGAACTTGTTGGAATCGGCCAGGGCCGCATTGGTCTCGTCCCGGGAGGCGGCGAGTTGCTGGACTATGGCCCGCATCTGTTCGGGCAGGTCCCCGTTCATGGGGAAATTGAGGCCGTCGTCCGGCGCGTCCTGGCTGGAAAGGCGCACCTGTTCGCTCAGCCAGCTCTCCAGGTTCCACTTCAACTGGTCGTGCACCCGGCTCAGGACCATGGCCAGGACGCCGACCACGCCGCTGCCCGCCAGGCCGAAGAGCGAGGTGGAGAAGGCGGTGCCCATGCCGCCCATGGGTTCCTTGAGCCGCGTGATCAGCTCGACCATGACCTGGAGGATGGAGTCGTTGGAGGCGTTCTGGAGTCCGCCCGCCAGCTTGGTGAGGATGATCCCCATGGATTGCAGGGTGATGGTCAGGCCGAGGAAGGTGCCGAGCAGGCCGAGCAGGACCAGGAATCCGCCCAGGAAGGAGACCAGCTTGGCCCGCGACGAGATGCTCTGCTCAAGCCCCTCTACCATGGAGCGGGTTTCGCTGGTGGAGCTGACGACCACGGAGCCGTTGGCCCGGATGGAGCCGATGATGGGCCGCAACACCACGCCCAGAAAGCCGGACTCCACCCGCTCGATGTCGAAATCGTCCGTTTCGTGGGCGCTGCACCACTCGGTGAAGCGTTCGAACACCGCGATGTCCCGGTAGGCCGAGATGATGTACCACATCGCGATGCAGATGCTGCCCCAGATGACGCCGACGATGGCCGAGTTGATGGGGACCGAGGTCTTGTAGAGCGAGGTGATGAAATCGAAACTGTACCAGACCGCCACGGCCAGCGCCACCAGGAGCCCGATCGAGAATCCCAGATACAGATTGTGAGCGTTCGAAGTATTGCGCATCCAGCCCAGCTTGCTGTTGAAAGTTGTCCCTGCCGACTGCCCGCGCGCCACCCCCGCGACCATCAGTGACGCGTATAGCTATTACCCATAGAAAAGTAAAATAATCCTATGGCACATAAAGCGGAGCAAGGTCAAATCGGCTCACACCGGAACACGGCGAATTGGCATGAAAAAAAACATCTGGGGCCGTTAGAGCGGCTTTCGCATAGCCGCCCGTCCAGTCAATCAAAAATGCCGGATGGCGGCAGCCGTCCCGGCAGTTTTCCACAGACCGTCGCGGGGTCGGACGCTGGGTGGGAGAAATCACCCCATTCGGGGATTGACAGGACGCCGCCCCGGCTCGACGAGGAGGCACGCGACGGCATCGAAGTGGCGGCGGGCCGTTCGCCTGGCCGCCGGGGCGGATCGAACGCCTGTCTTGGCTGTTCCCGACAGTCTGCCAGAGCGGACTTCGTCTAGGCGGCCCCTTTCTTCGGGGCCGCCCTGTGTTCCTAGCTATTTGCCGTACTTTTTCAGGTCGGCTTCGCGGATTTCCTTGCGTTTGATCTTGCCGCTGATGGTCTTGGGCAGTTCGGCGACGTACTCGATGACGCGCGGGTACTTGTAGGGCGCGGTCAGTTCGCGGACAAAGGCCTGGAGGGTCTTGGTCAGGTCGTCGGACGGCGCGTAGCCGGGGGCGAGGACCACGGTGGCCTTGACCAGCTGGCCGCGCACGTCGTCGGGCAGGCCGGTGACGGCGGCTTCGATGACCGCGTCGTGGGCGACCAGGGCGGATTCGACCTCGAAGGGTCCGATGCGGTATCCGGAGCTCTTGATCAGGTCGTCGGTGCGGCCCATGAACCAGAGGAAGCCGTCCTCGTCGGCCCAGGCCTTGTCGCCGGTGTGGTACCAGCCGTCGCATTTGACCGAGGCGGTCTTTTCGGGCTCGTCCATGTAGGAGTGGAACAGGCCGAGGACGGGCTTGTCGACGCGGATGCAGATTTCGCCCTCCTCGCCCTGGGGCACCTCCCGGCATTCCCCGTCCATGAGCCGGATGTCCCAGCCGGGCACGGGGCGGCCGATGGAGCCGGGCTTGGGCTTCATGCACTTGAAGGTGGCGACCTGAAGGGTGGTCTCGGTCTGGCCGTAGCCCTCGTAGATGGGCATGCCCAGGGCCTTTT
>JAZHDH010000134.1:0-4435 GCA_036584335.1 Pseudodesulfovibrio sp. | reverse complement strand
GTCAAAATCGAGATCATCATCAATGACGACATCCTCGCCGAAGCCGTGACCACCATCACCGAAGCCGCCCGCACCGGCGAAATCGGCGACGGCAAGATCTTCGTCTACCCCGTGGACGACGCCATCCGCATCCGCACCGGCGAATCCGGCCCCGACGCCGTGTAGAGGGAGAAGAGGCCTCCGGACCCCCATCCCATCCCCTTCCCAAACTTTTTGGCTCCGCTTCGCGGGGTAGGGTTCTTCGAAATCCGCCCCGAGCGAAGATTTGCGGACGCCGCACAGCCGCCCCCCCAATCCTTCCAACCAGCACACTCCCCCCTCCCGCTCCCATCTTCCCCGACGGTTCCCATTCCGCCCGACCTGCGGTATGCCTCCCGCATGACAAAGCGAATCCTGCGCGCCTTCAGCCACCTGGTGCACCGCAATCTCCTGTTGCTGGGGGTTGTCTGCGCCATCTGGATGAGCATGCGCCATCCCCTGTCCCCGGCCGTGTTCGGGTCGTTCAACGCGAACACGCCGCTGGTGGCGCTGATCTTCCTGGTGGAGGGCATGCGCATGTCGTTCGGGGACGCGGGCGGCTGGCGGCAGTATTTGAAGGAGATCGCCTGGGCGGTGGGGATCACGGCGGTGTGTTATCCGCTGACGGCGCATGTGCTGGCCGGGGCGTTCGGCGTGGAGTCGGACGCGCGCATCGGGTTCCTGTTGCTGTCGAGCCTGCCGGGATCATCGGCGTCCATGGCCATGGCGGCGGGTGCGGGCGGCGATCCGCTCACGGCGATGCTGCTGCTGATCACGCTGGGGCTGGCGGGAATAGTGACGATCCCGGCCGATCTGGGGCTGTGGATGGGATCGGGCACGCCGGTGAGCGCGCTCATGGTGTTCAAGGATCTGTTGCTGTTCCTGTTTCTTCCGGCCCTTTCGGGGCAGATGCTGCGCCGGGTGTTCCCGCAACTGGTGCGGCGCGCGGAGCCTCCGTCCCATTACGTGCCCATGGCCTGCATCACGCTGCTGGTCTACGTTTCCTGTTCGCGCGAGGCGTCGCTGCTCCACGCATTGCGGCTGTCGGACCTGATGCGCATTGCGGCCCCGTGCCTGCTGCTGCACGGGCTGATGCTCGGGCTGTGCTGGCTGGTCGCCCGCCGGGCGCTGCACCTTGCCGACGCCCCGGCGCGATCGTTTCTGTTCGTCATTTCGGAAAAGCCCATGTCCCTTTCGGTGGCGCTGTGGTCCATGACCTTTGCCGCGCACCATCCGCTGGCCATTTTCCCGATCCTGGTCTTCTATGTCGGTCAGGTACTCTTCGACTCCATCGTTGTCTCCCGATTCATCGCCAACGATTTACGCGCAAATCCGGCAGGTTGAAGCACCTGCGGACCATTGCGGAGCCTTGCTGTCTCCGTTGCGGGGGAGAAGGAGAGAGGCCGGGGGGCTAGAGGAAGGCTTCCAGGATGGCTTCGATCTGCTCCCGGCACTCGTCCACCACCCGGCGCAGGGCTTCCGGCTCCAGACCGAGCTCGGCCCAGGCCTCCTGCCGCAGTGCCGGGATGGCGTACATGCCGCCCTGGGCCAGCTCCACCACATTGGTCAGGGTATCGGCCACGTGGATGACGGACGGTTCGAGCGGATTGGGGAAGGCCATGGGATCATGGTGGCAGTTGATCATGCTCGACAGCGCTTCGGGAAATTTCCAGGACAGGAGCAGGGGGCGACTGATGTCGGTGTGGTCGAAGCCGAGGATCTCGCGTTCGGCCTCCACCAGGGGAATGGCGTTCTCGCGGGCGTAGAGCATGGCCTCGGTGCAGGCGTAGGGCAGCTTCTTGAACAGGATCAGGCGGCCCACGTCGTGCAGCAGCCCGGCGGTGAAGAACCGCTCGGAGGCCAGGCCGGTCTGGGTGTCGGCCAGGATCTTGGCGATGACGCCGCAGGTGATGGAGTGGCGCCAGAAGCTCCTCATGTCCACCAGTTCGGGCGGGATGTCGCGAAAGTAGTTGATGGCCGAGATGCCCAGGGCGAGGGTGGACAGCTCGCGGGTGCCCACCAGCGCCACGGCGCGGCTCACCGAGTCTATCTCCTGCGGGAAGCCGTAGAAGGGGCTGTTGACCAGCCGGAGCAGCTTGGCCGAGAGGCTGATGTCGGTGCTGACGACCCGGGCGATGGCTTCGGCGGTGGCGTTCTCGTCCTCCAGCACTTCCCTGATGCGGAAATAGATGTCCGGGAAGCTGGCCAGCCCGGCCTCGTGCCGGACGATGGTCTCGGGCGTGCCCATGCCCGCGATGAAGAGGTCCTCCAGGTGCTCGACGTTGGCCGCTCGGCGGCGGGAGAGATCGGGCAGCGTCCAGCCCCCGGCCACGGCGTCGGCCACCTGGTCCAGGGCGATGCGGAACATCTCGATGGTCGGCGCGAAATCGGGATTGGTGTAGAGGAAGAAGTAGCGGACGTAGTCCTCTATCTCCCGCAGCTGGCCTGCGGTCAGCTCCACGGTCTCGACGACGTCGGCCGCCTCCACGCCCATGCGCCCGAGCAGCTCCACATGGCGCGCCTGGATCGGCGTGCCCGCCTTGAAGAGCAGCCGCCCGTCGGACGTCTTCAGGTCCGTGGCCAGGACCATGCCCTCGGCAAGCTCGTTCAGTCGTTTGGTACCCAAAGCGCTTCCCCCTGTTACCGTCCGCAGGCCGTCGGCCGTGCGTTTCGTCCGTCGCGCCGCATCCCTAGCCTTCCTTCTTGTAGGCGATGGTGCCGGGATGGTAGATCGGCTTGAACGAACTGGAAATCTTGTGCAGCGTCTCCGAATGCCCGAGCATCATGTAGCCGCCGGGCAACAGATTGTCGTAGAACGCGCTGACCACCCGCTTCTTCATGTCCTGGTCGAAATAGATGATGACGTTGCGGCAGAACACGATGTGCGAACGCGGCACCCGCTTGAGCGCCAACGGGTCGTTGAGGTTCATCTCCTGGAAATTGATCAGCTTGCCCACGGCGGGCTTGATCCTCCACGCGTCTCCCTCGCGCGTGAAGTAGCGGTTCTTGACGTCGTCGGGCGTGGTCTTGAAGGCGTAGTCGCCGTACACGCCCTCCCTGGCCCGGACGATCATGGCCGGGGAGAGGTCCACGGCGGTGATGGTGATCTTCCAGCGGGGCAGCTCCATGCGCAGGGCCTCGTGCAGCAGGATGGAGAGCGTATAGGGCTCCTCGCCCGACGAGCAGCCGGCGGACCAGATGTTCAACTCCCGCCTGCCCGCCTTGCGCTGCTCCTCCAGCTTCTCCTTCAGCACATTGTCCTGGAAGGCCTCCAACTGCTTCAGGTCGCGGAACAGGCTGGTTTCGTTGGTGGTGACCAGCTCATAGAGCGTGTTCAGCTCCTGGCTCTTGCGGGGGTCGAACTTCAGGAACTTGATGTAGTCGGCGAATCCGTTCAGGCTGAGCTCGGCCAGCCGCTTGGAAAAACGGCTCTCGAAGAGATACTTGCGCTTTTCGTCCACGAAGATGCCGGTTTTCTCATAGATGAAGTCGCGCAGCTGCACGAACTCGGTGTCCGAGATGCTGACGCTCTTGCGCAGGGAAATGGAACTTGAAAACAGCGATCCCACGTGGCGACTACCTCAAAAACACGTTCCGCCTGACGGCCGGATGAAGGATTTTCTGACCGTCCATTCTATTTTCTTACGCATAATTCTCAGCGTTTTCAATTATTTTGTCGAAGGAGTCCGGTGGATCAGGGTTCTCGCCGATAGGTCCGGACCGTTTCCCGCCCGTGCAGCACGCGCAGCACGCCCCCGGCCAGGGTGGCCATCTCCTCGTCGCCCGCCACCACCTCCACTGGCCCCAGCGAACGGACCATGCGCGTGACCTCGGCCACCAGCCGCCTGCTGCGGACCAGGCCGCCCGTCAGAACCACGCCCGCCAGCCGCACCTCGCCCGCCTCGTCGGCCAGGGCGGGAACCAGCGAGGCGATGTATTTGCACACCGAGTAGGTCATGGCCTTGTACACGGCCAGGGCCAGGGCGTCGCCCGCCTCCACCCGGCGCAGGACCTCGCGCAGGTCGTTGGTCCCCAGGTGGGCGTAGACCCCGCCCTTGCGCTGGACGATCTCGCGCAGCTCGGCCGGGGTGCGCTCGCCGCGCTCCAGCATGTCCAGCAGCGGCACCAGGGGCACGCCGCCCGTGCGCTCGGGCGAAAAAGGCCCCTCGCCGTCCAGGGCGTTGACCACGTCCACCACCCGGCCGCGCCGGTGCGCACCGATGGAGATGCCGCCGCCCATGTGGCAGACGATGAAATTCGCATGCTCGTACTCCACCCCCAGCCGCGCCGCCGCCGTCCGCGCCGCGCCCCGGTGGCTCAGGGCGTGGAACAGGCTGCGCCGCATCAGCCCGGGAATGCCCGTCAGCCGGACCACGTCGTCCATCTCGTCCGTGACCACCGGGTCCACGATGTAGGC
>JAZHDH010000133.1:0-4479 GCA_036584335.1 Pseudodesulfovibrio sp. | reverse complement strand
CTCCTCTTCGCCTCCTCCACCTCGGCGGCGGTCCTGTTCTGGGGCAGCTATGAAGCATACTGCTACGTGGCCACCCCGCCGTTCGGGTTCGAGCCGTTCTCCGTCACCGCCAAGGAATGGGGCCTGGCCTACAGCCTCTTCCACTGGGGTCCGCTGGCGTGGGCCGGTTACGCCTTCTTTACCGTCGCCTTCGGATATTTCCTTTTCGTTAAAAAAATCAACGTCATGCGCCCTAGCGGCACCCTGGCTCCGCTCATCGGCCAGAAAAACTGCGACGGCATCATCGGCGCGATCATCGACAACATGTACATCGTCGGCCTGATCCTGGCCATGGGCACCAGCCTCGGCCTGTCCACGCCGCTGGTCACCGAGTGCATCCAGTGGCTCTTCGGCATCCCGCACACCCTGCAGCTGGACGCCATGATCATCGGCAGCTGGATCATCCTCAACGCCATCTGCGTGGCGTTTGGCCTGGGCAAGGGCGTCAAGATCGCCTCCGACGTGCGCAGCTACCTCATGCTCGGCCTGCTGATCTGGGTTTTCTGCGTGAGCGGCTCCACCTTCATCATGAACTACTTCACCGACTCCGTCGGCATCATGATGACCAACTTCACCCGCATGTCCTTCTACACCGATCCCATCGCCGAAGGCGGATTCCCGCAGGGCTGGACCGTCTTCTACTGGGCCTGGTGGGTCATCTACGGCATCCAGACCTGCCTGTTCCTGGCCCGCATCTCGCGCGGCCGCACGGTCCGCCAGGTCTGCGTGGGCATCGTCGGCGGCCTGACCGCCACCACCTGGTTCATCTGGACCGTCCTGAGCGGCAACACCATGCACCTCATCCACACCAAGGTGCTGGACATGTCCGATCTGGTGACCAAGTACGGCGCGCCCCGCGCGGTCATCGAGACCTGGGCGGCGCTGCCCCTGAGCACCGCCACGATAATCGCCTTCTTCGCGCTCTGCTTCATCGCCACGGTCACCCTGATCAACGCCTGCTCCTACACCCTGGCCATGTCCACCTGCACCGAGGCCGACGGCTACAGCGAGCCCCCCGTCTGGGTCCGCGTCGGCTGGTCCGTCCTGGTCGGCATCATCGGCGTCACCCTGCTCGCCCTGGGCGGCCTCAAGCCGCTCCAGACCGCGATCATCGCGGGCGGCGGGCTGCTCTTCTTCGTCAACATCGCCATCATCTGGTCCTTCCTCAAGGATGCGAAGGCCACCAACTGGTAAATGATTCAACGGGGGGGAAGCTCCGGCTTCCCCCCGACACAAAGGAGACTCACATGGATTTCAGTCTGTCTGATGAACAACAGCTGTTTGTCGCGGGCATCCGCGACCTGATGGAAAGCGAGAACTGGGAGCAGTACTTCGTCGAGTGCGACAAGAACCACGAGTACCCCCTGCGCTGGGTCAAGGCCCTGGCCGACCTCGGCGTCGATACCATGCTGCTCCCCGAGGAGCACGGCGGGATGAACATGGACATGGTCACCCTGACCGCCATCTGGGCCGAACTCGGCCGCTACGGCGCTCCGACCTATGTACTCTACCAACTGCCCGGCTTCAGCACCATCCTGCGCCACGGCTCAAAGGAGCAGATCGACAAGATCTTCGCCTTCCGCGGCACCGGCGAGCAGATGTGGAACTCCGCCATCACCGAGCCGAGCGCGGGCTCCGACGTGGGCAGCCTCAAGACCACGTACACCCGCAAGGACGGCAAGGTGTACCTCAACGGCCAGAAGTGCTTCATCACCAGCTCCCTGCACGCCCCCTACCTGGTGGTCATGGCCCGCGACGCCGCCTCCGAGAAGCCCGTCTTCACGGAATGGTTCGTGGACATGACCAAGAAAGGGATCAAGCGCAACCCCCTCGACAAGCTGGGCCTGCGCATGGACAGCTGCTGCGAGATCGTCTTCGACAACGTCGAGCTGGAAGAAAAGGACATGTTCGGCGCCGAAGGCAACGGCTTCAACCGCGTCAAGGCCGAGTTCGACGACGAACGCTTCCTGGTCGCCTGCACCAACTACGGCGTCGCCCTGTGCGCCTACGAGGACGCCGCCAAGTACGCCAACCAGCGCGTGCAGTTCGGCGAGGCCATCGGCCGCACCCAACTCATCCAGGAAAAGGTCGCCCACATGGCCATCAAGCTGAACAGCATGAAGAACATGCTCTTTGAAACCGCCTGGAAGACCGACCAGGGCGCCGCCACCTCCGGCGACTCCGCCATGTGCAAATACTTCTGCGCCAACGCCGCCTTCTTCGTGGTCGACACGGCCATGCAGGTCCTCGGCGGCATCGGCGTCACCGGCCACCGCGTCGGCCGTTTCTGGCGCGACCTGCGCATCGACCGCCTCTCCGGCGGCTCCGATGAAATGCAGATCCTCACCCTCGGCCGCGCCGAACTGAAGAAGTACCGCTAGGCCCCGCAGCAACACAAAGAACATCAGGATACCAACATGCCGAAAACACTGAACACCCCCGAATTCGGTCCCCTGGCGGGCGTACGGGTCCTCTTCTCGGCCATCGAGATCGCCGGTCCCTTCTCCGCCCAGATGCTGGCCGAGTGGGGTGCGGAGGTCATCTGGGTGGAGCACACGGCCTACGCCGACACCATTCGCGTGCAGCCCAACTACCCGGAACTGTCCCGCCGCAACCTGCACGCCCTGTCCATGAACATCTTCTCCGAAGAGGGCAAGGCCGTCTTCCTCAAACTCGTCGAGTCCGCCGACATCCTGATCGAGGCGAGCAAGGGTCCCGCCTTCGCCCGGCGCGGCCTGCCGGACGAACTGCTCTGGGAGCACAATCCCAAGCTGGTCATCGGCCACCTCTCGGGCTTCGGCCAGTACGGCGACGACAAGTACACCAACCTCGCCGCCTACAACACCATCGCCCAGGCGTTCAGCGGATACCTGATCCAGAACGGCGACGTGGACCAGCCCATGCCCGCCTTCCCCTACACCGGCGACTACCTGGCCGGGTACGCGGTGACCAGCTCCGTGCTCGCCGCCCTCTTTAACGCCCAGCGGACCGGCAAGGGCGAAAGCATCGACATCGCCATGTACGAGGTGCTGCTCAACGCGGGCCAGTACTACATGATGGACCACTTCAACGGCGGCGAGATGTGCCCCCGCCAGACCCGGGGCAAGGACCCCATCTGGGTCGGCTGCGGCACCTACGTCTGCAAGGACGGCTTCATCGTCATGGAGCTGGTGGGCGTGCCCCAGATCCGGGAGATGTTCGCCAAACTCGGCATCGCCGACTGGCTGGGCAACGAGGAATACCCCGACGGCGCCCAACTCATCTCGCGCAAGAGCCCGCACGGCCCCCTGGTCGAGGAGAAGCTTGAAGCCTACATGGCCGAACGCGACTGCGAGGACGCCCTGGCCGAGCTGGCCGAGATCAAGATGGCGGGCGCCAAGGTGCTGGCCGTCGACGAGCTGGAGAGCAACCCGCAGTACATCGCCCGCGAGTCCATCGTGGAGTGGGACAACCTGTCCGGCCGCAGGATCAAGGGTCCGAACATCATGCCCAAGTTCAAGAACAACCCCTGCAGGATCTGGCGCGGCATGCCGGCCCACGGCCAGGACACCGCCTCGATCCTGGCCGGGCTGGGATACTCGGACGACGACATCCGCCAGCTCGCCGGCAAGGGCGCCGTCAAGCTGGGCGACGCCTAGCCGGGCTCGGCAACCACTCTGACAAGGAGCAAACAGGACTGTTCAAGGACGCGTGACCGGCATCCGGCAAGGGAACCTCGCGCAGCAACTCCTCCCAGCACGCACGCCGAAGGTGTTTCACCCCACCTCGCCCACGCGTCCTTGGACAGTCCTTTCCGCATCACGGATAAATTTCCGGGCGCTCGCCGCCCCAACCATGAGGAAGCAGAACGTGGACATCGTCGGGGAAAAGAATATGGGCCATCTGTGGGACGATCTGGCCGCCACACACGGGAACAAGACCGCGCTGGTCTTTGAAAACACCCGGGGCGAGACCTCCAGCTACAGTTACGCCGGGCTGAACGCGAAAGCCAACCAGGCCGCGAACCTGTTCCTCGGCCTCGGCGTAGGCAAGGGCGACCGGGTGGCCGTACAACTCCACAACTGCCCGGAATTCCTGTTCTGCTGGTTCGGGCTGGCCCGCATCGGGGCGGTCATGGTCCCGATCAACGCCCACTATCTGCACGACGAGTGCGCCCACATCCTCAAGGTCTGCGCCCCCACGGCCCTGGTCATCGAGCGCCAGTTCCTCAAGGCCCACACCGAGGTGCAGGCCGCGCACGGGATCAGCATCCGGCATACGCTCGTCGCCCGGTGCGGCCACGACGCCGACGCCCCCCCCGCCCTGAACTTCAACCGGCTGCTCGGCGAGCAGTCCGACGCGTTCGCCGGGCGGACGTCCGTGTCCCCGGAAGACCCCGCCGAGATCATCTTCACCTCCGGCACCACCTCCGACCCCAAGGGCGCGGTCATCACCCATTAC
>JAZHDH010000132.1:0-4499 GCA_036584335.1 Pseudodesulfovibrio sp. | reverse complement strand
GGCAGCCATCAAAGATACTTTGAAACGTATATTTTGTTAACAGAGCCTAGGAATCTCCCAAACTTTTTGTCTCCGCTTCGCGGGGGGGGTGTCCGCTTTCGCGACGGGCGGCTGGTCGAGGCCTACGCCTGGCGCGACCTGATCCGCCTGGCCGGGTACTCCGACGGCCAGCGCGAATACGAGTTCGCATACCTGAACAGCGAGCGCACGCCTTACGCCATGCGCCGGGACGACGGCGCGGTCTTCGCCCTCCACTTCGACCAGGTCGGCTCCCTGCGCGTGGTTGCCGACGAAGACGGCAACGTGATAAAGGAAGTCCAGTACGACCCGTTCGGGAACATCATGGCGGATACCAACCCGGCCCAGCGCATCCCCATCGGCTTCGCGGGCGGGCTGCATGACCGGGATTTGGGCTTCGTGCGATTCGGTTGGCGGGACTACGACACGTACACCGGCCGCTGGACCGCCCCCGACCCCATGGGCGAGGCGGGCGGCGACCCGGACTGGTACGGGTATTGTCTGGATGACCCGGTGAACGGGGAAGACCCGCTGGGGCTCTTTCCATTGGCTGGCCTAGTCAACATGGGCGGGCAATTGTTGCAATACGCTCCGGCAATCAACTCAGCAGTCAATGCCGTGGCAAATGACGTCATGGACGGCAGTCCAGGCTATGGCGACGCATTGTCGGGCTCCGCGCAATGGTATGCGGATACCGTGAAAGACAATGTGAGGCAGTTGAAAGAGACCAGAAATGCATATTACGAAGACAAAAGACGAGAATCAGACGACGATCAAGCCAAGAACGCGCAAAGCCCAGAGGCGGCAGGGCGAGATTGGTGGGGGCGTTAAGCTGAAACAAACCGCTTCCGGGGCCTTCGCAATGAGGAGAGCTCCGGGGGCGGCTTTAAACCAACAAGCGAGGAAGTCATGCCGACGGTAATCTCGTCAATGCAAGGTCATTGGAAGGCGATCACGACCGCGTCCGCGCTACTCTGCATTTTTGCGGTGCCGTCTGACAGCCATATACTGAGTTTTGCCGTCGGAACGTTGCTCTCCATACCAATCATGGACGCCATGATGAATGCGAGAAAAACAACACTGCGAGGATATCTTCGCCTATTGCTGTCATGGAAAACAGCAAATTATGCGCTATTCCTCATCGTTATGGCCCTCATCCCGGCCCTGCTTTCCGGTTTTCCAGCCATGTTGATAGACAACCAAATAGTAATGACAATCTTATTTTCGCTGACCTACGCAGCCATCTTCCCAATCCTCGGTCCGTATTTATACAAAACTGCAACCAATACCAAAGGAAGGACACCGGGGATAAAAAGCGTTGGGAAGACTTACCTCACCATTCAATTTTACTCGCTCGCCGACATAACAATGCAAACTTTTAATGCGCGCAATGCGTTGATCGCGCTCTTGACCATGCTGGCAATGTCCCTGTTTACGATACTGTTCTGGTGCACTCAGTCCGCCATCCTCACGTTGAATGAAAAGGAGGCGACGTAAAGCGTCCTGTACGACCCCTTCGGGAGCATCCTGGCGGACACCAACCCGGCCCTGCGCATCCCCATAGGCTTTGCGGGCGGGCTGCATGACCGGGATTTGGGCTTCGTGCGATTCGGTTGGCGGGACTACGACCCCTTCACCAGCCGCTGGACCGCCCCCGACCCCATGGGCGAAGCGGGCGGCGACCCGGACTGGTACGGGTATTGCCTGGACGATCCGGTGAACTGAGCTGACAAGAAAGGGGGGCATCCAAACGGACGCCCCCCTTCATTTCGATTGCTTCGCCCTACCGCGTTACGCCCTGGGGCCAGACGTAGTAGAAGCCCGCCTTGGGCGGCAGCAGGTAGCCCGCGTCCACGCCCAGCAGGTCGAGCTTGCCCGGCTCGGCGGCGGTCATGGAGTTGTACGGGTTGTCGTTGGGGTAGAGGTCGCGGCGGTAGGCGATGACCTTGGCGTCCTTGGCCATCCCGGCCAGCTCGCGCGCCTTGGCGAAGCCGTCCTGGACGTAGCCGATCTGGTCGATCAGGCCGATGGCCTTGGCCTGGTTGGCCGTGAACACGCGGGCGGTCCCGACCGTGGCCATGGCCTCGGGCGAGAGCTTGCGGTGCTGAAGCACCAGGGACTGGAACCGGGCCGCGTAGTCGTCGATGATGGCCTGGAACAGGGCCGCCTCCTCGGGCGTGGTCGGCCGAAACGGCGAGCCCATGTCCTTGTCCTCGCCGGACTTGGTCACCTCCACGTCCACGCCGACCTTGTCGAGCAGGCCGTGCAGCTTGGGCCGCATGAAGATCACGCCCACGGAGCCGGTGATGGTCGTCGGGTGGGCCACGATCCAGTCGGCGGGCAGGGCCGCGTAGTAGCCGCCCGAGGCGGCCACGTCGAACAGGACCGCCACCACCTTCTTGCCCGTGCGCTCCTTGAAGCCCATGATTTCATGGTACAGGATGTCGGACGCCGTGGTCGTGCCGCCGGGCGAATCGATGGCCAGGACCACGGTCCCGACCTCGTCGTCGGCCTCGGCCAGCCGGAGCGCGCTGACCAGTTCCTGCACCGGGCTGGGAGTGGCGCGAAGCACGCCCTGCCGGGGCTGGTCCATCAGAAACCCGGTCAGGTGGATGAGCGCGAGCTTGCCCTCGCCCTCGCCCTCGACCACGAATTCCTTGAGCGGCTCGGTGGACGGGGCCGCAAAAATCTTGATCTTGGGCGCACAGCCCCCGAGCAGGGCCAGGAGCAGGATCAGCAGCGCCGGGGCAGCGAAGTATCGAACGTGCATGGTGCCTCCGAAAATTGTTTCCTCAAACATGTCACAGCGCCAGGACGAAACCCAGCCCGCCGGCCAGTTCGCCCAGGATTACGGCGCAGCCCAGGAAGTCGCCGTTGGCCCCGGCAACGCGCTCGGCCAGCCGGTAGAGCGGGACCAGGGCCAGCCCGGCCAGGGCCATGCCCGCCACCGTGGCCAGCGGCCCGGCCAGAAAGAAGCCCGAGACCAGGGCGAACGCACCGGCCAGCAGGGCCGTGCGCAGGGTCGCGCCGTCCATGTACAGCTTGCCCAGCCCCGGGCGGGCCAGGTGGTGCACGCCGTAGGCCAGGGCCACGCAGGCGCAGCGGCCCAGGACAAAGCACCAGACCACGGCCCCGAAGGCGCGAGCCTGGGCCATCTCGTGCAGCAGCGCGGCCCCGCCGCCCAGGGCCAGGACCAGGCCGATGACCCCGAACGCGCCCGAGCGGCTGTCCTTGATCACGCTCCAGAACCGGTCCGGGTCGCCGTGGGTGGTCACGGCGTCGCACACGTCGGCGAGCCCGTCGTGGTGCAGGCCGCGCGTCAGGTAGACGGCCAGGGCGAGCATCAGCCACGCCTGGACCCACGGGGCCTTGGCCAGCAGCCCGAGCCAGAACGGCAGGGCCACCGCCGCGCCCAGCGCCAGGCCCACGGCGGGCATCCAGGCGATGCAGCGGTTCATGGCCGCCTCGGGAATGACGCGGGCCGGGGCCAGGCGGGTCAGGAATCCCAGGGTGTCGAAAAATCCTCCGGCCATGCTAGTCCTCCCAGCGCAGTTCGACGCGGTCGCCCATGGACAGGCCGAGCTGCCGGGCGGCGGACCGCTGGTTGATGGCTATTTCAAGAAATCCCTGGCTGCCCTCCAGCAGGCCGGGCCTGCCGTCGGGCATGTCGGCATAGGTGGCGGCGAAACCCAGCTCACCATGGGCCGGAGAAACCAGCTGGACGCGCCCCAGGGCGGACAGGGTCCCGGTGGCCAAGCTGAGCACGCAGTTGCCGAAGCGGTCGATATGCAGGACGTGGCCCACGGCCCGGCCCGGCCCGATCTCCGGTGTGGCCCAGGTGGGCGCGACCAGGTCGCAGGGGTCGATCTCCGCGCCCAGCGAGCCTGGGTCGCCGCCCAGGGCGAGCCAGGCGGCCAGGGGCGCGAACACATCGCGGCCGTGGAAGGTATGCGAAACCTTGTCGCGCGCCTTGATGGCCACGGTCAGGTCGAAGGCGCGGACCTCCTCGGTCCAGGCATTGGCCAGGGCCAGGGAGACCAGGCCGTTGTCCGGGGCCAGCAGGGTCCGCTCGCCTATCCTGACGGCCACGATGCGCCGCGCGGTGCCCACGCCGGGGTCGACCACGGCCAGGATCACGGCGTCCTTGGGGAAATGCATGTAGGTGGCGGCCAGGAAAAAAGCGGCCTGGGCCACGTTGAACGGCTCCACGCGGTGGGATATGTCCACCACCGGGCAGGCCGGGGCCTTACGCGCCAGCACGCCCTTGAGCTGGCCCACGTAGGGGTCGGTGACGCCGAAATCCGTGAGCAGCCCGATGGTGCGGGGCGGGATGTCCTTCTTCTTCGCGAGCATCAGTAGATCTTCCTCGATGAAAAGCCATGGCCCAGGACGTGAAAGCCCGAGCCGACGATGAAGAACGCGTCCTGGTCCACGGCGTAGACCAGCTCCTCCAGCTGCTTGAGCTGCATGGACGAGATCAT
>JAZHDH010000131.1:0-4510 GCA_036584335.1 Pseudodesulfovibrio sp. | reverse complement strand
CCCGGACCACGTCGGGCGCGCCGTCGGGCACGGGCACGGGCACGAGGGAGGCGGCGAACTCGGGGTGGAAGAGTATCCAGTTTTTGATCTCGCCGCGCACCCGGGCGACGTGGGCGGCGATCTCGGTTTGCAGGTCGCGCTCGGCGACGACGAGCAGGTCGGTCTGTTCCACGGCCACCTGGAACCGGACCTCGCCCGGGTGCGGGTGGACCGACTCCCGGTAGGCGCGGCTTGTGGAAAGGTGGCGTCCGTTCATGGGCGGGGCTTCCGGCGGGGTGTTCCCGAAACGGAACAGGTTACGAACACGGTTACGAACATTTTTTCCACATCCATGTCATTAAAATTATGTCCCGCCCGGTCCCTGGCCTCGCCCCGCAGCCGGGCAGGATCGGAAAATGGGGTCGGGGCCGGAAAAACCATCGCCTTCCGGTGGACGATGGTGTAGCAGATTTCCGGGCGCGGCGGAACCCGGCACGGCGGGGCGGATCGCCCCGGACCGGCTGCATTTTGGCCTTGACGGCCGTGCCAACTCCGGTTATATGCTTCCGTTCGACGTAACTATTGTTTGAAATTCTACTCTCAGGAGATATACCGATATGAAACGTACTTACCAGCCCAGCAAATGCCGTCGCAAAAGGACCCATGGCTTCCTGGTGCGTTCCCGCACCAAAAACGGTCGCGCGGTGCTTCGCCGTCGTCGCGCCAAAGGGCGTAAGAGATTAACCGTCTAGGTTGGGGCAAGGAGCGCCGGCTGCTGAAAAGCCCGGAGTTCACGGCATGTTACGAGCAGGGCAGGAAGCACTTCACCCGAAGCTTCATCGTTTTTGCCCTGCGCCGGAAGCAGGGCCGGGACGGCGTCCGTCTCGGCCTGACCGTGAGCCGGAAGGTGGGCAACGCAGTGGCGCGCAACCGCATTAAACGGGTGGTGCGCGAGTTTTTCAGGCTGCATCAATTAGACGTTGATTCGCCTCTGGATATCGTCATTGTTCCGAAGCGGAACCTTGAGGCCAAGCAGCTCACCCTCGCCCTCGCCACAGAAGAGTTCACCCCGCTTTTGAGCCGTCTTGGGACGGAAGCGGCGGCCTCAGCAGAGAGGAAATGATGCGCAAGGTCCTGCTGGCGCTCATTTGGTTGTATCAAAAACTCATCTCCCCCTTGTTGCCTCCCGGTTGCAGGTTTCTTCCCACGTGCTCCGAGTACGCGAAGGAAGCGGTCATCCTGCACGGGGCGTTCAAGGGCGGCCTGCTCGCGCTTTGGCGTCTCCTTCGTTGCCAACCTCTGTGCCGCGGGGGCTATGACCCCGTCCCGGCCGTCTGGCCATCCCCATTATCCAAAGCGAGATGCATTCCATGGACAAGAAGGAGAAACTCCGCCTAGTCATTGCCATTGCCCTGAGCGCCGTCGTCATCTTCGGATGGCAGTACTTCAATGCGCCCAGTGCCGAGCAGCAGGCCGAGATGGCTCGCAAGGCCGCCCTGGCGGAGAGACAGGCTTCCGCCCTGACCGAGCAGGCGGCCGCCTCCAAGACCGAGACCGTTGCGGCCGCCGATTTTGTTCCCACCAAAGGGGTGCCGGTCACCGTTGACACTCCGCTGTACACCGCCGTGTTCAATTCGCAGGGCGGCATCCTCGAAAGGTTCGTTCTCAAGGATTACAAGGACACCATCGCCCCTGATTCCACGAATGTGGATCTGGTGGGCGCGAAGGCCGCCTTCAAGGGGCCGCTGGGCATCTTCCTCTCCCGTGGCGGAAACGACCAGGTGCATACCTGGAAATACGGCGAGTGGTCCTTCCAGGGCTCGGACCTCGTCCTGGCCGACGGCGGCGACACCCGGAGCCTGACCTTCACCGGCCAGGTGCACGGCTATCGCATCGAGCGCGTGCTCACCTTTCACCCTGATACCTATCTCATCGAGGAAAATACCTCGGTGACGAACCTGAACCCGACCGGCGTCGAGGGCTCCATCGCCTTCACGGCCGCAGCCAAGTCCATGTCCGCCGAGGACAACAATTACAACCCGACCAGGGTGGCCTACCTGGGCAAGGACGGCCGCGAGGAAGTCTCGGACCGCGACGACCTCAAGGAAAAGGGCGCCTCGACCACCGGCGGCCTGAAGTGGGGCGCCATCGAGTCCAACTACTTCATCTTCGCCATCGTGCCCGACAGCGAGGACTCCAGCCTGTCCGCCGGGTTCCAGGACGACATCTTCCGCCTGGCCGTCACCCACGAGACGACCTTCATCCCGAACGTGACCAAATCTTTCAAGGCCTCGTATTTCGTCGGTCCCACGGACCGGGACATGCTGGCCGCGATGCCGAACAACCTTGCCGAGGCGGTCAACTTCGGCTGGTTCGACTTCCTGGCCAAGCCGCTGCTCATCGCCATGAATTTCTTCTACGGCTATGTGCACAACTACGGCATCGCCATCATCATCCTGACGATCATCATCAAGCTCCTGTTCTGGCCGCTCTCGCAAAAGAGCTACGGCTCCATGGAGCAGATGAAGAAGTTGCAGCCCATGGTCCAGAAGCTCCGCGAGAAGTACGGGGACGACAAGCAGCGGCTCAACCAGGAGACCATGGCCCTGTACAAGACCTACAAGGTCAACCCCATGGGCGGCTGCCTGCCCATGGTCGTGCAGATCCCGGTGTTCTTCGGCCTGTACAAGGCGCTGATGGGCGCGGTCGAGCTGCGGCACGCCCCGTTCATCGCCCATCTGCCGTTCACCGACCTGCCCTGGCTGGCCGATCTGTCCGCCAAGGACCCATACTACATCACGCCCATCATCATGGGCGCGACCATGTTCCTTCAGCAGAAGATGACGCCCAGCGCGGGCGATCCGATGCAGCAGAAGATCATGATGGCCATGCCGCTGATCTTCACCTTCATGTTCCTTCAGTTCCCGGCCGGCCTGGTCGTCTACTGGCTGCTCAACAACATCCTGTCCATCGGCCAGCAGTACATGATCGGCAGACAATCCAAGGCCAAGACCGCTGCGAAAAACGCTTAACCACGCCTCCGGGGGCCTCGACTTCCCGGCAGATACAAGGAAAGAACCATGAGCGACTTCAAAGAATTCCAGGGAAAAGATCTGGACGAAGCCATCGAGAGCGCCTGCGACTACTACAACCTGAAACGGGACCGCCTTGAGATCGAGATCCTGGGCGGCGGCTCCACCGGCATCTTCGGCATCATGGGCGTGAAGAAGGCCAAGGTGAAGGCCCGTCCCCGCGCCCAGGTCAATACCAGCGACATCCTCAACGGCGACGGCAAGCACCGCCTGGGCGGCGAAGAGGCCGAGCCGGTCGCGGAAGCACCCCGCGCGCCCGAACCCCAGCCCGAACCCGCGTCCGCGCCGGAACCCGAGGTCCACGCGGCCCCGGAACCGGGCAACGCCATCGAGCCGGAGTACGATCCGGAAGACGACATCAACGGCAACGTCATTGAGCCGGAGTACGATCCCGCAGACGACATCAACGGCAACATCATCCGGCCCGAGGGCCAGCCCCGCCAGCCGCGCGAGCGCCGGGAACGGGGCAAGGGCGGCCGCGACCGTGACCGCAAGCCCCGCGAGCCAAAGGGCCGCGGCGAGCGTGGCGAACGGGGCGAGCGTTCTGAACGCAGCGAGCGTCCTGAACGTGGCGAGCGTACTGAACGTGGCGAGCGTGGCGAGCGGAGCGAGAAGCCCCGCCGCGAGCGTGACCGCAAGCCCCCCCGCGAGCGCAAGCCGCGCGTCGAGGTGGAGGACGACTACAGCGAGGAGCGTCCCGCCGTCGACATGTCCGAATTCGATCCCGCCGTGCTCGAAGGCGCCGTGCGCGAGGTCATGACCCAGTTGCTCACGCCCATCGTCGGCGAGACCAAGATCGAGGTGACCATCGAGTCCGACCGGGTCAAGGTCTTCATCGACGACGAGGAGAACAGTGGGCTGATCATCGGCCGCGAGGGCCAGACCCTCTCCTCCCTGCAGTACCTGGTCAACCGGCTGGTCTCCCGCAAGATGGAGGCCTCGGTGCGCATCCAGGTCGACACCGGCGACTACCGCGAGCGCCAGGACGACAAGCTGCGCCAGATCGCCCTGCACCTGGCCGAGAAGGCCGCCGACCTGGGCCGCACCCAGTCGACCAAGCCCCTGTCCTCCTACCATCGCCGCGTGGTCCATCTCTCGCTGCAGGAAAACGAGGACGTCTTCACCCGCTCCAAGGGCGACGGTCCCATGAAGCGCGTGCTGATCGTGCCCAAGAACCGCAAGAACGGCAGCCGGTCCCGCTACTAGGCAGCCAATATCAAGCAAAAGGCCGGGAGATCGCTCTCCCGGCCTTTTTTGCGTCCATGGGCCCGACGGCCTATTCTTCCTTCTTGTTCTTCATCACCTCGTGCAGCAGGTTGCGCTCGCGGATGCGGATGACGCGGCAGTCCTGGTCGTCGCGGCCCACGGCCAGCAGCTGCTGGTCGGCCAGGCCGTGGATGTACTGCTCGATGCGCTCGGTGGTGGTGACGAAGGTGTCG
>JAZHDH010000130.1:0-4464 GCA_036584335.1 Pseudodesulfovibrio sp. | reverse complement strand
CAATGCACACACCCCACACCCTTATTACCTGCATTGTCAACAAAGGCAGGCGGCGCAGGCCACCGCGCCCAGGTCGTCGCGCCGCCCGGCGTAGAGCCCGGCCGCGTTCGTGGTCCAGCGGCCCGAGGCGTCGTCCGTGCCCGGTGCGTCGAAGCCCTCGTGGCAGGTCAGGCAGTCGGGCTGCATGGTCCAGGGCGAGCGCGGCGCGACCGTGTTCCCGCCGTCGGGCAGGGCGAGCAGGGCCAGGAGCTTGTCCGCGCCCGGCGTGCCCGCCTCGGCCCGGAGCAGGGCGGCGGCGTGGCCGGTCATGGCGCCGTGGCAGTTGACGCAGGTCATGCCGGCCTCCTCGTGGCGGCCGCGCAGGGTGTTCGCGGGATGGCAGGCCTTGCAGGAGCGTTCGGCGTCGCGCCCGGCCAGGTACAGGGCGTGAGCCCCGTGGATGGCGGCGGACAGGGAGGGCAGCCCCTCGCGCCCGGCCGCGTTCTGGATCGGATCGGCATGGCAGTCGGCGCAGGCCACGCTCTCGCGGGAGGCCAGGTCGGTGCGGTTCATGCGGTCGTGGGCCTCCAGGATGTCGGCCACGGTGGCGTCGGACACGCCCGCGCCGTCCCTGGCCCAGTCCCCGCCGTGGCAGGAGCGGCAGCCCAGCTGGTCGCTGACCGGGGCCGCGACCCTGGCCGTGGCCAGGACCGTTCCGTCCTCGCCCCTGGCCGTGATGGTGATCATGGGCAGGGGCTGGAACTTGCCGTTGTGATAGGCCAGCGGGGCGATGAGCGCCTCGAACCGTCCGGCATCCGCCAGCCACTGCATTTCGCCGCTCAGAGTCTGGCCCTCGGCGCCGGGCTCGGCCTCGAAGGACAGGGTCACGTCCTCGCCCGCCAGCTCGGGCAGGGAGTCGCGCTTGACCAGCACGGCGCGGACCACGGACTGCGCGGGCAGCAGGGTCCATCTGCCGGACGCCGCGTACAGGCTCATGCCCCGGGCGTTCCAGGCCACCAGCGCGTACTCGGCGCTCCGGGCGTCAAAGGGCGCGGGCTCCACCGCGCCGGGTTCCGGGACCACGGCGGCCTCGGCGGCCGCGCGGCCGTTGAGTCCTTCGGCGATGTACGCCGCCAGGGCGCGCTTCTCGTCGTCGTTGCCCACGAAGGGCGGCATGTAGCGGTTCAGCTTGCCCAGGCCGGTCAGCAACGCCTCCAGCCCGTCGGCGTCGTACATGGCCGACCGCTTTTTGATGTCGTTCATGGGGCCGCCGATGGAGTGGCAGGCGGCACATTCGAGCTGATAGAGGAACCGCCCGGCCTCCATGCGGTTGGCGTCGGTGATGCCCGCCCTGAGCGCGGGCGGGGTCCACCGGGCCGAGGCCAGGGCGCCCTGCTGGTTGATGACCGGGACCATCGCCTTCTGGATGGAGTTGGAATAGGTGTAGTCCCAGATCAGGTACGGCTTGCGCGCGGCCTCGCGCAGGAACTCGAAGGAGCCGAACAGGCCGAGCCCGGCGGCCAGGACCAAGAGGGCCAGGGGGAAGCTGGTCCGCCGGGGGAGCCGGAGGCCCATGGCCAGCCCGCCGATCAGGGTCAGGGCGGCAAACAGCCAGAACCATTGCAGGAAGGCGGAAACGCGGTGGGACCCGCCCGCCATCAGGGCGTGCTGGGCTTCGGGCAGGGCGGCCACGTACCACCAGCCCGAGGCCACGGTGGCGGCCACGCCGAGCACGGTCCACAGCGCGCAGGAGCGCACGGTGGATATCCGGGTGGGTTCGTCGTCGATGCGCGTGGCCGTGACGAACCCGAAGAGCCCGGCGCAGGCCGCGCTGAAGAAGGAGCGGAACACCAGCTGCGGCCAGAAGGTCGGGTTGAAGAACCCGTCCCAGAAGTCCTTGGTGTGGGTCCATTCGCCCGGGGTGAGCATGAAGCCGACGATGCCGTTGATCAGGAACAGGGAGAGCCAGCCGAACAGGAAGTAGAGCCAGCCCACGGTCATGTGGTCGTCCCGGTCCATGGTGTCCCAGGTGTAGTAGTAGATGAGCAGGGCCACGATCTCGCCCAGGAAGCAGACCCACTCCGCCGCCCAGCCGAACACGAACTGGTGGATCAGGGTGATGGTCGCCTGGGGCGCAAGCAGGGCCACGGTGAACCAGATGGCCACGCCCGAGACCGCGCCGAAGGCCATGGTCAGCAGCAGGAAGAAGCGGGTGTGCTTGCGCGCGTAGGCCAGCAGGTGGACGTTGTTGCTGCGGTAGGCCGCCCGTTCCGTCAGCACCAGGAACAGGCCGCCGCCCACGGCGAAGTGGGCCACGTAGACGTGCAGGGTCGCGATCAGCGCGATCCAGAAGCCGCCGCCGAGCGTCGTCAGTTGCCAGATGGGATATTCCATGGCTTACGCCCTCCCTTCGCGCGAACGGAAATAGAGTCTCAGCATGTAGCCCATGAGCGCCAGGCCCGCGACCAGGGAACCCAGGAAGAGATAGAACGAGGAAAACTGGTGCGTCACCGGGGTGGACTCCACCTGGAACCACGGCTCGATGTAGAAGGTGCGCAGCCAGTTGCGCGTCAGGCTCATGAACAGCACGGTCAGCACCGCCCAGACCGTGGCCTGGACCGGTTTCCTGGCGATGGCCGACCACAGCAGCATCCCGGCTGCGGCCAGGGAGACGAGCAGGGTCAGGGTGGCGGGCAGGGAGTCGCCCATGAACTTGAGCAGGATCGGCCGGGGCAGGGCGATGAGGAACCACAGCCCCACGGCCAGGTTGACCATGGTCGCCCGCGAGAGCCAGGCCATGCCCACGGTCACGTAGTCGTCCCGGTCCTTCATCCGGCCGAGCAGGGCGATGAACAGCCCGCCCAAGGCCAGTGCGCCGATCATGAAGTGCAGAAATCGCGGGGTCAGGGTCGGGTCGGAGAGGTTCAGGTAGCCGCCGTCGCGGGTGAAGTATTCGGTCCAGGTCCCGGGCAGGAGCATCAGGGTCATGTTGTTGGTCAGCATGAAGCCGGTGTAGAGCAGGCAGCCCAGGGAGACTACGAGCAGGGCCGTGCGTTTGCCCGGGGTCAGCGATGCGTACCCGAACTTGTGGGCGTAGTAGCCGTAGTAGGCGACCATCAGCACCGGGATCACGGCCAGCCACCAGCCGCCCATCAGCACCGAGCTGACGTAGTCGAAGTGGCCGTAGAGCACCTGGAGGAAGAGCAGCGGGGCCACGCCGAAGTTGATGGTCAGCGCGAGCAGCGGCGGGGCCTTGTCGCCCACGGCGCGGGCCAGGTCCCGGTCGCCGCGCAGGGACCGGAAGAGCCCGATGGCCGCAGACCCGACCAGGGCATTCATGAACAGGATGTGGACCGCAAACGTCAGCACGAGCAGAATGTCGAACCATCCCCAGGGGATGGGCAGCGGCTCGGCCAGCGGGATCAGGGTGGCGGGATTCATGGCTTCTCCTTGGGCTTGGGTCCATTGTATAAATCAATTGTTAACGCCCCACAACCCGGAGGAACAGTATGGCTTTTTACCACCGGATTCCCGTCCCCTTGCCATTTGCCGGGAAACGGGTAGAAAGCGCGGAAAAGGGAGGCGAGCCATGATCCTGCTGTTCGACGCGGGCAACACCAATACCAAGATCTGCCTGGCCAACGACGAGGGGCTGGGCGAGAGCTACACCCTGCCCACGCGCCCGGCCAACACGGCCGACGACTGGGGGCTCAAGATCGAGGCCATCCTGCGCCGCGAAGACGTGGACCCGCGCGATGTGGAGGCCTGCATCATTTCCTCGGTGGTGCCGCCGTTGGACCCGATCATCACGGGCATGGCCCGCCGTTTCCTGGACTGCGAGGCCCTGTTCGCGGGCCGCGACGTCGTCATCGACCTGGAGAACCATTACGCCCGGCCCGAACAGGTGGGCGCGGACATCCTTGTCGGCTGCCTCTCGGCCCGGCTGACCTACGACGCCGAAAACCTGATCGTCCTCGATTTCGGCACGGCCACCACCCTGGCCTGCGTGCAGGGCGCGGCCTTCATGGGCGGGCTGATCTGCCCGGGCGTGCTCTCCTCGACCACCGCCTTGTCCGGCAACACGGCCAAGCTGCCCAAGGTGAACCTGACCATCGATTCGCCCGAACTGCGCTGGGGCCGCTCCACCGAGGAGTGCCTGAACCAGGGGCTGGTCTTCGGCTTCGCCTGCATGGTCGACGGGTTGGTCTACAAGCTGGGCGGGCAGATGGACGACCCCTTTGTCGTTGCGACGGGGGGGCTGGCCCAGACCATCGGGCAGATTTCGGAGACCATCGACGAGATTCGGCCGGATCTGGTCATGGAAGGGTTGTGGATGGCGTATTACAACGAGTGATTTTTAGGGGAGAGGGAAAGGCCAGCGGCAGCTTGTCGGTCTGGCTTCTTATCCTTTCTTTTTCTGTGTCGTTTTTTGGTCCCCCTTCCGGGGGACTTCTTTCTTATGCGGCCCCATGTCAAGGACTCCCG
>JAZHDH010000129.1:0-4522 GCA_036584335.1 Pseudodesulfovibrio sp. | reverse complement strand
CTGATCCAGGCGTCGGTGGCCGCGTAGTTGATCTGCTGCGGGGAGAGCTTGTCCTTGGCCCAGTTGGAACACTGGGCGGACTTGGAGATGCGGAAGCCGAGGAGGTTGGCGGCCAGGTTGCGCAGGCCGTGGGTCTGCATGTTCGCCCTGGCCGAGATGTCCGAGAGGTCCACGAACCGTGCCGGAGGGAACTCGGCCAGCCGCTGCAACCCCAGGATGTCGTCGCGCACGGCCACGCCGGTCTTGATGATCCGGTCGTCGGCCAGCAGATCGCACAGACCGTTGCACATGGGCAGCACGCCTATCTGGAAGACGTAGACCGTGTCGCGGGAGGCCAGTTGGACCAGGGAAGGCGGGCCGGGTTTCTTGCCCTTGCGGAACACGGGCCGGGTCTCGGTGTCGAAGCCGAGTACGGATTCACCCGCCATTTCCTTGAGGGCGCGGGCGCGCTGGGCATCGGTGCGCACCACTTCCACCGGGCCTTCGTAGCGGCGCAGGGGCAGTGCGTTGATGTCGTCCTTGGTGAAGACTCGTTGATGAATTTCAGGTAGTTGTGAAGCCGTAGTCATGAATAAAATGAGTTTCTGCCGGGCGTCATGCCCGTTTCGGTGACGGATGGTTGTATGATTTTGCGCCGTTCGTCAAGTCCGGCGTGCACGCCGGGACCGTCCGGGCGCAGTCCGGCGGACTGCGCCCGGAGCGGGGCTAATTGTTGTTGTAGTTGTAACGCCGGTCGCACGGAGCCTTGTTGTAGCGCCACCAGAAGGTGCCGTCGCACAGGCCCGCCGGGTCGTTGGCGGTGCGGTTGACGAAGGTGAAATTGTTGCTGAACTGCCGGAAGACCGCATCCTCCAGGGCCGGCGCCGCCTGGTCCAGGGAGCCGGAGTTCGTCTGGAGGTCGGTCAGTTGCTTCTGCACCTCGTTCGAGAGGATGGACTGCCCGGGATTGCTCTTGAGGTACTGCTCCAGGAAATCGATGGTCCCGGCCTTGTCGTCCATCCGCGCCTTGGACATGGCGGTATAGATGTACGCCTCCCAGATGGAGTCGTCCTTCTCGATGGCCTTGCCCATGGCCGTGACGGACAGTTCGTAGCGGCCTCCGTAGTAGGCGGAGATGCCCGCCATGGTCAGGCTGGAGGGAAACATGGTGGTCCGGCTCGGCGGATTCTCGTCCAGGGCCAGGCCGTAGGCGTCGGCCGCCTTGTAGAAGTACTGCCGGGCGTCGTCCGCCCGCTTGGAAAGGAAGGCGTTCCAGGCGCGCTCGAAGCTCTTCTGCCCCATGCGCGCGGAAATCCAGGCGTGGGAATCGGGAACGAACAGGGCGGCGACGAGCAACCCGGCCAGACACAGGAAAAATATCTTTTTCATGAGAATCCTCTCTGATGTGGTTACGGCATGAAGGCCCGGCCGACGCGGAACACATCCTCGTAGGGCAGCTTTTCCCGGATGGCAAGGGCCATTTCGAGCGCCATGTCCATCTTGCGGCCGGTCTCGGCGATGGTCCGGTCCCGGATGCCCTCCATGTGGTGGGCCAGGAAATCGGCCTCGAAGCTGTCGATGGCCAGGGAGATGCCCTCGGAGAAGAAGTGCGACCCCAGGTAGGGCATGAACCGCTCCAGGGCCTGCCTGGACTCGCGCCGGGCGTACATGACGAAGAAAAGCAGCTTGACCAGGAGCCGGTCCGCCTTGAGCTTGTGGTTCACGGAGAGCAGGGTCTCCAGGTCGGTGCCCTTGGGCTTGATGGCGTCGAACATGGCCGTGGCCATCTCGAATGCCCTGGTCTCGCTCAGCACCGGCGAGGCGAACTTGGAGTCCATGCGCACCAGGGTGACGCGCGGGTTCTCGCCCGAGGCGATGGCGAACACGGCCAGCCGCATCAGGTCGATCTTGCGCTCGTAGTCCTCGAGCTGGATGTCCCGCTTGACCCGCACCAGGCGGCGGATCATGTCCCGGCTCAGGGAGGAGAAGGCGGTCTCCAGCAGGTACAGGATATAGGGCTCTCCCGTGTGCGCTATCTCCTCGTCGATGATCGCCCGTCCCTTGCGGGTGTCCAGGATCTTCTTCATCGAGAGCCAGTAGGCGCACAGTCCCTCGAAGGGCATCTCCAGAATGTCGAATTCCTGCGGCTTGTCCATGGCCCTCGGTCCCGGGGTTGACGTGGATGGCAAAAAGGCACACCTTGTGCCCGAAGTTTCAGCTTACCCGATTTTTTCAAGAAAACAAAGATGCCCGACCGGCCCGGAGCCTGCCGATGCTGCTGTATCCCTGTTTCGATCCCGTCATGTTTTCCATAGGTCCCCTGCATTTCCGCTGGTACGGGATGATGTACGTGTTCGGAGTGGTCACGGGCTGGCTGCTCGGCCGCTGGCGCGCGGCCAGGCCCTGGACGGCCCTGACGCCGAAGCTGATGGACGATTTCATTTCCTGGGCCGTGGTCGGCGTGGTCCTGGGCGGGCGCATCGGGTACGTACTTTTCTACAACCTCTCCTACTACGCCCAGAACCCGCTGGAGATCTTCGCCGTCTGGCAGGGGGGGATGTCGTTCCACGGCGGCATGATCGGCGTCATCCTGGCCGCCTGGCTCTTCGCCCGGCACAACGGGCTCTCGATGATGCAGGTCACGGACTTCGTGGCCCCGCTGGTGCCGCCGGGCCTGTTCTTCGGCCGCATCGGCAACTTCATCAACGCCGAGCTGTGGGGCCGACGCACCCAGTTCGAGTGGGGCATGATCTTCCCCGGCTCCGACGGCCTGCCCCGCCACCCGTCCCAGCTCTACGAGGCCGGGCTGGAGGGCGTCGCCTTCTTCATCCTGCTCTGGATATACTCGGCCAAACCCCGGCCCACGGGCTGCGTCAGCGGCCTGTTCCTCATCGGCTACGGCGCGTTCCGCTTCCTGGTGGAATTCGCCCGCGAGCCCGACGCCCAGCTCGGATTCGTGGCCCTGGACTGGATGTCCATGGGCCAGGTGCTGTGCCTGCCCATGATCGCCCTGGGCGTGTATCTGATGTGGCGGGGCAAGCGGAAATCCGGTATGGAAAGCCATGCGTAACCGATACTGCATCAATACCCCTCCCCCGCCGCACCGGACCGGGACGACCTCCGGCCGGTAGACGGCGCGCGCCCGAAAGGGCGCGACACCCTCTCCCGCAGCGACTGCGGCCGACGCCGGGTTCGCCCCTTTTCCCATTCCCTGCTGTAGCCATTTTCCCGGACCGCCGCGTGGTCCGGCCCCGCGCGGCCCAGCCGCACGCACCTTCGCCTTCCCGAGGGAGGGAATTCCATGCTTACCATCCTGCAGATATGGGGAGGGCTCGCCTACCTCCTGAACAAGATATGCTTCTCGCTCGCCGAACGCAGCGCCGACGCCCGGGCCAACCGGCGCTGGCGGCTGCTGTCCTGGACCGTGTTCCTGGCCGGGCTGCCCGCTTGGGTCGTGGTGTTCTCCATCGAGCACAACTGGATCGCCGCCGCCGTGGAGTCGGGCGGAGTCCCGGTCATGGCCGTGGGGCTGATCATCGCCCTGCGCGGCCATGGGGCCGAGCCCCTCTGGCTGGACCGGCTGGCCCGCTGCTCGGTCGTCTTCGGCCTGGCGGCCAGCCTCTACGACTTCGGCGGCATCACCACCCTGGGCCAATGGCTCGAACTGGCCATCGCCGCCGGGTTCCTGATGGGTACCTACCTGCTGGCCAAGGACCGGCCGCGCGGCTACTTCTGGTTCATGCTCGGCAACGTCGCCTGCGCGGCGCTGATGGCCCTCCAGGGCTACCACATCCTCATGCTCCAGCAGGCGGTCTCCCTGGCCTTCGTGGTCGACGCCTACCGCCAGCGGCGCAGGGCCGGGGCAGACGGACGCAGATAACGGCGCCGCCGCAACCACAAACGAGAAACGGCCGACGCGTAGCGCCGACCGTTTCCTATCCGTTCCCGGCCTCGACCGGGGAACCTTCTATTTGCAGAGCTTGCGCAGGGCGCGCTTGATGCCGTTCTTGTCGATGCCGAGCAGGGCGCGCAGTTCCTTCTGGGTGCCATGCTCCACAAAGGCGTCGGGGATGCCCAGGCACTGAACCCGTTTGTCCGCCAGCACCCCGGCCGCGTTGAAAAGTTCGAGCACGGCCGATCCGAAGCCGCCCGCCAGGGCGTTCTCCTCCACGATCAGGATGCGGCCGAACCGGGCCGCCAGCTCCAGCAGCTGCTTTTCGGGCAGCGGCTTGACGAAACGGGCGTTGAACACGGCGGCGTCCGGGCCGGATTTCTCCAGCTCCATGGCCGCCTCGATGGCCGGATAGACGCGCGAGCCGATGGTGATCACCAGGGCGTCGGCCCCGTCGCGCACCAGTTCGCCCTTGCCGATGGCGATGCGGCGCGGGTTGTCGCTGACCTTGGCCCCCACGCCGGTGCCGCGCGGATAGCGCACGGCGCACGGGCCGTCGTGGTCCAGGGCGGTGACCATCATCCGGGCCAGTTCGGCCTCGTCCTTGGGGGCCATGACCACGATGTTCGGGATGTGGCGCAGGTAGCTCAG
>JAZHDH010000128.1:0-4548 GCA_036584335.1 Pseudodesulfovibrio sp. | reverse complement strand
GTAAGAGAAAGAATGCCTCCGGCGGCCGGGGGAAGGGGAAAGGGAAACCTTTTGAAAAAGGTTCTCCCTTTCCCCTTCCCCCGGACCCCCATCCTCTTTCCCTTCCAAAACTTTTTGGCTCCACGCCGCCAGGAAGGGGAGGGGAGAGGCGGAAAGAGGTCTTTGGCGGCGTGGGGTGCGGGACTCGCACTGTGGATCATTGAACGGACAAATCGGCTGTTACTGCCGATCGGCGCATGGAAGTCTCTCGGTGACCCCGGTAGTGCCTGCGCCGCAATAAAAAGTTTTGGAGAGTCCAGAGAACCTTTTTCAAAAGGTTCTCTGGCCGCCGGAGGCGTTCATCGACCCCGGCAAACGGAGGCAAACATGCGAGAGATTCAAGGTTCCGCGGTCGTCGAGGCCGTGGCCGAGATGTGCAAGAGGGCCAACACGATCCTGCCCGACGACGTGCGGGCGAAGTTCGAGCGGGCCATGGCGTCGGAGACTTCGGCTTCGGCCAGGGAAGTGCTCCGGCAGTTGCTGGAGAACGCGGACTTGTCCAGGGACACCAAGTTGCCCCTGTGCCAGGACTGTGGCCTGGCCGTGTTCTATGTGGAGGTCGGCGACGACTGCAGGGTCGTGGGCGGCAACCTGCGCGAGCTGATCAACGAGGGGACGCGCAAGGGGTATGCCGACGGCTACCTGCGCAAGTCGGCCTGCGATCCGCTGACCCGGGCCAACACCGGCGACGGCACCCCGGCGATCATCCATTTCGACATGGTGCCGGGCGACAAGCTCAAGATCGCCTACATGGCCAAGGGCGGCGGGGCCGAGAACATGTCGCGCGTGACCATGCTCTCCCCGGCACAGGGCTGGAAGGGCATCAAGGAATTCGTCATCAACCGCGTGGCCGAGGCCGGGCCGAACCCGTGCCCGCCGACGATCATCGGCGTGGGCATCGGCGGCACCTTCGAGCATGCGGCCAAGATCGCCAAGCGCGGGCTGCTGCGCAAGCTGGACGACACCCACCCGGACCCGGCCATCGCGGCCAGGGAGAAGGAGCTGGAGGAGGCGATCAACCGGCTCGGCATCGGTCCCATGGGCCTGGGCGGCAAGACCACGGTACTCGGCGTGAAGATCACCATGGAACCATGCCATCTGGCGAGCCTGCCGCTCGCGGTCAACGTGCAGTGTCATTCCCAGCGGCACGAGGAGGTCGAACTGTAATGGCTGAATACAAGCTGAACACCCCCCTGACGGACGAGGCCATGGAGCAGCTGAGGGCGGGCGACGTGGTTTTCCTGACCGGCATCATCTATTCGGCGCGTGATGCGGCCCACAAGAAGCTCTTCGAGCTGTTGGACGCGGGCAAGGAGCTGCCATTTGAGTTGCAGGGCTCGGCGATCTACTACGTCGGGCCGTCCCCGGCACCCGTCGGACGCCCCATCGGCTCGGCCGGACCGACCACCAGCTACCGCATGGACACTTACGCCCCGCGCCTGCACAGCCTGGGCATGAAGGCGTCCATCGGCAAGGGCAAGCGCAACGACGAGGTCAAGGCGGCCATGGAGAAGTACAAGGGTGTCTACTTCGGCGCCACGGGCGGCGCGGGGGCGCTGCTGTCCAACTCCATCGTCAAATCCACTGTCATCGCCTTCGAGGAACTGGGTCCCGAGGCCATCCGAGAAATGAAGGTCAAGGATTTCCCTCTCTTGGTCATCAACGACTGCCACGGCGGTGAACTCTACGTAAAACCGGACCTGGAAGCGGCCCTGAAAGACGCTTGACACGACCGTTTAATTGTTTCAGACAGGGGCTGGGCGGCGATCCGCCCGGCCTTTTTCCCTACTTCGGGAGGGCCGTGGTACCTTATTTCAGAGGGTAGAGACCATGGAAAAATCCTACTTTGAAAACGTCGAATGTCACGACGAGAAGAACGAGAATCTCTACGTGCCGTATCCCGGCGCGGACGAGAAGTACGACGACGGTTCCGACTGGCGCCTGTACAATCCCGAAAAATATCGTGACCCCAACTGGTCTCCTGACAAGGAATAGCTGAAGGGGCCTGGCGCCCCTTTTTGCTGCCCGCCTTTCTTGCGCCCTGCGCTCGGAGGGCCGGGACCAGGTGAAACCCCCGCTTTGGCGGGGGTTTTTATTTTCCTTGCCTGGAAAATGTGTTGACATAAAAATAATAACTATTATCATTAAATCAATGTGACGCAACCAAGCCAAAGGAGACGACCATGGGAAGCCTGAGCCAATACCGGAATCTGGACATCGACTGGACCATGACCCCCGAGGCGGCCGTGACCATGTATCTGGAGTGGGGCAACAATGCCTGGCACGCCAGCCATAGGCCGGTGACGAGCAAATCGGACACGAGCACCTATTTCGTGGTCTACGCCTGGGATGAAACCCCGAGGTTGATGCTCATCAAGCGCAATTCCGAGGGAGCGGAGGAACTGCTCGACATGGAACTGCCCGAGGATCTGGGCGTCCGCTTCTGGGAATCGGTGAGCCACCTCAAGGGCGTGTATCCCCCCAACAGCGAGATCCGGGAATGGATCGAGCGGCAGTTTGACGCCCGGCAGTGATCGAACGATCAATCATTCCAGTGAAAAACAGGAAATACAGGGATCGGCCCATGGGTCGGTCCCTTGTTTTTCCCTGTAGCGGCACAGGGTTGCACTATCGGCTAAAGTTGCCTGGCCGGTGTTGCAAGCCCGGGCGTTTCAGAGTAACTCATTTGCGGAAAAGGAGAATTGCATGTCCGACAAGTTCGCCCGGAGAATGGGGACGGTGCACCGCTCGTTCATCCGGGAAATCCTCAAAGTCACCGCCGATCCGGAAATCATTTCCTTTGCCGGCGGGTTGCCCAACCCCGAACTCTTTCCCGTGAGCGCCATGGGCGCCGCGTCCCGGGAAGTCTTCGCCGAGTTGGGGCGGTCCGCTCTGCAATATTCCACCACCGAGGGTGATGCGGGGCTGCGCGCCATCATTTCCGCCCGCTATGCCCGGCGCGGCCTGGATGTGGACCCGGATTCCATCCTGATCACCACAGGATCGCAGCAGATTCTGGATATTTCCGCCAAGGTCTTTCTGGACCGGGGGGACAAGGTGGTCATAGAACGGCCGGGTTACCTCGGCGCGATCCAGGCCTTTTCCATTTTCGAGCCGGAATTCGTCACGGTCTCCCTGGAAAACGACGGCCCGAACCTGGCCGAGCTGGAGGCCGCGTTCAAGGCCGGCGCCAAGTGTTTCTATGCCGTGCCCAACTTCCAGAATCCCTCGGGCGTCAGCTACTCCCTGGAGAAGCGGGAGAAGGTGGCCGCGCTGCTCGACCAGTACGACGTGCTCTTCGTGGAGGACGACCCTTACGGCGAATTGCGGTTCAAAGGTGAGCGGCTGCCTTCGCTCTATTCGCTGCGCACGGGCGACGGGCTGCTCTGCGGCTCGTTCTCCAAGATCGCTGCGCCCGGCTTCCGCATCGGCTGGGTGGTGGCCCCCAAGGCCATCTACGACAAGCTGGTCATCGCCAAGCAGGCCGCCGACCTGCACACCTCCACCGTGGCCCAGGCCATCCTGCGCCGCTACCTGGAGACCAACGACATCGAGGCCCACGTGGCCCTGATCCGCGAACGCTACGGCCGCCAGCGCGACTGCATGGTCGAGATGGTCCGCACGTACTTCCCGGAATCCGTGACCATCACCGAGCCGGAGGGCGGCATGTTCCTGTGGGCCACGCTGCCCGAGGGGACTTCGTCCATGGATCTCTTCGACCAGGCCATCAGGCAGAAGGTCGCCTTTGTGCCCGGCCGTCCGTTCTATGTGGACGGCAGCGGGGAGAACACGCTGCGCCTCAATTTTTCCAACTCCGATCCGGCCCGCATCGAAGAAGGCATCCGCCGCCTGGGCGGGGCCATCGGCGCGCTTTTGAAGTAACGCCCGCAGCCGCCGAGGGACGGCGCGGCACTGCATATACGAGGAAAATCACATGGCCCAACATATCGTCATCATCGGCGGCGTGGCGCTCGGCCCCAAGGCCGCCTGCCGTTTCAAGCGACTGGAACCCTCCTCCCGGGTGACCATGATCGACCAGAGTTCGCTCATCTCCTACGGGGGCTGCGGCATTCCCTATTACGTGTCCGGCGATGTCTCGGACGCCAGCGAACTCTGCGCCACCAGCTTTCACATGGTGCGCGACGCGGAATTTTTCCGCGACGTCAAGGGCGTGGGCGTCCGCACCCTGACCAAGGCCACGCGCATCGACCGCGAGGCGAAGCAGGTGCACATCAAGGACATGACCACGGGCGAGGAGTCCGTGCTCGACTACGACAAGCTGGTCATCGCCACCGGGGCCGCGCCGCGCAGGCTCGGCCTGCCGGGCGAGGATCTGGCGGGCGTGAGCTACGTCAGCAATCCGGACGACGCCACCCGCATCCGAGACGGCATTTCAAAGGGTGAGGTGGGCAATGCCGTGATCATCGGCGCGGGCTTCATCGGTCTGGAAATGGCCGAGGCCTTCGCCGACATGTGGGGCGTGGAGACCAGCGTGGTCGAGATCACCGG
>JAZHDH010000127.1:0-4602 GCA_036584335.1 Pseudodesulfovibrio sp. | reverse complement strand
TGTTCCTGACCGCCCTGGCCCCGAACCTGCTGGCCGTGGACCTGATCCAGAAGAGTTCCGGCATCACCATCAGCTGGGGCCAATGGGCCAGGGTCATGCTCCCGGCCATGATCCCGCTCTTCCTGCTCACCCCGTGGCTGGCTTACGTGATCTACCCCCCGACCCTGAAGCACTCTCCCGAGGCCCCGGCATGGGCCGGGGAGGAGCTGGTCAAGATGGGGCCGGTCACGACCAGGGAGCTGATGATGCTCGGCTATGCCGTCGCCGCCCTGGTCCTCTGGATATTCGGCAAGCAATTCGGCGTGGACAGCACCGTGGCCGCCATCTTCGTCCTGACCCTGATGATCCTCACCGGGGTCGTCACCTGGCAGGACGTCATCGGCAACAAGGGCGCGTGGAACGTCCTGGTCTGGTTCGCAACCCTGGTGGCCATGGCCGGGGGCCTGAAGAAGACCGGCGTGCTGGCCTGGATGGGCGACCTGGTGGCCATGCACCTCCAGGGCATGGCCCCGATGACGGTCGCGGTCATGCTGGTCATCCTGTTTTTCCTGCTCCACTATTTCTTCGCCAGCACCACGGCGCACACCACGGCCCTGCTGCCCCTGTTCATGGCCACGGCCGCCCCCTTGGTTCCGGCGGAAATGCTGCCCCGGCTGGCGCTGATGCTCGCAGGCTCCCTGGGCCTGATGGGCATCATCACCCCCTACGCCACCGGGCCGTCCCCCATCTGGTACGGTTCGGGCTACATCAGCCAGGCCCGCTGGTGGGGGCTCGGCGCCATCTTCGGCACCATCTACCTGGCGGCCCTGATCGCGGTGACCTTCTTCTACGCATAGGTGAATCGTCCACCATTCAAACCGAGGCCCGGGGCGATGCTCCGGGCCTTTTCCCGTTCCGGCCCGCCCCCGGGGCGGAGGATGACGCGCCAGGCGAAATGCGATAGGGTCGCCCCATCCGTCCACGGATCGCATCACCACCCAGCCAAGGAGCCCCTCCCATGCGCACCGCCGCCCTCGCCCTCGCCCTCGTCCTGCTCACCGCCATCGGCACCCTCGCCGGGAGGCTGGACACAGTGAACCCGCCCTACGGCGAGCGGCTCGAAGACCTGGAATACGCCAAACAGTTCGAACCGATCAACGAGAAGGGCGGCGTCGCCTACTACCGCTACACCGGCCCGCGCGACGCCAACCCCCTCTACGAGATAGCCTCGTCCGACGTGGTCTACGGCTTCGTGGAAGGCCGCCTCTACACCTGCATCTACCGCAACCGGGACGTGCCCCGGGACAAGGTCATGGAGCTGATCCGCTCGACCTACGGCATGACGCCCAAGCACACCTACAACGAAGGCGACTGGTCCGTGTTCGTCTGGTACTCCCCGGACGAAAAAACCGACTTCAAGCTCAAGTTCAACAACCGCACGACAGAGATGAAGGCCGCCTTCTATTATCGGCCGTTGCGGGAAAAGCTCCCCCGCTGAACCGAAGCGCCCGGGGCTTCGACGGCCCGCTCCCCGACGATGCTGGCCCTGCCACCCTCCTCCGCACTCTCCGCAAGTCCCTGTCCTGCGGGCGCTCCTGCGCGCCACGGCCAAGAGGGGAACCATTACGGCGCATTCAAGACCCTCGATAATAATTGACATTTTTTAAGGCCTCGGCATAATGGAACCAAGAGACTCTCCCCAGGAGCGCAAAGGAGACCCGCCATGCCCACCACCGGCGACGAAGGACTCTGCCCCCTTCCCGCATCGGCCATCGATCCCATCGGCGACCTGAATTTTCCGGTCATCCCCAACGCCATCATCGCCACCATCAACGCCGACGCGCTCCCCCCGGCCTACCAGGGAAAGGAAGTGGCCTTCGACAAGGCCAACCTCATCGTCGGCGGCAGCGACTTCACCCTGGTCGCCACCACCGTGGGCAAACTCAAGCTCTCGGAAAAGGGGCTTCGGGTGGAACCGCTGTGGTCCGTGTCCGACGACCGCATGACCATGACCATGACCTTTTTTCCCAAGAACTGCTTCGGCAAGGTCATCTCCGACGACAAATACCGGGAATACCTGCCCGAAGGGAGCCGGGGCGTGGACAACGACGTCCTCGACGCGGCGGTGGCCCAGGCCCAGGAGACCCAGGCCGCCGTCACGGATGTGGAGATAGCCCACGGCCTGCAACCTTCGCCGGGCAAGCCGGGCGAGATCCGGCTCCTGTTCGACAAGGGCAGCGACGTGGGCCAGCAGCAGGAGGACGGGTCCATCAATTTCCGCGAACGCGGCGGCACCGCCTGCGTGGAGGAAGGCGAGGAAATCGCCCGCCTCATCCCGCCCACCAAGGGGCGGGCCGGGTTCGACGTGATGGGCAACGACATCCCGGGCGAGGACGGCAAGCCCGCCGTACTCAAGGCGGGCAAGGACGTCCGCACCCGGGAGGAGGAAGGCGGCGTAGTCGTCTACACGGCGGGCGCGGCGGGCATGGTCCTGTACAAGGACAACACCCTGGCCATCTCCGAGCTGCTGGAAATCAACTCCGACATCGACCTCTCCTCGGGCAACGTGCACGTGGAGAAGGGGTCCATCCTGATCAAGGGCACCGTGACCACCGGCGCCAAGGTCACGGCCAAGGAGAACGTGGTCGTGGAGGTGGTGGTGGAAAACGCCACCATCAAGGCGGGCGGCGACATCACCGTGGGCGGCGGCGTGCTCATGGAGGAGGGCGGCATCATCGAGGCGGGCGGCACGGTTACGGCCAAGTTCATGCGCAACGCCACCATTCGGGCGGGCGGCGACGTGGTCCTGGGGATGGACTGCGTCAACTGCGACATCGTCTGCGGCGGCAGCATCATCGCCGGTTCCGACAAGGGCATCCTCAACGGCGGCACCTACGTCTGCGGCGGCATGGACGTGGCCGAAATGGGCTCCTCCCTGGGCACCCGGACCTACATCACGCTGGCGCTGCCCCAGAGCGAAGACGCCGACATCGAGACCAGGACCCGGAAGATCAAGGAAAAGATCAACGAACTCGAGAAATTCATCGGAACGGGCAACATCAAGGACACCCTGCTGCTCGCGCCCAAGGAGGACCGTTCCATCCTGGTGGAACTGTTCAAGATCAAGGCCCTGCTGCTGCGCAAGATGATCGGGCTGAACGAACAGAAGGAGATGGCGCTGGCCGCCCAGGGGCAGGAACTTTCCAAGCGCAGGCTCAAGGCCCGGCGCACGGCCAATGCGGGGGTGACCATCACCATCGGCGACCGGTCCATCACGCTGAACAAGCCGGAGCAGGCGTCAAAGTTTCATTGGAATGCCGAAAAGATCGGTATCGCCATATCGGGCATCTAGGGGGAGACGGTCATGTCGAAAGCGAAAATCATGCTGGTCACCCCGGACGCCGATTTCACCGCCAAGGCCGGGACCGTGCTTGAGCCCGTGGTGGATCTCGCCTGCCTGCCGGACGCGGAAAAAGCGCTGGTCATGCTGGCCCAGGACGACCGCTTCGCGGCCGTACTCTCCAGCGTCCACCTGCCCGGCATGAACGGGCTCAAGTTCCTGGCCGAGGTGCGCGCCAAGCACCCCCGGGTGATGCGGCTCATGGTCACGGCGGACCGGAGTTTCAAGACAGCCGCCGGGGCCATCAACGTGGCCCACATCTCCAAGCTGCTGCCCCGCCCCTGCCCGCCCAAGGTGCTCAAGGCGGCCGTGCAGGAAGCCGTGCAGAAATACCGGCAGGAACGCTCCACCGACGCGGACGCGACCCGGGAGCTCCTGCTCGGCTGCGCCCGCATGCTGGTGGACATCCTGGAACTGACCCACCCGGACGCCGTGCAGCGCAGCAAGCGGATCCGGCCGCGCGCCCAGAAAGTTTGCGCCGAACTCAAGGCCATGTCCTCCCAATCCATGGACATGGTCATCCTCCTGTCGAACATCGGCTGCGTGGCCCTGCCGCCCGAACTGCTCGAAGCCATGGAGGCCGGCACCCGGCTCTCCAAGGAGGACATGCAGATCTACCTGACCCATCCGAGCATCGCCGCCCACCTGCTGGGCAACGTGCCGCGCATGGCCAAGATCGCGGAGATCATCCGGCACCAGAACACCCCGGCGGCCCAGGAGCCGCCCATGGCGGCCCGCATCCTCAAGGCATGCATCGACATGGACCAGATGGAGCTGACCGGCGCGCCGCCTGAAAAAGCGCTGGAATTCATGCTGGCCCGGCCCAAGGTGTACGACGCGGAGGTGCTGGCCGCCCTGGGGCGCGCCCTGGAGGAAAGCCGCCAGGCACGCTGCCTGAAGCTGACCGTGGCCGAACTGGAGCCGGGCATGGTCATGCAGCGCAACATGGTCACCACCGCCGGGAACATACTGCTGAACAAGGGCGACGCCCTGAGCGAGGCCTCCCACCTGCGGCTCCAGACCTTCCAGGACCTGCTCAAGGTGCAGGAGCCCATCTGCGTCGAACCGCCCGAAGGCCAGTGAGCTAGAAGGACCGGATCAGCCAGTACCAGACCGGCAGCGTCAGGAACGACAGCGGAATGCCCACCCCGAGCATGGTCGCGGCCAACGTGGGCCGCAGCCCGTGGGTCATGGCGATGATGCCGCCGGTGATCATCGGCCCC
>JAZHDH010000126.1:0-4643 GCA_036584335.1 Pseudodesulfovibrio sp. | reverse complement strand
GTCGGCCTGCCGGGCCAGACCCTGGAGGACCTGTGCGAGGACATCCTGTTCTTTCAGGACTTCCAACCGGACATGATCAACATCGGCCCCTTCATCCCCCACGCCCAGACCCCGCTGAGGGACGATCCCGCAGGCGATATCGAGCTCATGCTCCGCGTGTTCGCCCTGACGCGGCTCGTCACCGGCAACACGCACATGGCCGCGGCCAACACCGTGGCGACCCTGGACCCGGACAACGGGCAATACCGGGCGCTCACCCAGGGCGGGGCCAACGTCATCATGCCCAACTGCAATCCGTTCCTGCAAAGCAAGACGGACAAGATCGAGTACGAATTCCAGATCACCACCCACAAGCGCTACGTCTCGGTGGACGAGGCCAGAGGCGTGGTGGCGCGGGCGGGCAGGACCGTTGCCGGGGGCAAGGGGCATTCACTCAAACGGGAAGGAGCAACGCATTGATCAAGGTAGCAATCTACGGCAAGGGCGGCATCGGCAAGTCCACGGTGACCTCCAGTATTTCCGCGGCCATGGGGCTTGACGGCCTCAGCGTCATGCAGATCGGCTGCGACCCCAAGACCGACTCGACCATCAACCTGCTGGGCGGCACGCCTCCCATGCCCATCCTGCAGTATCTCCAGGAACGGGGAAAGCCGGACGCCCTGGACGCGATCGCCCAACGCGGGTTCGGCGACGTGGTCTGCATGGAGGTGGGAGGTCCCACCCCCGGCGTGGGCTGCTTCGGCCGGGGCATGCTCACGGCCTTCGAGCTCCTCGAAGAAATGGGCGCCTACGACATCTACAAGCCGGATGTGGTCCTGTACGACATCATGGCCGACGTGGTCTGCGGCGGCATCGCCGTGCCCATGCGCGAAGGATTCGCGGACAAGGTCTGCATCGTTACCTCGGGCGAAAAGATGGCCCTGCTGGCGGCCCGGAACATCATCCTGGCCCTGCGCAACTTCGCGGACCGCAACTACGCCGAGCTGGGCGGCCTGATCCTCAACTGCCGGGACATGGCGGACGAGGTGCAGCGGGTGGAGGCCTTCGCCAGGGAGATGGACACCTCGATCATCGGCGTCATCCCGCGCGACACGGCCATCCACCAGTTCGAGGAGGACGGCAGGACCATTGTGGAAGGGGACAGCTCGCTGCCCACGGCGCAGCGCTTCTTTGACCTGGCGCGGACCATTTCCGGATTTGCCGAAAAACGGAACGCGGCCTGAGCCCCGCCCGAGAAGGAGTATTGAAATGGATCTGGATCACGCCCGCATACGGGTGGAACACCTCAAGGAAAAGCCGGATTTCCCCTTTGCCCCGCTGGAGGGAGTCGGCCCCAACCTGGCGGGCTGGGGCGTCATAGAGACCTGCCTGTTGCTGCCCGAGTCCGTGGCCGTCATGGTCGGGCCTTCCGCCTGCCTGCGCCACTCCGCGTTCATGGCCCACGCCCGGAAGTTCACCGAGCGGTTCTACATGCTCTGCGTGTCCGAACTGGACATGACCATGGGCAACCATCTGCCCAAGGTGGAACAGGGCATTGCCGATATTCTGGCCCGCCGCGAGGAAAAGGTCGCCTTCCTCATCGTGGGCTGCCCGGACTACATCCTGGGCACGGACTTTACCGGCGTCATCAACCGGCTGGAGGAGTCCACCGGCAAGAAGATCATCCTCGGGGCCATGGCTCCCATCACCATCGGGCTCAAGGAGTCGCCCTTCACCTCGGCCTACACGTCGTTCTTCGATTTCCTGAAGGATGAGAAACGCGTGCCGAACGAGAACCGGCTCAACCTGCTGGGCACGTTCATGCCCCTGTCCGATTCGGGCGAGTTCTACCGGGTCCTGGCGGCCGCCGGGGTGGACGACGTGGTCCAGATCCCGCTCTGCCCCGACCTGAAGACCTTCTCGCGCATGGCCCATGGCCGCGCGTCGGTGGTCATGCATCCCCTGGCCAACGGCCTGAGCGGCAAGCTGGAGAGCCAGATGGGCATTCCCGCCTGCTTCGCCCCCACCGCCTACGGTTTTTCGACCATCCGGGAACAGTACGGGCGCATCGGCGAAGCCATGGGCCGCAGCCTGTCGATGGACACGGTCGAGGCGGACGCCCGCGAAGCGGCCCGACCCATGCTCGACACCCTGCGCGGCAAGTCCGTTGCGGTCGGATGCAGCATCAACGGCAGCCCGTTCGAGCTGGCCTTGTTCCTGCTGGACAACGGCGTGGACGTGAACACCCTGTTCGCGCGCGGCGCCATCAAGCCCTATGAGTGGAAGCTCATCGAGCAGCTGCGCGCGGTCAGGCCGGACATCCAGGTCTACAACGCCTCCCACCCGGCCCTGTGCGGCCAGACCGCGCCCTTCGACGGCGTGGAGGTGGCCTACGGGGTGGACGCGGGCATGTTCTGCGCCAACGCGGCCAACGTGCCGCTGTCCCGCTACCAGGAACAGAAGTACGGGTACGAGGCCACGCTCTGGATGCTGGACCAGACCCGCGAAGCCATGGAGAGCCCGGTGGCCAACCGCGACTGGATCTACCGTCACGATTTTCTCATCTAAGGAACCGCAATGAAAGAATATCATCACCTTCTTCCCCTGGCGACGGGCTACTTCGGCGTCAGCTCGGCCCTGTACGACTTCGAGGGACTCGTGGTCGTCTACGGCCCTGCGGGCGGGGCCTGGCACATCAACATCGAGGACGAACCGCGCTGGTATCGCGGCCCGGCCACGGTGGTCGGCGCGGGCCTCCTGGAAATGGACGTCATCCTGGGCAACGACGACAAGTTCATCGACAACATCGTCAAGACCGCCAAGGGGCTGGGCCGCAAGTTCGTGGCCCTGTCCGGAACGCCCATCTCGGAGATCATCGGCACGGACCTCAAGGGGTTCGCCCGGACCATCGCGTCGCGCACCGACATGCCGGTGTTCATGGTGCCCACCGCCGGGTCCGAGCCGTACCCCGAGGGGGCGTCCAAGGCGTTCCTCGCCCTGGCCGAAAAATTCATGGACCCGGAGGCGCCCAAGATCGGCAACGGCCTCAACGTCCTGGGGGCCATCCATCTGTCCATGGGCAAGGACGCGCATCTCGATCCGCTGTACGCCGCGCTCCGGGACGAAGGCTACTGGCTGGAGGGGCTGTTCTCCGGGCCTTTGCTCGGGAAGCTCGATCCCCTGAACGGCGTGCGCAACGCGCCGGGCGCGGCGATCAATGCCGTCGTCTCCAGTAGCGGGTTGGCGCTGGCCGAATACATGCACGCCAACTACGGCATCCCCTTCGTGGCGGGCATGCCCGTGGGGCTGGCCGGGTACGACCGTTTCGTGGACATGCTCGGCGGCGCGGAACTCCGGCCTTCCCAGGTCTCGGAACCGTGCCGATTCGAGCACGCGGTGGTCATCGGCGAACCGGTGATGAGCTACGGCGTGAAATACTGCCTGGAACACGACTTCGGCGTGGGCAGGGTGGATGTGGTTTCCGTCACCCCGAGCGCGCCGCTGTTCCGTAATCACGAGGGGTGCGCGGGCATTCTCGCCGAAAGGGGAGCCTTTGACCGCGATACGGACGACGAGCGGGAGATTCGACAGGTGATGAACGAGCCCGGAGTGGACCTGATCGTGGCCGACCCCTGCTATGGCCCGCTGCTGGAAGGGGACGCCCGGTTCGCGCCCCTGCCGCACACGGCCATGAGCGCGCGGATTCATTGGGATATGGAGTACGAATACGCCTTGGACAAGGGCTACGAATACCTGGCCTCGCGACTGCTGGACGACTGACGTCCGCATGGCGGGAAGCGATGGCGTCGCCCCGTTCGAGCTGAAGTGATCTTTGCCCGCCAAGCCTTGCCGAGGGCTGGCCCTTGGCCGCAAAAGCCGAGGCATGGCCTTGAACTGATAGCAGATTCAACAAGTTCCGCGAGTCGCTCATGCGCCAGGTTCAATTGCGATTTTGCCGTTCATGGCGCATATGACATTTCCCGATCCATTCAAGATGGATGTGTCAGACGGTCTTTCGGATGATTGTGGATGACCCTTCACGTTGTTAATAACGGCCTGGATCAAAAGGACTTCGCATCGTGAGGCCGGGCATAGTCGTGTTGTGTTGACACAAGGTAAAACTATCGCTGTAACCAATTAAAATTAATAATATTTTTTGACACCTTGTGTGAAAAAATGTGTACAATTGATTCCAAAATTCGCGAATAGTTCCGTATAACCCCAAAGATCGGCCAAAGGTAACTGCCCGCCTTGTTGCGGACAGTTACTTCTCAAGAACGTGGTGGGTACTTTGAAGAATCCCATTTCCGTTGCGCGGGGGAGCAGCTTGTCCATCCCTGCCAGGCGCGGTGACGGACTGCCCGCTCGCCCCCGCCGTGCCGGGTAACGGCTGAGGTCGGAAAAAACGGGTGGGGATACGTACCGCTTACCGGAACACCGTCCGCCGTATTTACCTGCCTCAGCCGGGGTGTTTTTTGAAGAAGAAAATCCAAGGCAGGCAGTTCAAGCTAAGTCCCACCCCTGCCACTGTCCGAGACGCCGTAATGGCATGATCCTCAAGTTCCTTCCACCCGGACCACACGGCCGCCGCCAGCCTCCCTGACCGGACAGAAGGCAACTTTCCAAGTTGCCTCCCCGCGCAAGCGGCGTCGGGGTTCCAAGGG
>JAZHDH010000125.1:0-22290 GCA_036584335.1 Pseudodesulfovibrio sp. | reverse complement strand
TCGTCGTCCTCCAGGAAGTGGCGGCTGCCCACCAGCACGCGCTCGCCGCCCACGTAGGCGGACACGCCGTGGGCCACGATGAAGTCCACCTGGCTGATGGGCGGCAGGTCGAGGCGGCGCGCCCGGGCCTCGGCCACCACGGCGCGGGCCACGGGGTGGGCGTAGTGCTCCTCGGCCCCGGCGGCCAGGGCCAGCAGCCCGGCCGGGTCCAGGCCGTCCAGGGGGTGGACGTCCGTGACCCGCAGGTCGCCCCGGGTCAGGGTGCCGGTCTTGTCGAAGACGATGGTGTCGATGCGCGAAAGATTGTCCAGGGCCTGCGCGCCCTTGAGCAGCACGCCGCAGTGCCCGGCGGTGTGCATGCCGGACTTGACCGCCACGGGCGTGGCCAGCTTGATGGCGCAGGAGTAGTCCACGGTCAGCACCGACGCGGCCCGGCTGACGTCGCGGGTCAGGGCGAAGAGCGCCAGGCCCAGGGCGAAGGTCACGGGCACCAGCCGGTCGGCCAGTTCGTCGGACCGCTTCTGGGACGCGGAGCGCGTGCGCAGCGAATTTTCCAGGAACCGGCCGATGCGGGCCATGGAGGTCTCGCGGCCCACGGTGCGGGCCGCGACCTTGATCCGTCCGTCCTCGATCACCGCGCCGGAGAGGACCTCGTCGCCCTCGCCCACGTGCACGGGCAGGGACTCGCCGGTGATGGAGCTCTGGTTCAGGGCGGCGTCGCCGTCCACGACCACGCCGTCCACGGGCAGCAACTCGCCCGGGCCGCAGATGACCAGATCGCCCACGGCCAGCTCGGAGAAGGGAATGCGCACCTCGCGGGCGTCGCGCTCCACGGAGACCTCCTCCACCTGGGGGCGGAGCAGGCTCTTGAGCAGGTCGTCGGATTTCTTCTCCGTCCAGTATTCCAGGTAGCCGCCCAGGCCGAGCATGGCCACGATGGCGTTGGCCGTGAAGTAGTCGCGCCGCAGCAGGGAGAAGCCCACGGCCGCCGCGTCCAGCACCTCGACCTTGACCCCGTCGTAGAGCAGGGTGTGCAGCCCCTTGGCCAGGGTGGGCGCGCCCAGCAGCCAGCTGGCGGGCGCGGCCGCCGCCGAGGGCAGCAGCGGGGTCAGGGCAGCCGCAGCTCCCTGCCCGGCCACGGCCAGGGCCGAGACCTCCTCGCGGGCCGTTCCGCCGGGCGTGTAGACCTCCCGGGGCAGATGCTCCAGCAGGTTGAGCACGCGGGCGCGCGTCTCGGGACGTCCGTCGTGGACCACCACCACGGACGCGCCCCAGCGGTTGGTGCGCGCCTCCTCCACGCCGGGCAGGGCTCCGATCAGGGCCTCCAGGTAGGCGAGGTCCAGGGCGGGGTCGAAGAGGCGGCGGCTCCGAAGCCGCATGCGCCCCCCGACCTCGTGGACCACGGAGAAGGCCGGGGCCGTATCCGCGCTTGCCGCCATGGGCTACGCCCCTCCCGGGGTCTTGCGGTTGTAAAGGGAATAGTGCCAGTAGGAGAAGCCCACCAGGGCGAAGCCGGACCAGAGATGGACCCGCTTGAGGGCCTCGGTCTTGTTCGTTTCCATCAGCCCGGTGGCCACCAGCAGGCCGAGGGAGGTCGCCATGCCCGCCTTGGCCAGGGTCCGCTTGGTCGTGGTCGAAAGCCCGGCTGCGCCGGACTTGTCGGATCGCTTGGAGCCGGACATGGTCTAGTCCTTTTGGCTGAGTTCTGCCTTGGCGTCCTGGACCTGCTCCTTGAGCTCCTCCACGCCGCCCTGGATGGCGGCCCACGCCTTGACCGCGCCGGAAACCACGGCCTTCTGCACCGCGGGGTTGGTCACCACCAGGGCCGCGCCCACGCCCAGGGCCAGCCCCTTGAGGTAGTCCGCGTTGGTGAAGGAGAACCAGGAGGCGACGGTGGAGGTGGCGGCCGCGGCCGGGGCGGACGGGGCCGGAGCCGCCGTCGCCGCCTGGGCGTTTGGCGCGCCGAACTGGTTGGCGTCCTGGAAGTAATAGGTCGGGGTCTGCGGGTCGCGGGAATAGGCCCCTTCGGCCGAGGACGCGCCCGGCTGGGGCTGGTTCACGTAGGTATGATCGCTCATGGGATGACTCCTCGGGGTTAGGCCTTTTCGGCGGTTTCAGGCGCGGAGGCGGCGGGCGCGGCCTTGAGGGGCGCGCCCTTCTTGGCGGCGGTCTTCTTGGCGGCGGGCTTTGGGGCTGCGGCCTTTTTCGCGGCGGATTTCGGGGCGGGGCCATTTTTCGGCGCCGCCTTCGCGGGTGCGGCCTTTTTGGCGGGTCCCTTCGGGGCCGGAATCTTGGCCGCTTCCTTTGCCGGAACGGCCACGGCCTTGGCCGGGGCGGGCCGGAACACGGAATCCAGGGCGTACTTGGCGCCCACGGCCACGGCGACGACGCCCACGGCCGAGAGCACGGGACCCAGGCCGAGAGCCGAGGCCACGGCCACGCCCGCACCGGCGGCCACGGCCGTGGAACCGGCCTCGCGGGCCACGTCCCGGGCCACGTCTTCCCTGGTGGCCTGTCCGCTCTTCACCTGGCGGATGCCGCGCGCGGCGGCGGTGGCGGCCCCCAGGACCGCGCCGAAGGCGGCCGCGCCCAGGATCGCGCCGCCGAAGGTGACGGCCTTGGCCGGAGTGGTATACTGCTTGGTCATTGAAAACTCCTTTGTGTTTCGGGCGGCTACTTGCCGTCCACGGTGACCTGTTCGCCCTCGGGGTCGCGTTCGCCCAGGAGCGAGCCCGCCGAGGCGGCCAGCCCGGCCAGCGCGCCCTTGACCGTGTCGTTGTTCAGCAGGACCACGGCCGCCGCGCCCACCAGCGCGCCCTTCCAGAATTCGCCGCCGGTCCCGGCGAAGAGGCCCAGGAGCTGGGACGGCTCGGCCTCGCCGTTCATGACGTCGGTCATGACCCCGTACATCTGGCCGAGCTTGTTCTGGTCGAATTTGGGCTGCGCGCCCTCGGGCATGCCCTGGCCGTACAGGCCCTGCGCGGGCTGCTGGGCCGTGGGCTGGGCCTCGGCGTATGCCTGGCCGCCAGTGGCCTGGTCCCCACCGGGAGCGCCCTGCGGAGCCTGGCCCTGCATGGCCGCGCCCTGCACGGGCACGAAACCCACGCCGGGCTGGTACTGGTAATAGCCGCCCGTCTGGGGCTGGCCGCCCTGCGGCGCGCCGGTGTCCGCGCCGCCCTGGGGTTGGTTCATGTACTCCATCACGATTCTCCTCTTGGATGTCAGGCTGCCGAGACGGCTTCGAGCTCCGCAGCCAGTTGGTTGAAACGGTCTTCGTCCCCGGTGGTCAGCGCCTCATGCAAGATTTCGGGGCGCACGACGGCCGGGTCGTATTCGATGACGATGTTGCGGGTGAGCAGATTGACGCGCACGTCGCGGACGCAGGCGGGTTGCCTGCGCCCCTTGGCCGCCTCCTTGACCGCCTTGGCGCGCGGGTCGGCCAGCAGGGCCAGGCCGAACTTGATCCGGATGCGGCCGGGCACGTGGTGCTGGATGGAAAGGTGCTTGCGCAGGCTCATCAGATCGCTGAAATTCATGGTTATTCCTCTATCCCCGGCACGGACGGTTCGTAGCGGAGCAGGCGGGACGAGTTGGCCAGCACGCCCAGGGAGTGGACGATGTGCAGCAGCCCGGCCATGACCGGGGAGAGCAGCCCGGCCGCACCCAGGGCCACGCCCGCCAGGTTGGAGCCGGTGGCGATCCAGAAGTTCTGGTGCACGACCCGGAGCGTGGCCTGGCTCAGGGACCGGACGTAGACCAGCCCGGTGAGGTCGTCGGTGACCAGGGCGATGTCCGCCGCCTCGATGGCCACCTCGGAACCGCCCGCGCCCATGGCCACGCCCACGTCGGCCCGGGTCAGGGCCAGGGCGTCGTTCACGCCGTCGCCGACCATGATCACGGACGCGCCGCGCGCCTGCATCTCCTCGACGAGGACCGCCTTGTCCTCGGGCATGACCGGGGCGTGGACCGTGGCGATGCCGAGGCGGCGCGCCAGCTCTTTGGCGGTGTTGGGTTCGTCGCCGGTGATCAGCACCACGTCGCGCACGCCCGATGCGCGCAACTGCCCGACCACGGCCCGGCTCTCGGGCCGGGTCAGGTTGTCGAAGGCGAGCAGGCCGAGCAGGGTCTTGTCCTCGGCCACGTAGAGTACGGTGCGGCCCTGGCGCCTGAACGGCGCGGCCCGACGCGCGGCCGGGGCCACGTCCACGCCGTGGCGGTCCATGAGCCGTCCGTTGCCCACCAGGATCTCTCGGCCGCCGACCTCGGCGCGCATGCCCATGCCCAGGAAATATTCGCAGACCGTGTGCGGCTCGGGGACGATGCCGCGCCGGTCCGCCTCCTGCTTGATGGCCTGGGCCAGGGGGTGGTGGTTGTGCATCTCCACGGCCACGGCCCGGGCCAGCAGGTGGTCGGGGGGCGCGCCGTTCAGGGGAACCATGCGCGCCAGCACGGGCTCGCTGGTGGTCAGGGTGCCGGTCTTGTCGAAGCAGACCGTCTCCGCTCCGCCGACGGCCTCCAGGTAGCGGCCGCCCTTGATCAGGATGTTGCGCCGGGCCGCCGCGCTCAGGGCCGCGCTCACGGCCGTGGACGCCGCCAGCACCGTGGCGCAGGGGCAGGCCATGACCAGCATGACCGTGAACGCCCGCCACAGGGAGCCGGTCAGCAGCAAGGTCCCGGCCGTGACCGCGAAGCCGAGCTTGACCAGATTGGCGGCCAGCCTGTCGGCCACGCCCTCGATGGGCGCGCGGTTTTCCAGGGAGTCCTCGACCATGCGCAGCACCCGGGCCAGATAGGTGCGGTCGCCCACCTTGTGCGCCCGCACGTAGATCACCCCCTGGCGGACGAAGGTCCCGGCCAGGACCTCGTCGCCCGCCCGCCTGGGCACGAAATCGGCCCGGCCGGTGATCGGGGCCTCGTCCATCAGCGCCTCGCCGTCTACGATCTCGCCGTCCACGCACACCTTTTCGCTGGTGTGCAGGACCACGACGTCGCCGGGCGCGAGGTCGGCCACCTCCTTTTCCACCTCCACGCCGTCCACCAGGACGAAGGTGTGGTGGGAGGAGACCTCCAGGATGCGGCTGATGGACTTGCGCGAGCGCTCGGTGATCCAGGCCTTGAGCAGCTCGGCCCCCGCGTTGATCCACAGGATCTCGAAGGCGGTCAGGGCCTCGCCCGCAAACACGGCGGCCACGCAGCTCGCGCCCAGGAACATCTCCAGGGTGAAGCGGCGGTCGCGCAGTTGCCGGGCGGCCTGGCGGAACAGGGGCGCGGAAAAGACGATGGCCGCGATGCCCACGGGGCTCAGCGCGGTCTGGGCCAGGCCGACGCCGAGCAGGAGAGAGACGGTGAGCGCGCCGCCCAGGACCGCGCTGATGGCCGTGAACCGGCGCAGTGCGGGCCGGACCGGGTGGCAGCCCGTGCGCGTGGCGGAGCAGGCCCGGCATTGGCACAGGGGCGAGGCGCAGTCCGGCGCGCCTTCCAGGCAGGCCGAAGCGTCGGCGGTCCCGTCCAGCAGCTGGTGGAGGGCGGCTTCGATGGCCGCCGCGTCGCCGGATTCGGCCCGGTAGCGGACCACCAGGCTGGCGCATTTGGCGTTGGGCCGGACCGTTTCGACGAAGGGCAGGGCGGCGAGGCCCGAGCCGAGGCGGCGGGCCAGTTCCTCGTCCCGGCGCAGGGGGCGGACCTTGAACCGCACCCGGCCGGGGATGGCGTGCTGTATGGCGATGGTGTCTTTCATGCGATCCTGCGTATACGCCGTCCGCCGGGCGGGCGGCAAAGCGTGATTTTGAGAGCGGGTTTCAAATTTTCCTGGATGTCTGCGGGGATGGAGCCCCGACAAACCCCCGGATTCCGGGGACGGCCGGTTGCTACGCCCCCGGCGAACTGCTAGTTGATAATGAAAATGGATTTCATTGTCACGATATTTCTGAAGGTCTTTTCGTGGAGGAAGGCGGGTCTGCGCCCTGTAAGCCCTGGATTTCCAGTGCATTTTCCCTTTGCGTCGGGGTGCGCGCTTCGTTCGTCGCCTCCGTCCATGCCCGTTCGGGGGAGGTTCGGCGTTTCAGTGCGTTTCCGTTTTTCCGGTGCGGGCTGTTTTCTGCTGTCGGCCGGGCCGTTGCGGGTTTGACAACCCCGGAATGTGCTGATAATGAAATTCAACATCATCAGAACGGCCGCGCCGTGCCCAGTATCTGCAACGGGCGGCGGCTGTTCGTGTTCGGAGACCGATCATCAGCCCCCAGCGGGCAGGCAGGACTGCATCATGTATATGGATATGGAACACGGAAACGGCTCCGGCGGGCTTTCCGCCATGGTCGCCCAGCATCGGGACTACTACGCCCAGCTGGAATCCTTCGAGGAAAAACCGGTTTCGGACGACGCGTCGTGCCGCAGCTTCCGCTGGGAGGTCGCCCGGGGCCACGGTGTCGGGTTCACCGAAATGCTGAGCCTCAACAGCGGCCCCAACATCGGCCTGTGCGGCTACCAGTTCGAAGCGCCCATCGAGGGCGACTACCGGGAGATCGGCACCACCATCAAGTTCTGCATCATGCTCTCGGGGAGCTTTCGGATGTCGTCCCTGGTCAACGGCCGGGCGGAAACCGTGCGCAGCGGGGACCTGTGGTTTTCCGTGGGCGGGGAAAAGGACGAGGTCCATTGCTTCCAGCCCGCCGGGGAGTTCATCAGCGGCGTCTCCATCGGGATTCCCCGGAGCATGCTCGACCACTGGCTGGGCGGGGCGTCCTGCGAACTGAGCCGCAGCCTGGACCGCATGGTCGAACAGCGGATGCGGCAAAAGGGGTTCGTGGTCTGCGGATCGTTTCCCAAGATGCGCGGCGTGCCCGCCAGCCATCCGCTGGTGCAGGTCGCCCAGAGCCTGTTCACCACCGAGCGCACCACCCTCTACGGCAGGCTGATGTTCGAGTCGCGGGCCTTGGACTTCCTGAGCCGGATGCTGACCATCGACGGCTCCCCGTCCGAGCGCGTGCCGGGCCGCCGCACCCAGCGGCAAAGGGCGGTGGAGGAGGCGGTGGGCATCCTGGACAAGGAGTGGGCCGCGCCGCCGACGATCACCGCGCTGTCCCGCCGGGTGGGGGTCAACGAGTGCTACCTCAAGACGGATTTCCGCGTGCACACCGGGCTTTCCATCGGCGAATACGTCCGCAAGGTGCGGATGGAAAAGGCGCTGTCCCTCATCGAATCCAGCCGCTGCTCGGTACTCCAGGCGGCCCTCTTCGTCGGGTATTCCAACCCCAGCCATTTCAGCCGCGCCTTCAAGCGGTTCCACGGCTACCTTCCCTCCTCCTGCGCCGCCCGGCCCTGACCGGCATCATCCACCAGCCCGGGGCGATCCCCGTCCCCCGCCCCGCCTGAAGGAGGGAAGCGCTCCTTCGGGCGGGTGAAGCAACGGCTTCTCCCGCATTTTTCCCGATCGCGTTCCAGTTTTTTCCGATCGGGGTGGAATAATCCGCCCCGCCTCTGCATGCTGCCCCTGTTTCTTCATCGAAGCGGCCGCCGCCCGCCTGCCTTGCAGACGGAGGGCGGGCGGCGCCGCCTCTTGGGACAGGGGAAACGGAACACCGGAGGAAGCCAGGCTCGGCGGCCTCCATTTCCAAGCGAGGTACTTGATGCGATCTCAATACGACAGCCCGGAGTGCGGGGCCGGGGAGTCCCGGCCGGTCCGGGGCAAGGAAAAGCGCGCTCCCGGCATATGGGAGCTGATGCGTCCGGTCCGGACGGGCATCCGCACGGCCATCACCATGTCGGCCATCGGCTCGGTGGCCGGTCTGGGCGGCGTGGCTGCGCTGGCTCTGGTCATCGCGGCGCTGCTGAACAACGATCCGAGGCTGTGGTGGTGGGTCTTCCTGTCCATCGGCCTGACCCTGGCCAGCATCCTGCTGCGGGTGCAGGCCTTCACCGTGTCCCACATCGCCGCTTTCAAGCTGGAGGTGCTGCTGCGCACGGATCTGACGGACCATCTGGCCCGCATTCCCCTGGGATATCTCCTGGGGCAGGGGTCCGGAGCCCTGGCCAAGGTCGTGCAGGACGACGTCAAGAACCTGCATGCCTTCGTGGCGGACAGCACGCCGCTGCTGGGCCGGGGCGTGGCCACGCCCGTGGCCACCCTGGGGCTGCTGCTGGCCATCGACTGGCGGCTGGCGCTGGTGGCCCTGGGCGTGCTGCTGGTCGGCGCCTTCGCGGTCTGGCTGTGCATGCGCGGCAAAACCGAATTGCAGCGCCGCTACGACGCGGAGCGCGAACGGATCAACTCAACGGTGGTGGAGTTCGTCCAGGCCATGCCGGTGGTGCGCACCTTCGACGACGGCGCGGCCTCCTTCGGCCGCTACCAGTCCGCCCTGGACGGGTTCAGGTCGATCATGGCCGAGTGGCTCCGGGTTTCGGGCGCCAGCGGCAAGCTGGCCATCACGGTGCTCGCGCCCATGCCCACGCTGCTCGCCCTGACCCTGGCCGGGTTGATTCTGTACCACGGCGGCGGGCTGGACTTCTCGTCCTGGGCCGCCGTACTCCTGCTCGGCACGGGCATGGCCGAATCCATGGCCCCGCTCATGTGGCTCAATTTCTTCATCCGCAAGGCCAACGCCAGCGCGCGGCGCATCCATGGGCTGATGGCCGTGGAAGAGCTGCCCGACCCCGTCGCGGAGGTCTTCCCGCACGACGCGTCCGTGTCCTTCGACGGCGTGTGCTTCGCCTACGAGGGGCGCGCGGACGACGCCCTTATCGATGTCGACTTCACCGTCCCGGCCGGGACGGTGACGGCCCTGGTGGGTCCGTCCGGGGCGGGCAAGAGTACGGTTGCGCGGTTGATTCCCCGGTTCTGGGATGTGCGCCGGGGCGCGGTCCGCATCGGCGGGGCCGACGTGCGGGACATGACCCCCGCGACCCTGATGCGCAACGTCTCCTTCGTCTTCCAGGACACCTTCCTCTTTCACGACACCATCGCCGCCAACATCCGCATGGGCCGTCCCGACGCCTCCATGGAGGACGTGGAGGCCGCCGCGCGCGCCGCCCAGGCGCACGAGTTCATCCGCGAACTGCCCCAGGGGTACGAGACCCGGGCCGGGGAGCGCGGCACCCGTCTCTCGGGCGGCCAGCGCCAGCGCATCACCATCGCCCGCGCCATTCTCCAGGACTGCCCGGTGGTGGTCCTGGACGAGGCCACGGCCTTTGCCGATCCCGAAAACGAGGCCGCGCTCATCGCCGCGCTGGCCAACCTGATGCGGGGGCGCACGGTGATCATCATCGCCCACCGGCTCTCCACCATCCGCGACGCGGACCAGATTGTGGTCCTGGATTACGGCCGGGTGGCGGAGTCGGGTCGGCACGACGGCCTGGTGGCGGCGGGCGGCGTCTACGCCCGCCTCTGGGAAAGCTACGAACGGGCGCGCGGCTGGACCCTGGGGCGCGCCGCCAAAGCCTGATGGAGGTGGATATGACGACCATGACCGAACGGACCGTGCCGCCCCTGTCCGAAACGTGGCGGCGGATGCAGCAGGCCAGCGGGAGCCAGGTGCGGGAGCTGCGCAAATGCATGCTTTTCTCCATTCTCTCCGCCGTGGCCCAGGGGCTGGGCTTCGCCTGCTTCTACCCGCTGCTGGGCAATCTCCTGGGCACGCCCCGGGACTGGAACGCCGTTTGCCTGTGGGCGGGGCTGCTGGCCGTGTGCGCCGTACTCGACACGGCCTTCGTCTGGACGGCCCGGCGCTTCGACTACACCGGCTGCATAGCCGACGTCACCCACGAGCTGCGGATCCGGCTGGGCGAGCAACTGCGGCGGATGCCGCTCGAAAGCCTCTACGACCGGCGCACCGGCGAACTCTCGGCCGTGCTGACCGGCAACGTGGACGAGGTGGTCACGCCCATGGGGCTGCTTTCCTCGGCGTTCCTGACCATCCTGATAACCCCGGCCGTGTGCGTGCTGGCCACGGCCCTGGTCGACTGGCGGCTGGCCCTGGCCCTGGCCGCCGTCTTTCCCCTGGCCCTGCCGCTCTACCGCTGGCGTCGGCGCAGCTCGGGCCGGTCCATGCGCGAGCTGGCCGAAGCCCATGCCCGGACCTCGGCCGAGATGGTCGAATACGTTCAGGGGCTGCCCGTACTCCGCGCCACCAATCAGGTGGGCGGCCGGTTCGAGCGGCTGCGCGCCGCGCTGCTGCACCTGCAGCGGGTCCAGCACGACAATCAGCTCACGGTGGTCTGGCCCGGGGTGGCCTTTTCCTCGCTGGTCCAGATCGGGCTCATTGTGGCCCTCTCCTTCGGCGTGTGGTTCATCCTGGCCGGGACCCTGGACGTGGCCGTGCTCGTGGCCCTGCTCATCGTGGTCGTGCGCTTCAGCGAGCCGCTTTCGCTCATCTTCGGGCTCAGCCCGGTGTTCGACTACATGGAGGCGGGGTTCGAGCAGCTGGAAAAGCTGTTTGCCGTCCGGCCGCTGTCCGTGCCGGAACAGACCAAGGCCCCCGACCGGTTCGATGTGACGTTCGAGGACGTCGGCTTCTGCTATGCGAACAGCGGCGAAGAGGTGCTGCGCCAAGTGAGCTTCCGCCTGCCCGAGCGGTCCCTGACCGCGCTGGTGGGGCCTTCGGGGTCGGGCAAGACGACCGTCACCCGGTTGATCATGCGCTACGCCGACCCGCAGGCGGGGGTGGTGCGCATCGGCGGGGTGGACGTGCGCGACATGGATTCCAAGGCGCTGATGCGGCACATCTCCGTGGTCTTCCAGGACGTTTACCTCTTTGACGACACCATCCACGCCAACATCCTCATGGGGCGGCCCGACGCCACCGACGCCGAGGTGGAGGCCGCAGCCAGCGCGGCGCACTGCCACGACTTCATCGCCCGGCTGCCCGACGGCTACCAAACCAAGGTGGGCGACATCGGCGGCTGCCTTTCCGGCGGCGAGCGGCAGCGCATCAGCATCGCCCGGGCCATGCTCAAGAACGCGCCCATCGTCATCCTGGACGAGCCCACCGCCGCCCTGGACACCGAGAGCGAGGTGGCCGTGCAGCAGGCCATCGACACCCTGGTCCGGGACAAGACCGTCATCGTCATCGCCCACCGGCTTTCGACCATCGTCGGGGCGGACTCCATCCTGGTCATCGACGACGGGAAACTCGTCCAGCAGGGCGACCACGCCCGGCTGATGGCCGCCGAGGGGCGCTACCGGGACATGTGGGAGGCGCAGCAGGGCACCAAGGATTGGCACCTGGCCGAAGCGGCGAACGCGCTGTGACCAACGGGTTTCCCGATCAGGGCTGGGGTTTTTCCCGATCCGGGTGGACGCTCCTTTGGTGAACTGCATAGTGTGCGCGAATTATTCATAACCTGAGGAGGCTATTGAGGATGATACCGAAATCAAGTCGCACCGGAGGCGGTGGAGCCGCAGGCCGGTGGGCGCGCACGGCAGGGCTGCTGGGGCTGTCCGTCCTCACCCTGCTGCTGGCCTGCGGCGGCGCCCTGGCTGCCGAGGACGCCAAGCAGAAGGACGACGCGGTCAAGCTGGAGGCGGTCAAGGTCACCGCCAACAAGATGGAAGAAGACCCCATGGACGTGCCCCAGAACATCACCGTCATCAGCGACGTGGATATCGAGGAAAAGGGCATGAAGGACATCAAGGACGTCATCAATTCGGTGCCCGGCATGTCCAACATCGCCAACGGACACGGCAACCAGGTCAACTTCCGCGGCCTGAACGCGTCGGTGTTCACCCAGAACAACCCCGTGGCCCTGTACGTCGACGGCGTGGGCTACAGCAACAGCAACGGCTTCGACGCCTCCCTGGTCAATGTGGAGCGCGTGGAGGTGCTGCACGGCGCGCAGTCGACCCTGTACGGCAAGGACGCCATGGGCGCGGTCATCAACGTCATCTCCAAGGACCCGACCAACGAGTGGCAGGGGACCGTGGGGGCCGAAGGCGGCAGCTGGTGGTACGGCAAGGGCACGGTCAGCCTGAACGGCCCGCTGGTCGAGGACAACCTGTACCTCGGCTTCGGCGGCCAGTATCAGCGGGACGAGGGCTGGATCAAGAACGAGCATGCGGACATGGAGGACGACGCCAACCGCAAGCGGAATGTCCGGGCCAACACCTTCCTGCTCTGGACCCCCGAGAGCAACGACAAGCTGAAGGTGCGCCTCGCCGTCCGCCACGACCAGGACAAGCATTACTGGAACGATGAATACGACATGGGCGCGGGCAAGGACCTGAGCTCGTTCAGCGCCGACGACGCCAAGCACGTCAACTATGACGTCGACACCTGGAGCAAGGTGACCGACGACTTCCAGACCGCGAAGGTCGAGTACGAGTACACCGCGTGCAAGCTCGACTCCATCACCACGCACAAGACGCAGAAGGTGAAGGGCATCTACGACGCCGACTTCGGCAACGACCCCCTCTATGACGGCATGACCATGTATGACGATGGCAAGTCGGAACTGTGGTCCCAGGAGTTCCGGTTTGCAAGCTCCGAGGCCGAAGGCTTCCGGTGGACCGCCGGCGTGTACGGCGATTCCGGCAGTTCGAGCAAGGGTCCTTACGGACAGCAGGGGTACTCTCTGGGCGTCCCGTACGACTACGACGCCCGCTCCAAGCAGGACAGCGATACCCTCGCGACCTTCGGCCAGTTCATGATTCCGCTGGGAAGCGGGTTCGAACTGACTCTGGGCGGCCGGGCGCAACGCATCCGGAAGAGCATCAACATGACCTTCTACCAGACCAACCTGACGACGGGCGCGCTGGTCTATTCCTACCACATGGAAGGGGACAAGACCGAGAACGCGCTTTTGCCCAAGGCGGCCCTGACCTACGACATCAACGACAACTGGGCCTCCTACGCTTCCTATTCCCACGGTTACATGCCCGGCGGATTCAACGACTTCGCCATGGCGGGCAGCCTGGCCGACAACACCTTCAAGCCAGAGAAATCCAGGAACTACGAGATGGGCGTCAAGGCGGGGTACGACACCGTGCAGATGTCGGCGGACGTGTTCTACATGGATATCGAGGACATCCACGTCTACAAGATCACCGGCGGCATGTTCACCACCGACAACGCCAAGAAGGCGCATTCCATGGGCTCCGAATTCCAGATCACCTATCTGCCTTTTGAGACCGTGGAGCTGAGCGCGGGCGGCAGCGTGATCCGGGCCAGGTACGACGACTACGACGTCGGGACCAAGAACCTGCGGGGCGAGCGCATCGAGCAGACCCCGGACTATTCCCTCATGCTGGGCGCGGCCTATCATGATCCCAGCGGCTTCTACGCCCGGGCCGACGGCCGCCACTTCGGCATCCGTTCGTTCTATAACAGCAGTTCCCAGAACTTCACCACCGCCGATCCGTATACCGTGGTGGACGGCAGGGTCGGGTACCGTATCGACGATTTCGACGTCTATGCCTACATGAAGAACATCTTCAACGAGGGTTACGTCACCGGCTACCGCGCCAACGGCTTGATCAGCATGGCGGGCGTGGGCGAACCCCGGAACATGGGCGTTGGCGTGAACTACAGCTTCTGATAATTTTTTTTGTCAGCATGATGAAAATGATTGTCACCTTCACCATGGTGAAGTCGAACCCACCTTCAACGCATTGGAGAAGCAGATGAAACGCATACTCTTGGCCCTGTTCTGCCTCGTGTTCGGCACGGCGGTCAGCGCCCAGGCCCACTCGGTCTGGATCAACAACTTCGTGTCCGAGGCGCACATGCCGCCGCATTCCCTCGTCTCCATCGGCTGGGGCCACGCCATGCCCATGGACGACATCCCCAACTCGCCCAACGGCCGCATCGCGCTGGAAAGCTTCCAGGTGATCGATCCGGACCTGCGCCGGACCGACCTGCGCACGCCCGCCGTGGAGGAGAGCAAGCCCTCGCAGGCCACGGCCGATTTCGACGTGTATCCCGGCGACCTGGCCGTGCAGAAGATCGCCCTGAAAAAGGAGAGCAAGCCCGGCGTGTACCAGTTCAGCGTGGTCTCCGCTCCCTCCTTCTACCAGAAATACCTGGACAAGGCGGGCCGCCCGCGCCTGGCGATGAAGCCCCGCGACCAGGTCAAGGACATCGGCACGCTGCAGATGTCGGTCAAGTTCCAGGCGTTCGCCAAGTCCTACATGACCGTGGGCGGCCAGTGGACCCAGCCCAAGCCCCTGGGCCATGGTCTGGAGATCATCCCCACCTGCGACGTGACCAACCTGCGCACCGGCGATCTGGTCACCGTGCGGGTGCTCTTCAACGGTGAGCCCCTGAGCGCCACGGCCAAGAGCATCGACTACATCTCGGCCCACAGCCCGGGCTTCGGCCAGAGCGATCACTTCGCCCTGCAGTCCTTCATCATGGACGGCAAGGCCCAGTTCCGCGCCCAGTGCGCCGGGCAGTGGATGGTCAGCGTCAACCACAAGGACGACGTGACCAAGGACGGCCCGATGAAGGACCTCTTCGGCAAGGCCGACCAGGTGTACCACGCCGCCAGCCTCACTTTCATTGTCAAGTAACCCTCCCATCCCCTCTCTGCCGGGGGCTTCGGCCCCCGGCCTCTCCGGGAAATCGACACGAAAAGGAGAAACGGCGAAATGCCCAAAATCACTGTGGCCCTGCTGGCCCTGTTGCTGGCTCTGTCGGCCGCGCCCGCCCTGGCCGGCGAGATGACCGGCACCGAGATCATGACCCTGGTGGACGACCGGCCCGACGGCGAAGACCGGACCTCGGTCATCACCATGACCCTGCTCAACAAGCGGGGCAGCAAGCGGGTGCGCGAGGTGAAGAGCTTTTCCATGGACTTCGGCAAGGACAAGCGGTCGATCATGATTTTCCTCGAACCCGCCGACGTGCGCAAGACCGCGTTCCTTTCCTGGGAATACGACGAACCGGGCCGCGAGGACGACAAGTGGCTGTACATGCCCGCCATGCGCAAGACCCGGCGCATCAGCGGCGCGTCCCGGAACGAGTATTTCATGGGCACGGACTTCACCTACGACGACATGGGCAAGCGCCGCGTCTACGAGGACACGCACCGGCTGCTGGGTGAAGAGGCCGTGGACGGCTGCGACTGCTGGAAGGTCGAATGCGTGCCCGTGGACCCGGAAGACATGTATACGCGCAAGATCGCCTGGGTGCGCAAGGACGCCTTCGTGGTGATCAAGGCCGAGTATTACGACAAGGACGGCCTGCTCAAGGTGTTCAAGGCCACGGACGTGCGCCTCGACGGCGGGTTCTGGACCGTGCGCCGCTCCGAGATGGAGAACGTCGTGCGCGAACACCGGACCATCATGGAGACCGAGGGCATCAAGTACGACACCGGACTGGAGGAGAGCCTCTTCCGGGTGGCCACCATCCAGCGGGGATGGATGCACTGATCATGCGTTTTCTGCTTGCCGCCGCGCTGGCGCTGCTGCTGGCCGCCTGGGACGCCCGGGCCGCCGAAGCGCCGGAGTGGGTGCGGCGCATCGATCTCTCGGGCTGGGTCGAAGGGGTCCAGTCCGCAGCGGTGAAGGCCCCGCACGACCCGGTGACCTCGCGGGCGCGGATGCGCCTGACCGCCGAGGCGGACTGGGACGAGGTGTACGCCAGCGTTTCGGTGGACGCGGAGAAGAACTGGAAGATCAAGGGCCAGAAGGCGTTGAGCCTGCACGAGATGTGGGCGGAGCATGTGGGCGAGGGCTGGGATGTCCGGCTGGGCCGCCAGACCATCATCTGGGGCCGGGCCGACGGCGTGCAGATAACCGACGTGATCTGTCCGCCGGACTACACCGAGTCCATCACCAGGGACCTGGACGAGATCCGCGTCCCGGTGGAGGCGGCCAAGGTGCGGCTGCTCGGATCGGCCATGGACGTGGAGATGATCTGGATCCCCGTGTTCCAGTCCGCGACCCTGCCCGGCCGCGACAACCCCTGGGGCACGACCACCGCCTGGCCCGCAGGCACCACCGTGATCCAGAACGACGCGGACAAGCCGGACATCGCCCCCGGCAACGGCGAGTTCGCGGCCAAGGTCTCGACCTACCGGTCGGGCTACGACATGTCGGCCTCGGTCTTCTACACCTGGGACGATTTCGCGGCCAACCACCGCACCGTGTCCACCGTGGGACCGACCACGGTGACCTTTTCGCCCGAGTACCATCGGATGACGGTGCTGGGCCTGGATTTCGCCCGGCCCTGGTCGGACTTCGTCTTCCGCTTCGAGGGCGCGGGATATGTGGGCCGGTATTTCGAGACCCGCTACCTGGCCGTCGATCCAAAGCGGAAGAACTCGGCCAAGTGGCTGGGCGGGGTGGACTGGAGCCCGGGAGACGACTGGTCGGTCATCGGCCAGCTCTACGGGGAGCACATCCTCGACCACGACGCCGTGCTCTCGGCGGACCGGGACGAGGTGTCGGCCACGCTGCACGTCTCCAAGAAGGTGCTGCGCCAGACCCTGACCCTGTCGGGCATGGTCTATTACAGCGTCAACGACCAGGACACCTTCTTCCGGGCCAAGGCGGACTACGAGTGGTCGGACGGGCTGCATTTCCTGGTCGGGACGGATCTTTTCAACGGACGCAGGAGCGGGAGCTACGGCCGCTATGCCGACAATTCCCAGCTCTGGCTCAAGGTCAAATACAGTTTTTAAGGAGCGGATATGCTGAACATAAATCGGATCAACGCATTTTTCCACAGCTATGGCCACACAGTCATTCGATACCGCTGGATCGTCTTCGCCGCCTTCCTTCTCCTGACCGCCGGGGCCGCGTCGGGGTTGCCGCACGTCACGTCGGATACGGACATGGACCGCTGGCTCATGGAGGACGACGAACTCCTCAAGGTCAAGGACCGGATGGAAAAGGTCTTCGGCAACGACGATTTCTGCGCCGCCCTGATCACGGTGGACGACGTCTTCGCCCCGGACAAGCTCCTGCTGATCCGTGAACTCGGCGACGAGCTCATGGACAGAATACCGCATGCCGACGACGTGCTCTCCGTGGCCGACATGGAGTTCACCGAAGGCGTCGCCGGGGGCATCGAGGTCGGCGACCTGGTGCCCGAGGACATCCCGGCGGACGCGGCGAGCCTGGACCTGCTCCGCGGGAAGGCGCTGGCCAAGAAGTCCCTCAACAACAGGATGGTCGCCGGCGACTCCACCGAAACCTGGCTCATACTCCGCCTGAAGCCGCTTCCGGATAAGATTGAAGGCGAGGACGCCGTCGTGACGGTGGGCGCGTTGTTCAACGAGGTGGCCAACCAGGACAAATACGCTCCCCTCAACCTCAAGACCGCAGGGCTGCCCGTGGTCACGGCGGAAAAGCTCGCCTTCTTCGGCAAGGAGACCCCCAGGCTGATGGGCATTTCCCTGGTCCTGACCGTCATCATCCTCTTTGTTTTCCTGCGGAGCCTGCGGGGAATCGTTTTTCCCCTGGTCACGGTGGTGTGCGTGATGGTCTTCGTGTTCGGCATACAGGGGTGGCTGGGCATCGCCACGGACCCCAGCGTCCTGTTCATGCCCATTTTCATCACCCTGGCCGTCTCCATCGGATACTCCATCCACCTGTTCAACCATTTCAACCTGGAGTTCCGAAGACTGGGCAACCGCAAGGACGCCCTGGTCCTGGCCATGGAGGAGGTCGGATGGCCCCTGCTGTTCAGCGCGCTGACCACGGTGGCGGCCCTGATGGCCTTCCTCTTCATTCCGCTGCGTCCCATCCGTTGGGTCGGGCTGACGTCGGCCGCGCTCGTGTTCATGTCCTGCCTGGTCGTGCTGACCCTGCTTCCCGCCCTGCTCAGTTTCGGCCGTCCCCGGAAACCCGTGCCGGATGAAGACGTCCACCAGTCGAACCGCATCCAGCGCCTCATGGGCTGGCTCTCGGGCCAGTCGCGCAAGCAGCAGAAACTCTCCATAGCCCTGCTTGTGCTCAGCGTGGGCGTCTGCCTCGTGGGCATCAGCCGCATCGATGTCTCCTTCGACGTCCTCAAGTCCTTCGGGCTGAAGGTGCCGTACGTGAACCGGATCTACTCCGTGGGGCAATCCCAGGTCGGCTCGCTCTATTCGTACAACCTCGTCCTCGAGTTCGACCAGCCCGAGTCGGCCAAGTCGCCTGAGAATTTGAAGAAATTCGATAAGCTCGTGTCCGAGATCAATGAGCTCGAACTGACCAAGAAGACCACGTCGCTGCTGCAGATACTGAAAGACCTCAACCAGGTCGTGCATGAAGGCGATCCCGCCTGGTACCGGATGCCGGACAATCAGGAGATGGTGGCCCAGTTGCTTCTGCTGTACGAGAACGCGGGCGGCAACGAGGTCGAGCGCTGGATCGACTACGACTACCAGCGGCTCAAGGTGCAGGTTGAAATGGGCCATTACAATTCCGGCGAGGCCGCCCGCGAATTGCGCTGGATCCAGGCGGAGGCCGAACGGATATTCCCCGACGCCCACGTCCTGCTGACAGGGGCGATTGCCCAGTTCTCGATCATGCAGGACTATGTCTCGTATGGGCAGATCAAGTCCTTCTTTCTGGCCTTCGTCGTGGTCACCCTCCTGATGATGATCGTGTTCGGCAGCATCAAGATCGGGCTCATCGCCATGATTCCGAACATAGCTCCCGCCCTGGTGGTGGGGGCGATCATGGGCTTTGGCGACATCCCGCTGGACATCGTCACCGTGACCATCATGCCCATGCTGCTCGGCCTGGCCGTGGACGACACCATCCACTTCATCAACCACAGCCAGCTCGAGTTCGAGCGCTGCGGCAACTATCCGGAAAGCAACCGGCGGACCTTCCTGGCCGTGGGCGGCGCCCTGTTCATGACCACGGTCGTCCTGACCCTGAACTTTTCCGCATACCTGGCTTCCGTGGTGGAGATTTACGTCTCCATGGGGATTCTGGTCGGCGCGGGCCTGTTCGCGGCGCTTTGGGCCGACTTCTTCGTCACCCCTGCCCTGCTCTCCATGACCAGGCCCTTCGGTCCGGAGAGGTCCAGGTAGAAGGGCGCTTTACAATCGGCTCCATTGCGGCTATCGATGATTGTGAATTTCATTATCACCACATGGCCGGTCGCCGGGTCGGCCCGGCGCATTGGATTTCAGAAAATATCATCATGGGGTTCCATGAGTTGTAATCGAGGTGAATATGGTTGTTCGTAAAATGCTGGCCGTGGCGGCGCTGTTGCTTGTCCCGGTCCTGGCCCGAGGGGCGGCCACCCCCGCGCAGGTGCATGATCAGATGGCCGGGGCCGTGGCCGCCGAGGCCCGCGCCCAGGCGGAGTACACCCGCTGGTCCGACGAGAAGACCGGAGTGGCGGACGAAATACGCGACATGAAGGCCATGGACGACTGGCTGGATTTTCAAAGCGGAAAGTACGCCAAGTACATTGAAAAGCAGCACGCCGTGCTCGCCGAGCTCGAACGCAGGAAAGAGGAGGCCAAGCGCATCCGCATGGAGCTGGAGCCGTTCCTGGAGACCGTGGTCGACCGGTTGGCCGCGTTCGTGGAGCAGGACCTGCCGTTTCTCGCCGAGGAGCGCGGCCAGCGCATCGCCTTTCTCCGCGCCACGCTGGACGACTATCACCTGGACCTGAGCGAGAAGCTGCGCCGCGTTTTCGAGGCCCTGCTCGTGGAGACGGAATACGGCCGCAACGTGGCCACCGTCACCCGGGTGCTGGACCTGGACGGCGCGCCGACCCAGGTCACGGTCTTCCGGCTGGGCCGGACCGCCCTCTTCTATCAGGCCACGGACGGCTCCTCGGCCGGGACCTGGGACCGGAAGGCCGGGGCCTGGACCCCGCTGGACCAGGGCGTGGCCCGGACCCTGCGCCGGGCCAAGGACATGGCCGAGCGCAAGCGCGCCGTCGAACTGCTTGAACTGCCCATCGGAGCCGAACAATGAAAACCCTTGCAATGATCTTCTTCGCCTTCCTGCTGTCGGCCTCTCCGGCTTCGGCCCAGTCGTCGTGGCAGCAGGTGGCGCAACAGGTGACCGTGGCGGCCCGCGAGGCCCGCGAAAGCGCCGAGCAGACCCGGGTCATCATCAAGGAGGAGCGTGGCGCCATTATCGCGGAGAAGAGCGCCCTGGAGGCCTCCATCGCCGCGCGCCAGAAACGGTTCGACGCCCTCAAGGCGGAATACGAGGGCCTGCTGGCCCGCGAAAAGGCGTTGCAGGAGGAACTGGCCGCCCAGGACCACGAGTTGAAGACCATCGACGGCACCATCCGCACTGCGGCCAAGCAGGCCCGCGACTATTTCCACGAGAGCCTGACCACGCCCGAGTTCCCGGAGCGCGAGATCGTACTCGCCAAGGTCCTTGAGCCGGACAAGTTCCCCGGCCTCGACGGCATCCAGAGCCTGCTTTCCCTGTTTCTGGACGAACTGAAGGCCTCGGGGGCCGTGACCCGGCAGGAGGGCTCCTTCATCGGGGCCGACGGCAGGGACCAGGCCGGCGACCTGCTGCGCGTGGGCACCTTCACCATGGCCTTCCGCCAGCCCGACGGCAAGCTCGGCTTCCTGCGGCCCAACGGCGACGGCAGCAAGCTGGTGGCGGTCCAGGGCGACCCGGGCTGGGCCTTGTCCGACCTGATGGGAGACTATTTCGAGGGCAAGGGCAAGGTCTTCCCGGTGGACATTTCCAACGGCGCGGTCTTCACCCGGCTGGCCCGCGAGCAGAAGGGGATCATGGAGTGGCTCGGCGCGGGCGGCCTGCTGGTCTGGCCCATCATCCTGGTCGGCATGGCCGCCATGGCGCTGGTGATCGAGCGCTTCTACTCCCTGAGCCGCATCCGGTGCAATTCCGACCGGAACATGTCCATCATCCTGGACATGGTCAACCAGGGGCAGTGGAAGGAGTGCCGCCGCTTCTGCAAGGAGCAGAACAGCTACCCCACCTGCCGGATCATCAACCACACCCTGAAATACCTGGGGAACACCCGCGAGATCATCGAGAACGCGTTCCAGGAGGGGCTGCTGCGCGAGCTGCCCATGCTGGAGCGGTTCCTGCCCACCCTGAACGTGCTCGCGGCCGTGGCCCCGCTGCTCGGCCTGCTGGGCACGGTGACCGGCATGATCAACACGTTCCAGATCATCACGGTCTACGGCACCGGCGACCCCCGGATGATGTCCGGCGGCATCTCGGAAGCCCTGATCACCACCCAGCTCGGGCTGGCCGTGTGCGTGCCGATCATGATCCTGCACCATGTGCTGGAACGGCGCGTGGACAGGATCATCGGCGACATGGAGGAGAAGGGGACCGGCTTCGCCGTGGCCCTGATGAAGCTGGGCAAGATCCGGACACGGGAGGAGAGCGATGTCGCTGCATAATCTGAGCGAACAGTTGGTGGAGTATTTCCGGGCCGGGGGCAGCATCATGCTCCCCCTGCTCCTGGTTTCCCTGGTCATGTGGACCCTGGCCATCGCCAAGGGGATGCGCTTTTTGCGCGAACGCCGCCGGGAGAACTCGCCCGAGCGCTGCCTCGACCTGTTCAGGGGCGAGAGCAGCGTGTGCAAGGCCGGGCTCGCCCAGTGGCAATGGGACATCCTTTCGCAGTACCTGGAGCAGCGGTGCGACGATCCCGAACTCAACCGCGACATGCTCGAAGCCATGCGCATGCGCCAGGAGGTCAAGGCCATGCGCTACATCGGCACCATCCTGATCCTGTCGGCCGTGGCCCCGCTGCTCGGCCTGCTCGGCACCGTCACCGGGATGATCACCACCTTCGACGTCATCTCGGAGTTCGGCACGGGCAACGCCCGCGCCCTGGCGTCCGGCATATCCGAGGCCCTGGTGACCACCCAGAGCGGCCTGGTGGTGGCCGTGCCGGGGCTGTTCCTTGGCGGTTTCCTGTTCCAGCGGGCGCAGAAGCTGCGGGGCCGGATGGAACTGTTCTGCATCGGCCTGCAGCACCAGACCCAGGCCTCGGCCGAGTAGGGGGTATCCATGCGCAGCATCCGGTATTCCCGAGGCAGGCGGTCGCGCGGCAGCGAGATCAACATGACCCCGCTCATCGACATGGTCTTCATCCTGCTTATCTTCTTCATCGTCACCACCAGCTTCGTGCGCGAGTCGGGCGTGGACGTGCAGCGGCCTTCGGCCCAGTCGGCCGAGACCAAGGAAAAGGCCAATGTCCTGCTCGGCCTGACCAGCGACGGCCGCATTTTCGTGGAAGGTCGTTCCCTCGACATCCGGTCCGTGCGCGCCTACATGGAGCGGTTTCTGGCCGAGGTCCCGGACGGGTCCGTGGTCATCGTGGCCGACAAGGACAGCGCCACGGGCAATGCCGTCCAGGTGCTGGACCAGTGCCGCATGGCCGGGGTCAAGAACATCAGCAT
>JAZHDH010000124.1:0-4661 GCA_036584335.1 Pseudodesulfovibrio sp. | reverse complement strand
GGAATCCGGGCCGGGGTGCCCGTCTGCTCGGGCGGCATCTTCGGCATCGGCGAGAACTGGGACGACCGCGTGGAGCTGGCCCTGCTGCTCCGGGAGCTGGGCGTGGCCTCGGTGCCGGTCAACTTCCTGCATCCGGTGCCCGGCACGCCGCTGGAGCACCGGCCGACGCTCGCGCCCGAGGAGGCCCTGCGCATCGTGGCCGTGTACCGCTTCCTGCTGCCGGACCGGGCGCTGCGCATCTGCGGCGGGCGGCCCACGGTGTTCGGCGCGGCGCGCAAACGCGAGCTGCTCACGGCCGGGGCGTCCGGCCTGATGATCGGGGACTACCTGACCACCGGGGGCAGCGATGCGGCGTCGGACCTGCGCGAGATCGGCGAAGCCGGGCTGGTCCCGGCCGCAAACAGTTGAGGAACGAAAAATGGCGAACACCCTCTCGGACCTGCATGGCCTGATCTGGACGGCGCTCCTGGCCGCCCTGATCGGCGCGGGAGCGTATCTGATCGTGCCCATCGGGCCGGTGCCGGTCTCCATGCAGCCCCTGTTCGTCTTCCTGGCCGGGTTCGTGCTCGGCCCCCGGCGCGGCGCGCTGGCCGTGGCCCTCTATATTTCGGCCGGGATGCTCGGGCTGCCGGTCTTTTCCGGCGGCGGCGCTGGGCCGGGCCATCTGTTCGGCCCCACGGGCGGCTATCTTTTCGGCTTCGCGGCCGCAGCCTACGCCTGCGGCCTGGCCCGCACCCCGGGCGAGCCGCTGTCCTGGAGCGCCGGGCTGGCCTTCGGAGGCGGCGCGCTGCTCCTGCTCTACGCCATCGGCTCCATCTGGCTGAAGCTCGTCCTGTCCCTGTCCTGGACCCAGGCATGGCTGGCAGGCGTGGTCCCGTTCATCCCCTGGGACGGGGCCAAGGTGGTGGCCGCCCTGTTCTGCGCACGCCACCTCCACCGCTTCGGCCTGCTGCCGGGCCAACGCTGACCGGAGGCCGCCGCGTGCCGGGAAAACGCTTGCAAGGACTGGGCGCCGAGACCCGCGCCATGGCCTTCGTGCGCAGTTTCGTGCGCTGCTACCTGGCGGGCGCGGGCTTCAACACCCGGGGCATGCAGAACATCGGCCTGATCTACGCCATGCAGCCCGGACTGACGGCCATCCACGCCGACCCGGCCGAACTCCGGGCCGCCTGGAAACGGTACGTGAGCCACTACCAGTCCCATCCCTTCTGGATGCCGTGCCTGGTGGGCATGTTCCTGCATGTGGAAAGCGCCATCGAGGCGGGCCGGTTCCCGGCCAAGATGCTCTCCAAGGTCAAGGACACCACGGCCTACACCCTGTCCGCCCTGGGCGACTCGGTCTTCGCGGGCAGCCTGCTCATCTTCTGGGCGCTGTTGACCATCTGCCTGCTGCTCTCGGGCCAGACGGCCGCGCCGCTCGTCCTCGGCCTGGCCTGCTTCGCCTCGCTCCAGGCCTTTCGCGTCTACACCTTCGTCGGCGGGCTGCGCCAGGGGTTCAAGTTCCTGGAGAGGCTCAAGCGGCTGAACCTGATCAACTGGGGCCGGAGGATCAAGTACCTGAACGCCCTGCTCCTCCTGTGGCTGTGGATCCTTATCTGGCCGCGCCCGTTTGACTGGTGGGAGTGGCTGGGAGGCGTGACCGCGCTGCTGGTTTTCGCCCGCTTCGTGCGCACGGGGGTGATGTCGCGCGCCTTGGCCGCCGCCGTGTTCGTGATCGCCATCGACCGTTTCCCGGCGGTCGAGCAATGGATTCGCAGCCTGCTTTAGCTTGTTATTTTTTTGTCAATCGGACATAGAGAAGCGGTTACAACAAACGGAACGCACATGATGGAAAACACGCAGACAACGGACCCGGAAGACGACTTCGCCTCGGTGCGGGTGATGGTGCGCGGCGAACACGGCCTGCACGCACGCCCGGCGGGCAAGCTGGCCCAGCAGGCCCAGTCCTTCCGGGCCGAGATATCCATACACACCAACGGCAACCGGGCGGACGCCAAGTCCATCCTCGACGTGCTCACCCTGGCCGCCGCGCCGGGCGACATGATCGAGATCCGGGCCAGAGGCGAAGACGCGGGCGAGGCCCTGGACTCCCTGCGCGCGCTGTTTGAAAGGGGCCTCGACTAGATCATGGCGCACAAGATCCTGACGGGCATACCGGTTGCCACGGGCATCGCCATCGGCAAGGCGTTCTTCGTCAACCGCAACCACAAGGCGCACCTGCCCCGGCAGACCGTGTCCGCCGCCCAGGTGCCCGCCGAAATAGAGAGCCTGCACGGGGCCTTCGCCGCAGTGGAATCCGAGCTGACGACCATCCGGAGGCAGGTTCCGACCGAGCTCAAGGACTACGGCCTGCTCATCGACACCCACCTGCTCATGCTCAAGGACCCCAAGCTCTCCGGCGCGGCCGAGGAGCACATCCGGACCCTGGGGCTGAACGCGGCCTGGGCCTTGGAAAAGGCCGTGGCCGACCAGGAGGCCGTGTTCGGGGCCATCCACGACCCGTACATCCGCGAGCGCATGCAGGACGTGCGCGTGGTCGCGGACAAGGTCCAGGTCAAGCTCATAGGGGCCGAAACCGACCTGACCTCCATGTCCGGCCGGGCGATCATCATGGCCCACGACCTGACCCCGGCCGACACCGTGGAGCTCCAGGTGGACAAGATCATGGGCTTCGCCACGGTGCGCGGCGGCAAGACCTCGCACACCGGCATCATGGCCCGCTCCCTGGCCATTCCCGCCCTGGTCGGCGTGGACCGGCTGGAGGACGTGGTCCACGACGGCGACCTGGTCGTCCTCGACGGCCTGTCGGGCAAGATCGTGGTCAACCCCACCGAAGCCGAGCTGGAGGACTACAACGAGCGCGCCGCGTTCTTCGAGGACTACACCCGCAAGATCAAGCGCCACTGCCACCTCCCGGCCGAGACCTTCGACGGCTCGCGCGTCCACGTCATGGCCAACATCGAGCTGGTGGAGGAGGTGGCCTCGGTCATCGACAACGGCGCCGAGGGCGTGGGCCTCTACCGCACCGAATACGCCTACCTCAACCGCACCGACCTGCCCTCCGAGGAGGAGCTGACCGAGAAATACATCGACCTGGCCGCCATCCTGAATCCGCGCAAGGTCGTCTTCCGCACCCTGGACCTGGGCGCGGACAAGTTCATCGCCGCCTTCGGCGAGCTGGGCGAGGCCAACCCGGCCATGGGGCTCAGAGCCATCCGGTTCTGCCTGAAGAACCCCCAGCTGTTCAAGACCCAGCTGCGAGCCATCCTGCGCGCCTCGGCGTTCGGCAACGTCTCGCTGATGTTCCCGATGATCTCGGGCGTCAAGGAAGTGCGGCAGGCCAAGGCCTGGCTGGCCCAGGCCCGGGCCGAGCTGCGGCGCGAGGGCGTCGAGTACGACCCGAACATGCCCGTGGGGATCATGATCGAGCTGCCCGCCGCCGTGATGATCGCCGAATACCTGGCCCACGAGGTGGACTTCTTCTCCATCGGCACCAACGACCTGATCCAGTACTCCATCGGCGTGGACCGGACCAACCACCACGTCTCCTACCTGTACCAGCCGCTGCACCCGGCCACGCTCCGGTCCATCAAGCTGGTGGTTGACGCGGCCCACCAGGCGGGCATAGAAGTCTCCCTTTGCGGCGAAGTGGCGTCCGACCCGTTCTGCGTGCCCATCCTGCTCGGCATGGGCATCGATTCCATCTCGCTGACGCCCCAGGCCATTCCCGGCATCAAGCGCATCATCCGGCAGACCAACATGCACGACTGCCGCAAGCTGCTCAAGGAAGTGCTGGAGTGCCGCACGGTCAGCCGCATCAACAACCTGGTGATGGACAACATCTTCAAGCATTTCCCGGACGAGGTCACCTTCTTCAGCTCCCTGCTGGAGAACGACGAGGCCCCCTCCTGAGTTCCCGATGTCGAAAAAGAACAAAAAGCAATCGCCCAACACCATCGCGGTCAACAAGCAGGCCCACCGCCTCTACGAGATCCTGGACACCTACGAGGCGGGCCTGTCCCTGCTCGGCAGCGAGGTCAAGTCCCTGCGCGGGGGGCACGTCGCCTTCAAGGACGGCTACGTCTCGTTCCGCAACGGCTCGGCCTTCCTGGTGGGCGTGCACATTGCGCCCTACGACAAGACCGGGGCCTACGACCAGCACGACCCGGAGCGGCCGCGCCGCCTGCTGCTGCACCGGCAGGAGCTCGAAACCCTGACCGCCAAGACCGACCAGAAGGGGCTGACCGTGGTCCCGATGAAGCTCTATTTCTCGAAGGGCAAGATCAAGATCCTGATCGGGCTTGGCCGGGGCAAGAACGTCCACTCCAAGAAGGAAGACCTCAAGGCGCGCGACATGGCCCGCGACACCGCGAGGCAGCTGGCCGACTACAGGTAGGAATATGGCGGGGAAAATGCACCCGTTATTCTAAAAGCGAAAAAACGGTACGCCTTTCAAAAAAGAGAATTGCCTACAGACGAAGGGAGTCCTTAACCTCTTCCCGGTAGGCACGAACGTCCTGCTCACTGACGGACACGCGCTGCACCTTGCCGTCCAGTTCTATGACAAGCGGCGTGCCCGTTTTCCAGGCCAGCTCCCGCGCCTTCAGGGCGGATCGCTTCAACGCCTTGTCAATCAGTTCGCGCAATTCGAGGTCTTTATG
>JAZHDH010000123.1:0-4738 GCA_036584335.1 Pseudodesulfovibrio sp. | reverse complement strand
GACCAGCACGGCAAGATCCTGGCCCACACCCTGACCCGCAACCTGCCCGAAAGCCTGCGATCCAACATCATGCCTCCCGGCGAGCAGGAATCGGTCAAGCTGCTGACCCTGGACGGCGAGGACATCTACGACATCGCGGCCGGCATCAACGAGGGCCTCTACCGCATCGGCACGGTCCATGTCGGCCTGAACAAGCAGCACATCGACGCCCTGGTGGGCAAGCTGCGCGTTGCCTTCTTCGGCTTCATCTCGGCGGTCATCGTCATCACCCTCATTCTCAGCTCCTGGCTGTCCAAGTACATCTCCAAGCCCGTGTCCGACCTGACGCGGCTCTCCGACGAAATCAGCCGAGGCAACTTCGACATCCCGCTCCAGATCGGCCCCGAGGAGGACTGGGATTCTTCCCAGTGCCCGGCCTTCACCAACACCGACCTGCCCTGCTGGCACTTCGACCAGTCGCGCAGCGGCGAAAGCCCGACCGAGGTCTACCGCCAGTGCGCGGACTGCGCCTTCTACCGCAAGCACGAGGGCGACGAGGTGGTCCAGCTCGGCGACTCGTTCCGCAACATGGTCTGGTCCATCAAGCTCTACCGCCACCGGCTGCGCGAGTCCGAAGAGAAGTACCGCTCCCTGTTCGACTCCGGGCCGGACCCGATCTTCGTCGTGGACCTGGACACCGGCGAGATCCGCGACGCCAACCCGCGCGCCGAGGAGCTGTACGACTACACCAAGGACCAGCTCATCGGCATGAAATTCCTGGCGCTGGGGCCTGAGCACAACCTGGACTGCCTGACCTATTTCGACGAGGACGGATCGGGCTGCATCTACTTCCCCAAGCGCATCCACTACAAGCGCGGCGGCGAGCCGTTCTTCGTGAACATGCACGCCTGCCCCATCTCCTACCGGGGCCGCCACGCCATCATCATCGCCGTCACCGACATCACCGAACTGATCGAAAAGGACGCCCAGCTGATCCAGGCGGGCAAGATGAAGTCCCTGGGCGAGATGTCGGCGGGCGTTGCCCACGAGCTGAACCAGCCGCTCAACGCCATCAAGATGGGCAGCGAATTTTTGGCCATGATGACCGAGGAGGGCATCGAGGTGCCCAAGGAACACTTCCTGGAGGTGGTCCGCGAAATCTCCGCGCAGGTGGACCGGGCAACCGAGATCATCAACACCCTGCGCTCCTTCGGCCGCAAGTCCGACATCCTGGAGGAGCCGATCAATATCAACCAGCCCGTGCGCGCGGTCATGTCCATGATCCGCCGCCAGTTCGAGCTGGGCGACATCCGCTTCGACCTGGGGCTCAGCGAGGACCTGCCCGCCATCCTGGCCCACTCCAACCGGTTGCAGCAGGTCATCTTCAACCTGGTGGCCAACGCCCGCGACGCCATCAACGACGCCTCCTCCCCCCGCGACAGGGACCGGGAGCGGCGCATCGCCATCCGCACCGGCTACTCGGACGACCGCGTCTTCGTCGAGGTGGAGGACACGGGATCGGGCATCAGCCGCGAGGACCAGGACAAGATTTTCGAGCCCTTCTTCACCACCAAGGAGACGGGACAGGGCATGGGCCTGGGCCTGGCCATCACCTACGGCATCGTCAAGGATTACGGCGGAGACATCCGCATTCAGAGCGAGAAGGGCAAGGGCACCGCGTTCCGCGTGAGGTTCCCGGCCGCCTGGACTCGCGGAGGAAGCAAGGCATGAAAAAGGGAAAAGTGCTGGTCATCGACGACGAGCGGCCCACGCTCAAGATGTTCACCCTGCTGCTTTCGGCCTACGGCTACGACGTCATCACGGCCGAAAACGGACGCGAGGGCGTCGAACTCTTCCGGATGGAGTCCCCCGGCCTGGTTCTGACCGACATCAAGATGCCGGTCATGGACGGCATCGAGGTGCTCAAGGCGATCAAGAAGATCAATCCCCAGACCGAGGTCATCGTCATCACCGGCCACGGCGACATGGACCTGGCCATCCAGGCCCTGAACCTCGACGCCACGGACTTCATCAACAAACCCCTGCGGCGCACCGACCTGGAGCAGGCGCTGCGCCGGGCCAGCCAGCGGCTGGCCATCACCAAGAACGAGGAAGGCCAGGTCAGCCTGGAGGAGCGGCCCGGGGCCACGGTCATCGGCGTGCGCGGCAACGTGTCGGCCCACTCCATACCCCACCTGGCCGAGGCGCTGGCCAAGGCGACCGCATCCGGCAAGGGAATGATCCTCCTGGACTTCAATGAAAACGCCTCGATCAACGGCGCGGGCCTGACCGGGCTCAAGGAGCTGATCGAAACCCACCGCTCCGAAGGGACCCGCGTGGTCCTGGCCGGGCTTTCGGCCAGCTTCCGGGCGGTCTTCGAGTCCATGGGCATCACCCGCCTGGCCGAAATCTTCGACAGCCGCGACGAGGCCCTGGCCTCCCACTAGCCTGCCGGGACGCGACGCGACGCCCCGGCCGACCGGGCCGCCTTCCCGGGCGGAAGGCGCGGCGATCATCCGCAGCCGCCTCCGACCCGACGACGCCGTTCTCCCGGCAGCGCTTCATGTGCGCCCCCCCCCGGTGCGCAGGATGCCCCCTGCGGCACGCGAAAACAAAGACTTCCCACACGCTCCCGGCCGGACGCCCAACCCCCTGGCCGCCCCGCCGGACAAATAGCATCTATGTGCATTGTGTAGGTTGAAAATTACTTTTTTGTCAAAAAAATCCCCGCCCCCAGGGATGACAATCGCCCGGCAGGCCCGCTCCGCAGCCAAATCCGGCTCTGGCATCAAGATTGCTTTATCGCCGTCATGCCACAAAGCGTGCATGGAATGAAACACGGCGCCCTGCTGGGCATTTGCCAGGTCATCGACCAGTCCATACAACTGGAGTCGGCCCTGGAGAATGTGCTGCGCATCATGTCCGACGAGCTGTCCATGCAGCGGGCGACCGTGACGCTCTACGACCCCGAGAACGGCCAGCTCTCGATCAACGCCTCCTACGGGCTCTCGCCGGAGGAGAAGCAGCGGGGGGTCTACCGCCTGGACGAGGGGGTCACCGGCCGCATCTTCCAGACGGGCGAACCCTACTGCGTCCCGGACATCGACAAGGAACCGCTGTTTCTGGACAAGACCGGCGCACGCCGGGTCAAGCGCGGCATGATCTCGTTCATCGGCGTGCCGATCATGCTGCACGGCACGCCGATTGGCGTACTCAACGTGGACCGCATCTTCTCCGACGAAATCGGGTTCGAGGAGGACATCGACTTTCTCAAGGTGGTGGCCACGCTCATCGGCCAGTTCATCAGCCTGAACGAGAAGATCATGGAGCGCGAGGCCGTGCTCAAGCGGGAAAACACCTCGCTCAAGTACCAGATATCCAAGAACACCAAAGGCCCGTACATCGTCGGCCAGAGCCAGGCCATGACCGAGGTGCAGCGCCAGATGGAGAAGGTCTCTCCCACGCGGGCCACGGTTCTGCTCCTGGGCGAATCCGGCGTGGGCAAGACGCTCATCGCCCGCATCATCCACGAGCTTTCCGAGCGCATGCAGTACCCGTTCATCAAAGTGAACTGCGCCTCGATTCCGGAAAATCTGCTGGAATCCGAACTGTTCGGCCACGAAAAAGGCGCGTTCACCGGGGCCATCAACTCCCGCTCCGGCCGGTTCGAGGAGGCGGACAGCGGCACCATCTTCCTCGACGAGATCGGCGAGCTGCCCATGGGGCTCCAGGCCAAGCTGCTGCGCGTGCTTCAGGACAAGGAGCTGGAGCGCCTGGGGTCCAACCGCACCCGGCACATCGACGTGCGCATCCTGGCCGCCACCAACCGCGACCTGGGCGACCTGGTGGAACGCGGCAAGTTCCGGCTCGACCTCTACTACCGCCTCAATGTCTTTCCCATCCGCGTGCCCGCCCTGCGCGAGCGCAAGGAGGACATCACCGGCCTGCTCAACCATTTCCTGCGACGCATGGCCGAAGACTACGGCCGGATCATGCACTTCACGCCCACGGCCCTGGACGCGCTGATCCGCTACGACTGGCCGGGCAACGTCCGCGAGATGCAGAACCTGATCGAGCGACTGGTGATCATGTCCGAAACCGAACGCATCAGCCTGGAATTCCTCAAGTCCTACCTCGCCCCCGGCCAGTCGGCCACGGTGCAGGAGGCGATCAGCAACGCGCCCGCCCCGGTCCACCACACCTCGCTCAAGGAGGTGGAGCGCAACGAGATCCTGGCCGCGCTGGAGCGCAACGACTGGCTCCAGTACAAGGCGGCCGAGGTCCTGGGCCTGACCGCCCGCCAGATGGGCTACCGGGTCAAGAAGTACACCCTGGAATCCATGATCGCCGAAGGCCGCGCCCGGCTCCGCCGCCAGCGCAAGTCCAACTGATTTTCCCAAACACACCTCCCCCAAAACGGACGGCCCCGACGGTCATGGCGACCATCGGGGCCGTCCCGGTCAGGCCAGGACTTCCCTTGCTCGCAAAAGGCTACTCGACGGGGCTCATGGTCCGGACCGAGGCGATTTTTTTTCTCCTCTGATGGTCATCGGTGATCCGACACTGAAAGGACTTGCTCTTCACGCTGATGCCGGAGATCGGTGCGAGGGCAAGGCGCAAGCTTCCGCCCGGACCGCCGCGCAGCCCTCCTGCGCAAGGGTCGGGCGGAAGCGCGGCAACGCAGCCATCGTGCCGCTTCCGCCCCGCTGATGCCGGAGATCGGTGCGAGGGCAAGGCGCAAGCTTCCGCCCGGACCGCC
>JAZHDH010000122.1:0-22556 GCA_036584335.1 Pseudodesulfovibrio sp. | reverse complement strand
GGGCAGGTCGGCGAAATAGGGGCGCAGCCGCCGGGCGTCGGTGGCGGCCACCACCACCGGGCCGCCGGGGCCGGGACCGGCCGCACCGGGCCAGGTCACGTAGCGCACCAGCCGCTGCACGAAAAGCGCTTCGAGCTGATCGGGCTCCGCGCCCGGAAGGGAGTCCCCGGACCGGGCCTGTCCGGGCAGGAGGAGCAACGCCGCGCAAAGCAATGCGGCCAACAAGCGCGCGTGCACCATCAGAAGTCCCAGGTCACCCGCAGGTCGACGCTCGGCCCGACGCGCAATGTGGAATATTGGCGGCGCGATCCCCCCAGATTCCGGGCGATGAGTTCCAGCATCAGGCTCTCGGAGACCTTCCAGGAGCCGTGCGTCTCCAGCAGCAGATAGTCGGGATGGGAATCCTGGGCGCTCGGGCCGTCCAGGTAGCCGACCAGCACGTCGAACCCGACATCCTTGAGCGGCTTGGTCGTGATCTGGGTCTTCCACTCGGTGGTCAGCCCCCGGTCGGGCACGGAATCCCCCTGAGGCGGCGAGCGCAGGCCGTAGATGTCCTGGTAGACCGTGCCCACCGACGGCGTCAGGGACAGCCAGGGGGTCACGGTCCAGTTCAGCTGGGCATCCAGGCCATAGGCCGTGCCGGACAGGGCGTTGACCAGGGTGGCGGTCTTGGCCGCCGGGTCCAGCTCGAGCATGGCCAGCTCGTCGTACTGGTTGGTGTAGAGCGAGAGGTCCCAGCGCAGATCCGGCGAGATTCGCTGCCGATAGCCCGCCTCGTAGGCGATGAGCTTTTCGGTGGTCAGGTCGGACGAGGGGCTGACCCTGAAGCGCGCGCCGTGATGGTCGAAGATGTAGCCGCCGCTGCGCAGCCAGATGTTGTCCGCGCGCACCGCCCGCGACACGGCCAGCCAGTATTCGGAATCATCGAGGGTGTAGAGCAGCCGGGCCGTGGGCTGGTATTCCACGTCGCCCCGGCCGAAGTAGTCGAACTTGGTGCCCAGGATGCAGTACAGGGTGTCGTCCACCAGGGTGATCTTGTCCTGGAGGAACGCGTTGGTCAGCAGGGTGCTGCGCTGGCGCGGCTCGATGGAGGCGAAGTCGCCGTTCTTGATGTCGTCCCAGAAATAGCGGGAGCCCGCGCCCCACGTCAGCCGGTGGCGGCCCCACTGCTCCACGGCCTGCTCCACCTCGGCGTCCAGGGAGTTGGTGCCGCCGGTCAGGTCGGCCACGGAGACCGCGTCTCGGGTGTAGGAGGTCCGGACCTTGAAGCCGGAGTCCAGGCCCGTGGCCCGGTCGAAGACGAATTGCAGGTAGCCGTTGTAGTTGCGCCGGGTATGCGGCTCGTAGAACTGCTGCGCCCCCGAGGCGTTGTCCTTGATGCTCGAAGCCACCAGCGCGCCCTGGAAGGACAGGGCGTCGGTATAGGCGTTCTCCCAGTCCATGCGCACCCCGGCCCGCTCGCGCCACCAGTCCTTCGATCCCTGGCCCGACCCGTCGCCGGTGATCCAGTTGCCCGTCTGGTATGAACCGCCGACGTAGGCGCGGTAGTGGCCGTTGTCGCCCATGGCGTCGCCGTAGCGCACCAGTTGCTCCGCCCCGGTGGTCCCGGCCAGGGTCACGCTCTGGCCGCCCTGGGTCTCCTCGGCGGTCTTGGTGATGATATTGATCACTCCGGTGAAGGAATCCGCGCCCCAAAGATGCGTCCAGGTGCCGCGCACCACCTCCACGCGCTTGACCATGCTCACGGGCACGATCTTGCCCCAGTCCACGTCCGTGGTGGTCGGCGAGGTGATGGGCCGCCCGTCCACGAGGACCAGGTGCTTGCTGTTCAGCCAGCCGTTGAATCCACGGATGCCCACGGACCAGGCGGCCGTGTCCATCTGGGACACCTGCACGCCGGGCACCAGCCGGAGCAGTTCGGGCAGGGAGGTCGCGCCGGAGTGGAAGATGTCCTCCTCGGTGAGCACGGTCACCGCCCCGGCCACCTGGGTCAGGGGCTCGGCGCGGCGCGAGGCCGTAATCACCGGAACTTCCATCAGTTCCTCGATGTCCGCGCCGTCCGTGGCGTTCGCATCGGAACCGGCTGCGGCGGCCAGGGGAAAGAGGAGGCAGCAGAGCGCGCACAGCGCACCCGCCAGCCATCCGGGCACCGCCATGCCCCCCCCGTCGGTCATGCCGCGCCGCCCTGCGGCTGGGCCAGCAGATAGCCTCGGCCCCGGATCGTCTTGATCACCAGCGAATCACCGAGCTTCTTGCGCAGGTTGCTCATGTGCACGTTGAGCACGTAGTCGTCGAAATCCTCGCCCCGGCCCAGGGCCTTTTCCATCAGGGACGTGCGCTCGACCACGCTGCCCGCGTTCAGGGCCAGCTGCTCCACCAGGTCGAATTCCGTGGAGGTCAGATGGACCGTGCGCTCGCCCAGGCTCAGGAAGCGCGCGCCCCGGTTGATGACCACGCTGCCCAGCTCGATGTTGCGCTTGGCGGGCCGCGTCTTGAGCGCCGCGTCGTCGGCCGGGGTGGTGGAATAGCGCCGCAGCACCGCGCGGATGCGGGCCAGCAGTTCGCGCAGCGGGAACGGCTTGGCCACGTAGTCGTCCGCGCCCATCTCCAGCCCGACCACGCGGTCGATCTCCTCGCCCCGCCCGGTAAGCATCACCACCGGCACCGTGGACGTCGCGCGCAGGGCGGACAGGACGTTGAACCCGCTCATGTCGGGCAGCATGACGTCCAGCAGGATCAGTTGGAACTCCCGTCCCTCCGCCCGCTTCAGCCCGCTCTCCCCGTCATGGGCCACATCGAGCCGGAATCCTTCGCCGCCGAGGTACTTGGCCAGAAGTTCCCCGAGTTCCGGGTCGTCGTCGATCAGCAATATTTCATTCATAAGCTTACTCCTCATATGCCAAAGATAGGTGTTCAGAATAAGAATTGAAACAACTTTTGTGTTAATAAATGTAAATAACATCAAGAAACATAAAGATACGTTGCATGTTCATAAACTGGCTATGCAGTAATTTTCCGGGAAAAAATTTCCCCGTGAACGTTTCGCCCCTCTCCTCCGTATAAATGGGCAACCGTCGGGTCATGGGGACCCGGCACGCATGGATGCACAAACTTTCAAGGAGGAAAGTATGTCTCTGGTAGTCAACAACAACCTTATGGCCAACTCGGCCGCTCGCCACCTCAACACCGCGTACAGCGCCCTCGGCACGTCCACGGAACGCCTCTCCTCGGGCCTGCGCATCAACTCCTCGTCGGACGACGCCGCAGGGCTCGCCGTCCGCGAACTGATGCGCTCGGACATCTCAACCCTCGACCAGGGCGTTCGCAACGCCAACGACGGCATCTCCATGATCCAGACGGCGGACGGCGCCCTCTCGGTCATCGACGAGAAGCTGATCCGGATGAAGGAGCTGGCCGAGCAGGCCGCCACCGGCACGTACACCAGCGATCAGCGGATGATCATCGACTCCGAGTACCAGGCCATGGCCTCGGAAATCACCCGTATCGCCAACGCCACGGACTTCAACGGCATCTACCTGCTCAACGGCAACCTGTCCGGCACCGGCCTCACCGTCCACTTCGGCACGGGCAACGACTCGGCCGAGGACAAGTACGACGTGGTCATCGACAACTGCACCGCCTCCGCCCTGGGCCTCGGCCTCGGCGCCGGATCGGACAGCGTCGGCGCGTCGGTCTCCACCCAGGCGCTGGCCCAGGCCGCCCTGGAGGCCCTGGACTCGGCCATCGTGTCCAAGGACAAGATCCGGGCCAACCTCGGCGCCATGGAAAACCGGCTCTCCGCCACGATCTCCAACCTGGAAATCCAGGCGGAAAACCTCCAGGCCGCGGAATCCCAGATCTCCGACGTGGATGTGGCCACGGAAATGACCGAGTACACCAAGCAGCAGATCATCACCCAGTCGGCGGTGGCCATGCTCTCGCAGGCCAACTCGCTGCCGCAGATGGCCCTGTCCCTCATCGGATAGGCGCGAGTCCTTCCCAAAAGGGCCGGTCCGGACGATCCCGGACCGGCCCTGTCGGTATAATCGCTCCCGGCCGCGCGAACGTTGCACCGGCCCCTCCCCTCCCCGCTCCCCACGACCACGCCAATAACGTTTTCAACCATGCATATTCGCATCAAGTTTTATAAATTTATGCCATTTATACATCAATACTGAATGAACAAAACAGATACACAAACAATATAGCCATACAAAAATAAAATATTACTTTCATAATCGATAATATTGCATGGCACCCACATTGCTCATACGTCGCAGGAGGCAAATATGAGCAACATCACAGTAGATATAAATGAAGTGCATAGCGAAGTTTCATACAGAAAACTTTTCAGTAAGTACTCCAGATTGATATTCAAGCTCATAACAGACTTCACCAGAAGCCAGAACATCCGTCTTCACCCCTCTGAAATAGACGACATATATCAGGAGGTGGCCATGAAGATCTTCAAGTACGACTACATATCGAAGTACAAGAAGGAAAAGAGTTCGTTCATCACCTGGCTGAACATCATCTGCCGCACCACCGCCATCGACTACTACCGCAAGAACATGCGCTGGATGGAGTTCGTCCTCTCGGACGAGGAGGCCGCCGAATGCGGCGAGGAGACGCCGCCCGCATTCAGCCTGCCCGCCGGGGTGCTCACCGACCGCCAGACCGAGATCATCACCCTTCTCTTCAGGGACGGGCTGTCCACCGGCGAAATCGCCGCCAAGCTCGGCATTTCGACCCGGACGGTCCGCAGCCTCAAGTTCCAGGCCCTGGCCCGGCTCCGCGTCCACTACGGCGCCCAGGCCGTGCCGCCCGTCCATGCCGAAATCCCCGAAACGCGGAGGAACGCATCATGAGTACCGTCGATACCACCAGCTACTACGACTCGCTGCTGTCGTCGGCCACGGACACGGCCACCACGACCACGTCCTCCACCACGCTGACCTCGGAGGACTTCCTGACGCTCCTGGTCACGGAACTGGAATACCAGGACCCCACCGAGCCCATGGACAACGTGGAGATGGTCAACCAGCTGACCCAGTATTCCCAGCTCGACGAACTGACCAACATCAATGAAAAAATGGACGAACTGACCGAGGCCCTGGCCTCCGTCACCGCCACCAACGGCCTGGACTACCTGGGCATGGAGGTCGAGGCCACCGGCTACACCGCAAGCGTGTCCGACGGCGAAGCCTCCGCCGTTTACCTGGAGCTGGAGGAGGACGCCGCCTCCCTGACCGCCAACATCTACGACTCGAGCGGAACCATAGTGAACACCGTGGACCTGGGCGAGGTGGAGGCGGGCAGCCACTCCTACGTCTGGGACGGCACGGACAGCGACGGGGAAACCGTGGACGACGGAACCTACATCGTCCTTTTCACGGCCACGGACAGCGACGGCGACGAGATCGACGTCACCACGACCACCACGGGCACCGTCACCGGCATCCAGACCACCGACGACGGCATCGTCCTGGTCCTTTCCGACGGACGGACGGTCAACATGGACGACGTCACCTACGCAACCAACTGATCACCTGCATAAAGGAGTATCATCATGAGTATCACCGGCTCCATGTACACCGGCATCTCCGGGCTCCAGGCCCAAAGCGCGGCCACTTCGGTGGTCAGCAACAACCTGGCCAACAGCACGACCACCGCCTACAAGAGCTCGTCCATCCAGTTCGAGGACGTGTTCTACTCCACCGTGTACGCGGGCGGCAGCCCGGACCAGGTGGGCAACGGCGTGGCCGTGGCCACCGTGTACACCGACTATTCCCAGGGCGCCTACGAATCCACCAGTTCGGTCACCGACGTGGCCCTCAACGGCGACGGCTTCTTCATCGTCATCGACCCCGACACCGGCGACACCTATTACACCCGCGCGGGCAACTTCTCCTTCGACACCGAAGGCTACCTGGTCGATTCCCACGGCGACCGCGTCCAGGGCTGGGCCATGGAGAACGGCTCCATCTCCGGCACCCTGACCGACATCCAGCTCGACCAGTCCCAGTCGCCCCCCAGCGCCACCACCGAGGTCTCCCTGTACCTGAACCTCGACTCCACCTCCACGGACAACGCCACATCCGCCACCAACCCGTACACCGCGCTCTTCGCCTACTACGACGGCACCCAGGACCCGCCCATCGGCGACTCCCTCTACGCCTACTCGACCAGCATCACCGTATACGACGAGAACGGCTCGGCCCACGACCTGACCGTCTACTTCGACCAGGTGACCACGGACGACGGCTCCATCGTCTGGGAATACATCGTCACCTGCGACGCCTCCGAGGACGAGCGGACCTACAACGGCACGGACCTGAACACCACCAGCGGCGCCGGTCTGCTCATGGCCGGGACCATCACCTTCGACACCTCGGGCCAGATCGTCTCGACCACGGCCTTCACCCTGAGCAACGCGGGCACCGGCGACCCCATGGACATGTCCAACTGGACCTTGGCCGACTTCGACTCCGAGGGCAGCCCGCTGCTCAGCGCCAACTTCACCGGCTCGGCGGAGGACCAGGAAATCGGCATCAACCTCGGCCTGACCAACACCGACTTCTCCACCGGATCGGGCTGGGACAATCCGAGCGCCATCAACACCCTGGCCGACCTGGCGACCAACGACCCGGACGACCTGCCCAGCTTCAACAACTCGGTCCTGGGCACCACGGCCACCACCAGCTACAGCGATTCCTCGGCCACCTACAACCTGCTCCAGGACGGCTACGCCCCGGGCACCCTGGTGGACGTGTCCATCGACGAGAACGGCGTGCTCTCCGGCTCCTACACCAACGGCCAGACCGTGGATCTCTTCACCTTCGCCGTGGCCGACTTCACCAACCTCCAGGGGCTCAACTTCGAGGGCAGCAACCTCTACTCGGCCACCACCGAGTCGGGCCAGGCGATCATCGGCACGGCCGGGTCCGCCGGATTCGGCACCATCGTGGCCAACGCCCTGGAGCAGTCCAACGTGGACACCGCCACGGAGCTGACCAACCTGATCATCCTCCAGGCGGCCTACCAGGCGGACTCCAAGGTGATCACCACGTGCGACACGCTGCTCACCACCGCCATCGGCATGAAGCGCTAACGCCCAACCGACGGGAGAGACTCCGATGCTCACGAACCTCTACTCCATAGGATCCGGCGCGCTGCAAAACGCGCAGGTATCCATCAACAACGCGGCGAACAACATCGCGAACGCCGACACCGAGGGGTATCAGAAGACCGTAACGACCTACGAATCCACGGACTCGATCTCGCTCTACGGCCTGAACATCGGGACCGGCGCCACCGTCACCTCCATCCAGTCCACGCTCGACGCCTTCATCGAGGCCCAGTACCTCGACGCCTCCGCCGATCTGGCCAAGGAAAGCGCGGCCTACGAATACCTGTCCCAACTCGACGAACTGCTCAATCCGACCGACGAGGACAGCGGACTCTCCACCATCCTCAGCGAGTTCTTCGACGCCTGGAACGGCCTGGTCACGGACCCGGACTCCGATGCGGCGCGGACCGAGCTCCTGAGCGTCAGCGAGACCCTGGCATACGCCCTGAACACCGCCGCCGAGCAACTGGGCGAGGTCGAGGCCACGATCAACGACGAGATCCGGGAGCAGGTCGGGGACGCCAACGACATCATCGGCGACATCGCGGACCTCAACGCGGCCATCGTGGCCAACCCCGACGACCAGGAATCCGTCGCCCAGCGCGACCTGCTCATCCGGGAGCTGGATTCACTGATCGGCGTGGACGTCGAGTACAAGGAAAACGGCGAAGTCTACATCCAGACGGAGGAGGGATACGCCTTGGTCGATGGAACCAGCACCCACGAACTCGTTTACAGCCAGGCCAGGACCACCGAGTCCCTGCTGCGCGACTCGGACTACGACGGGTCGATCCAGTATTCGGGCACGTCCAGCGAGGAAATCCTCATCGAATTCGTCACCGGCGGCGCGGACGGCGCGGCCCAGTTCCGGGTCTCCCTGGACGGCGGAGACACCTGGGTGGAGGACGATGACGGCAACACCAGGCTCTACACCGCCGGGGACGAGGACTCGGCCGTGGAGATCGAGGGAGTGACCCTCTGGTTCGAGGGCGGCACAGCCGACCACACCACGGGCGACCGGTACACCGTCGTGGCCAAGTCCGGCCTGTACTGGCAGTCCTCCGACGGCTCCCTGCAGAACATCACGCCCATGACCGACGCCTCGGGCGATGCCGTGGACGGCCGCACGGCCAGCGGCAGCCTGGCGGGCCTCTTCCTGGCGCGCGACGACACCGTGGTCCCCACGGAAGACGACCTGGACGACCTGGCCGAGGCCATCGTCTGGGAGGTGAACACCCTGCACGCGCAAGGCGCGGGCGCCGAGCACCACACCGCGCTCACCGGCAGCTACTCCGTGGACGACGCCACCGCCGCCCTGAGCAACGCGGGGCTGGCCTACGGCGACCGGATCGAATCCGGGTCGCTGGAAATCCAGACCTACAACGCGGACGGCACCGTGGCCACCTCGGCGATCATCGCCATCGACCCCTCCTACTCCCTGAACGATGTGGCGGACAGCATCAACACCACCTTCTCCAGCAACGGCGGCGGGCTGACCGCCTCCATCAATGCGGACGGCCAGCTCGTGCTCTCGGCCGACACCGACATGGAATTCGAAATCGTCAGCGACACGTCGAACCTGCTGGCCGCCCTGGGGCTGAACACCTACTTCACCGGGTCCACGGCCGACGACATCGCCGTGGACGAATACGTGGCCTCGGATATCGCGCACATCAACGCGGGGGCCGTGGGCGACGACGGCCTGGTGGCCACGGGCAACAACGACACGGCCTCGGCCATCTTCTCCCTGTCCGACGACCAGGTCACCGTGGGCGGTTCCTCGTCCTCGTCCCTGAGCGACGCCCTGGCCACCCTGGTCGCCTCGGTGGGTTCGGCGACCTCCGCTGCGGAACTCCGCCAGCTCTATGCCGAAACCTCCGCCGACTATTTCTACAACCAGCAGGCCTCGGCCAGCGAGGTCAACGTGGACGAGGAGCTCATCGACCTGACCAAGTACCAGCAGGCGTACCAGGCGGCGGCGGAGATCATCACCGTGGGCCGCACCATGTTCGAGACCATCCTGGACATGGTCTAGCCAAGGAGGCACCCCATGCGCATCAGCACCTCCCAGATCTATTCCCAGTCGCTCAACCAGATCAACTCCTCGCTGAGCGACGTGGCCCAGCTCAACGCCATGAACACCTCGCAAAAACGGATCAACCGCCCGTCGGACGATCCCGCGGGCATGGGCAAAATCGTCGAACTGCGGGCGTACAACGAAACCCTGAGCGGCTATGCCGACAACTGCGCGACCTGCAACACCTACCTCGGCACGGCCGACGACGTGCTGCTCCTCGCCAGCGAAAAAATCACCGCCGCCCTGGAGGTGGCCGAGCAAGGAGCCACGGAGACCTACACCACAGAGCAGCTCCAGATGATGGCCATCGAGATGGAGGGCTACCTGGAAAGCCTGATCTCCATCGCCAACACCAAGTCGGGATCGGACTACCTCTTCGCCGGGGACGACACCGGGGAGCCCCCCTATGCAATGGGCCTGGGCGTGACCCTGACCGGCGAATCCCCGGCCCAGGGCGACATCGTCTCCCTGACAGGCGAGGCGGACACGGCCATCGCCGTGCGTTTCGACAGCGACGGCGCCATCGGCACGGACGAGCTGACCTACAGCTACTCCACCGACTTCGGCGAGACCTGGACCACGGCCACCCTGGCCTCGAACGCCTCGACCATCAGCGTGGGCGACGCCGAGGTGGAATTCGCCGCAGGCACGGCCGTGACCGCCGCCGACGACGACGGGGCCGGCACGCAGTTCTACGTGCGCGAGGCCGTGCTCTACAGCGGCAGCGACCAGGCCATGTCCGTGGCGATTTCCGAAAGCGTCGACGTGGACATGACCTCGGTGGGCAGCGACATCTTCGGCGGCGTGGACGCGGCGACGGGCCTGGCCTACGACGAACCCAACCTCTTCGAGACCCTGAGCGACTGCATCGCCTACCTGGAGATGGGCGACTACGACAGCGTGGCCGACTGCCTGGAACGCCTGGACGCCGCCCAGGTCACGCTGGAGACCGGGGCCGCGAGCGTCGGCGCGAGAGAGAACAAGGCCACCTACGTCGGGGACTCCCTGTCCGCCATCTCGACCCTGACCACCAACAACATCAGCTCCATAGAGGACGCGAACGCCGCCCAAATCATCATCGAGCTGGAGCAGGCCAACTACGTGTACGAGGCCGTGCTCTCCTCCTCGTCCGACATCATGAAGATGAGCCTGCTCAATTACATATAGGAGCCAGTCATGGGATACATCACCTCGGTTTCAAGCGATGTTTCGGCCTACGAGCCGGTCAGCACCTCCGGCTCGGTCACCTTCTCGGGCCTGGGCAACGGGACCGACTTCGGGGAGATCATCGACGCCATCATCGATTCGGAGAGCTTCAAGCTGGAGAATTACGAGGAGCAGGCCGAGGAGACCGAATACGTCATCGACCTGCTGGAGCAGCTGGACGAGGAGATCGAAGACTTCAACGAAGTCCTGGACGACATGGACGAACTGGACGAATTCTATTCCATGTCCGCCACCAGCAGCGACGACGAGGTGGAATGCACGGCCACGGGCGAGGCCGACATCGGCATCCACTCCATCGTGGTCAACCAGCTGGCCCAGTCCGACATCTGGGTCACGGACTCGGGCTACGCCGCAGAGGATACCGTGGTGACCACCGAAGCGACCACGCTGCAGGTGGAATACCAGGGCGAGACCATCAGCATCGACGTCGCCGCCGGGACCACCCTGGAAGGGCTGGTTTCCACCATCAACGGCAGCGTGAACGCCCGCGACAAGTTCGAAGCCGACCTGATCCACGACGGCGAAAACTACTATTTCGTGCTGGAAAGCGCGGACATGGGCTCGGACAACGCGCTGACCATCGTCGACGCCGGGAAGCTCGACGGCATGAGCGCCAGCTCCTTCACCAACACCCAGCCGGCGCAGAACGCCCAGATCAAGGTGGACGGGTTCCCGGCCGACGCGGACAGCTGGATCGAGCGCGACTCCAACTCCATCGACGACGTGGTGGACGGCCTGACCTTCGACCTCAAGGAGACCACGGACGAGGACGGCGTGCGCATCTCCGTCGAATACGACACCGAGGAAATGTACGACACCATCACCACCTTCGTGGAGAACCTGAACCAGATCATCCTGGACATCCAGCTGCTCACCGGGCGGGTGACCGAGGACGAGGACGGGGAAGCGACGGAGTACACCGTCAACAGCTCCACCCTGGACATGATGTACAACCAGATCAAGTCGATCATCTCGTCCTCGGCCCTGGGGTTCACCACCTACGACGAGGACGAGGGGGGCGACTACTTCAACGCCCTGTCCCAGATCGGCTTCTCCACGGACACGGACGAGGGGTCCGACACCTACGGCCAGATCCTGCTCGACGAGGACGAGCTGGAGGAGGCCCTGGAAGATGATCCGGCGGCCGTGGCGGCGCTGTTCGCCGCGCGGGGCGAGGGAGAATCGGACAGCGAGTCCTTCCAGGTGGTCTCTGTCATCGACACCGTGACCCCGGCCGGGGAACACGAAGTGGCGTACACCATCGAAAACGGGGCGATCGTCTCGGCGACCATCGACGGCGAGGACGCGCTGGTCAGCGGCTGGAACATCACCGGCGCCGGATCTTCGGCCAAGGGTCTGTACATCTCGGTCACCGACCAGACCGACGGCGACTACACCGGCACGGCCCGGGTCAAGCAGGGCATCATCGGCACCCTGTCCGACGCCCTGGACGACATCACCGACGGCGAATCCGGGACTCTGACCATCCTCATCGAACACTACGAGGAGACCCAGACCAGCCTGGACAACCAGATATACAGCGAAGAGGCGCGCCTGGACGCGCTGGAGACGTCGCTGACCCGCAAGTACGCGGCCCTGGAAGCCCTGCTCAGCACCTACGAGAACCAGGCCTCGATGGTCGAGAGCCTCATCAGTTCGCTGGACAGCTAGGGGCTACTGCGCCGGACCGTCGATGGGCAGACGGACGACGGAGGTCGTGCCCATGACCGTGGAGTTCGGCGGCGGCTTCGCCGTTCCGGTCAGTTCAACGGAACCTGCTCGAACACCTGCAGATCGCCCTTCCCGTCCAGCCCCACCCGAATCAGGTACTGATGGATCAGGGACTGGGAAACGGGCAGCTCCATCTTTATCATCCGGTCATAGCGGAAGCCGACCAGTTGGGACTCCTCGATGGAGACCGTCAGCTCGGCCCGGTACCGGGCCGTATCCTTCCGCGAAATGATGCCCATGAACTTGTAAGGAGATTTGATCTCGCTGGTCAGAAAATCCGAAAGCAGCTTGTCCTCGCTGAAATGAGCCCGGTTGTATTCCCGGACGGCCTCGAGCCGCTGCCGCCTTTTCGCCTCCCGGGCCGCATCGGCCTTCTCCTGCGCCTTCCGGCTTTCGATGAGAGCCCGGTCGGCTTCTTCGCACGCCCGCAAGCCCATCTGCCGCTTGCTCTCCAGGTCGGCCTCCATGCGCTTGGCGAAGTCAGGAAAAACGCCGAGGTCGATGACATAGGCCATGTAATTCAGCCCGGCCACCTCGGACGCGTTTTTCCAACGGACCTTGATCGAATAGACATACGCAACGTCGTCCCCCAGGCGATAGACGTACGCGCCATCACGAATCCTGGCGTTGTCCTGAAACGTTGCGGGTACGACCGAAGCCATCACGGCAGGGTCCGGTGTGTACCGGTCCTTGCCCATGGTCCCTCTTTGGCACTGCTCTTCCTCCAGCCGCACGCACTTGCCCGATCCCGGATGGGCTGCGGCGTAGTTCTCGAGAATGTGCAGGCTCTCCCTGTCCTGCGCCTTCAGGGAGTCCGATCCGAAGATAAATCCGGCCTCCTTGCTGTAGGACACGACCAGCAGCCCTCTCGATTCGTGCACCACCTCACCGGCCAGGTTCTTCTTCGCATAGGGCAGGAACGGATGTTCCGCCGGACCCGGGGCCTGCGCGGCAGGCGGCTCGTCCGCAGCCACGGACCGGGCGCCGGAACCGGACGATACGGCGTTGCAACCGGCCAGTGAAAGAAACAGCAACAGCAGCAGGAATCGGGCGTGCATCGACAATCTCCTCTCGAGTCTTCGGCAGTGGACAGTGGCCCGCCCCGATGGCGCGGCTCTCGCACAAGAATGGGATTGTCGTACAGCAACCAGGGAAAAGTGTAAAGCCCGACAGGCGGATACGAAGACCATGTCACCCGCCGCCCGCCGGGATGACGGCTACTGCGCCGGGCCGTCGATGGGCAGACGGACGATGAAGGTCGTGCCCACGCCGACCTCGGACTCCACGTCGATGGTCCCGCCGTGCTTCTCGACCACGATGTCGTGAACGATGGCCAGCCCCTGGCCCGTGCCCTTGCCCACCTCCTTGGTGGTGAAGAACGGGTCGAATATCTTGGTCATGTTTTCCTTCGGGATGCCGCAGCCCGAATCCGCGACGCGGATTTCCGCCCAGTCGCCGTCAAAGGACGTGGTCACGGCGATCAACCCCTTCTCGCCCGTGGACTCGTTGCCCGCGATGGCGTGGGCCGCGTTGATGATGATGTTCAGCAGCACCTGGTTCAACCCGCCGGGAAAGCAATGGACCAGCGGCATGTCCGGATCGAGGCGGGCTTCGAGGTCCGCCGCGTACTTCCACTCGTTGCGGGTGACCGTGACCGTGTTCTCGATGGCCCGATTGATGTCCACGAGCTTGGCCTCCTCCCCGCCGGGGTGCGAGAAATTCTTCATGGCCAGGACGATGGAGGCCACGCGGCCCACCCCCTCCAGGGCGCGGTCGCACGCCTTGGGCATCTCCTCGTGCACGAAATCCCAGTCCATGTCGTCGCGCAGTTCCTCGATGGCCTCGCTCCCGTCTTCGCCCGCCAGGGTGGCGGCGTACAGCTCCACCAGCCGGAAGAGGTCCTCCAGCGCGTCCTTGACGAAGCGCACGGAGTCGCCCACGTACTGGATGGGCGTGTTGATCTCGTGGGCGATGCCCGACGCGAGCTGGCCGAGGGACTCCAGCTTCTGGGCGATGTTCAGCTTGCGCTCCAGGGTCTTGCGTTCGGCGATGTTGAAGACCACCTGCACCAGGTGCGCCTTGCCGCCGATGAATATCTCGAAGGTGTGCAGCGAGACCGGGATGGTGGACTCGTCGGCCAGGACGAGCATTCCTTCGCCGTACTCGTTGCGGTCGTGCCACTCGGGGCAGAGCAGGTCCTGCTGCTTCTGCCCGGCAAACCGGACCATGACCCCGCACGACGCGCGGAGAATCTCCTCCCGGCCGAGGGAAAGCAACCGCTCACCGACCACGTTGCAGTCCACGGTCTCGCCCCGCTCGGGGTCGAAGACGAAAATGGCCGCGCCGATGCCCTCGAAGACGGTGTTCAGAAACTCCTGGTGTTCCTGCTGCTCGCTCAGCCGCCGCTTTTCCTCGGAAATGTCGTGGACGTTGGCGAAGATCACGGACCGGCCGCCCATCTCGATGCGGTTGAGCGAGACCTGGACGTCGAAGAGATGGCCGTCGCCCGGCCGCCGGGCAATCCATTCGAAGCCCACGTTCTCGCCGTTCACCACCCGTTGCCAGCAGTCGTCCAGAAACTCCCGGCTGGCCTCGGGGCCGGAGTAGTCGTCGGCAATGGAGAGCGAAAGCGCCTCGCCGCGGGCGACGCGGTACATATCGAGCATGCGCTGGTTGACGTCGATGATGGAACCGTCCAGGCCGTGGATGAAGATGGCGTCGTGGGTGTTGTTGAAGATGAAGCGCATGGCCGACTCGGCCTCGCGCCGCTCGGCCACCTCCCGGCTCAGGGCCAGGGTGCGCTCCTCCAGGTCGCCGGTGCGCTGGCGCACCCGCTCCTCCAGGTCTTCGTTGGCCTCGTGCAGGGCCGTTTCCGCCGCCGTGCGCGCTCCTATCTCCGCCTCCAGCTGGCGGTTCTTGTCCTCCACGATCCGGGCCTGGCGCGCGGCCTCCTTCACCTGTGCGCCCAGCATCAGGTTCCGGGCGCTGAACCAGAGGATCGCCCCGCCGCCGCCCAGCAGCAAGGCGCCGATGAGCACGGTATAAAACAGCAGTCTGCCGGGCGAAACGGTCCCGAGGAGCTGCGCCCGGGGGGCCAGGGTCAGCAGGCTGAAATCCGAACCGTCCACCGGGGAACGAACAGCCAGGAAGTCGACTTCGCCATTGGCCTCCGTCGCCAGGCGGTGGTCCACCACCACGCCCGCCTCGGGCGGCCAGCCCGTGGCCACCAGACGTTCCAGCGAAACCGGGACCGTGTGCATGGGACAATACAGGGACGTTCCGTATTGCACATAGTTGAACCAGCGGTCATGGGCCTGGTTGAAATCCTCCATGATCGAAGACAGGACCGCGTCGGTGTTGAGCCAGGCCATCAGGATGCCGGTGCGGACGCCTTTGTGCAGGTAGGGCAGGAACAGGACCAGCTGCCGTCCGCCGCCCTCGTCCACGAACCGAACGCTTGTCCGGACCTCGTCGAGATTGGCGGGCACGCGTTCCGGGCAGCACTCCGGGCTGTCGGGCACGCCCTGGTCGTCGGCCAGCAGGTGACCGGTATCGTCCAGGTAGGCGATGCGCCGGTATACCCGCCCACCGTCCATCGTCTTGCGGCGCACGAACCGACCAAGCAGCTCGGAAATGGCCACCTGGCTCACCCACAGGCCGTACTCCCGGGACATGCCCAGGGCCTTGTTCTCGTAATAGGCCTGGAGCTCCCGGCTGGTGGAGAGGTCATCCAGGTCGTTCATCCGGTCCGACAGGAAATGGCCCAGCGAGGCCGCCTGCCGGGCCGCGTAGTCGGAGAATCGCCCCATGGACGCCTGCCGCAACCCGACCTGGGCGCTGTAGTTCCCCCAGACGATGAACATGAGCAGCGCCGCCAGGAGGACGACCACGCCGGTAACGGCCACGTTTCGGTATAGCACGCCTTCTTCCCGTCCCGAAATCCCGAGGCCCCGGTTCTAGGACGCCTCGAAAAACGACTTGTAGTAGCCGAACACGGCGGGGTAGTACTTCATCACCATCTCCCGGTATTCGCCGCTCGCCTTGAGCCGGGCGAAAAACGCGTTGAACGCCGCCCGCAGTTCGGGCGACCCCTTGCGGAACCCCACGCCCATGGTCTGCGGCTCGGAAACCGGGCCGAGAATCTTGATCTTGCCGGGCCACTTCTCCAGGGCGACCAGCGAATCCGGCACGTCCAGCAGGGCCACGTCCGCGTCGCCCTTGATGATCGCCGGGGCGATGTCGTTGAGGGTGCCCGGGAAGCTGATGATGTCGCCCACCGTCCGATCGATGCCGTACAGGTCCGGCTGCAGGCAGGTGTTGTCCTTGCCCATCACCCGACGCCCCTTGAGCAACGCCTTCACCGCCACGATGTCCTTGCCTATGTCGCCGCTGGAGACGATGGGCATGGCCGGGAAGTCGGCCCGGGCGATGCACCAGACCTGGGTGGGGAAGGTGGGATCGGAATAGTCGATGATCTTGCGCCGCCAGGTCAGGTCGGTCAGCCCGTCGGCGATGACGTCGCCCCGGATTTCCGCCTGGCCCAGCACCTCCACGTCATCCCCCCGGGGCCGGACGCGCGTGCCGGTCAGATCGCCGAAGATCTCGTCCCAGTTGGTCCCGACGAACCGGTACGTCACGCCGATGTCGGCGGCGAAACGCTGCATCAGCTCCACGCTCAGGCCGTCGCCCTGACCGGTGACGAAGTTGGCGTAGGGAACCCCGAGATGGCGCAACTCCCCCCGCTCGCGGATCTGCTCCAGGTCCGAGGCCGAAGCCGGAGTCACCCGTGCAAACACCGCAACCAGCCCGACCAGCACAGCCAAGGCAACGATTTTCAAATTCTTTTTCAGGCGCATGCAACAATCCTCCGCTGAGGTTCTCGGGTTCCTTTAGCACAAATCGCCCCGATTTTCTCCCCTCCGATGAAAAAAAATACTCCCTCCGGCCCCGGGAATATTCCACACTGGTTGCGAGCCCCGAAACCAGGGGAAATGCCGATTTGCCTTCCCAGATCGAGTTGTTTGTGACAATGATTACTAAATAGCATCAATCGGAGACCGCGCCCATTCCGGGCTCGGGCAACCATTTAAGCGGGAGAAACCACCATGGCGAAAGAGAAGAAGACGTTGACGGGCGCCTTCGGGTGCCCTGTTGGCAACGACCTGAACACCGCAACCGCCGGTCCGCGCGGCCCGGCGCTGATGCAGGACGTGCACCTGCTCGAAAAACTGGCCCACTTCGACCGCGAGCGCATCCCCGAGCGGGTGGTGCACGCCAAGGGGGCCGGGGCCTACGGCTATTTCGAGGTCACGGCCGACGTGACCGGGTACACCCGGGCCGCCTTCCTCTCGAAAGTGGGCAAGAAGACAGACGTCTTCGCCCGCTTCTCCACCGTGGGCGGCGAAAAGGGCAGCGCCGACGCCGAGCGCGACCCGCGCGGCTTCGCCCTCAAGTTCTACACCGAGGAAGGCAACTACGACATGACCGGCAACAACACCCCGGTCTTCTTCATCCGCGACCCGCTCAAGTTCCCGGACTTCATCCACACCCAGAAACGCGACCCGGCCACCAACCTCAAGAGCCCGACCATGGCCTGGGACTTCTGGTCCCTGACCCCGGAATCCATGCACCAGGTGACCATCCTCTTCTCGGACCGGGGCACCCCGGCCACCTTCCGCCACATGAACGGCTACTCCAGCCACACCTACAAATGGTACAACGCCAAGGGCGACTACTTCTGGGTCCAGTACCACTTCAAGACCGACCAGGGGATCAAGAATCTGACCGGCACCGAGGCCGCCGCCCTGTGCGGCAGGGACCCGGACCACGCCACCCGCGACCTGCACGACGCCATCGCGCGCGGCGAGTTTCCGTCCTGGACCCTGGAGATGCAGATCCTGACCCCGGAGCAGGCCGAGGACTTCAAGTGGGACATCTTCGACATCACCAAGGTCTGGCCGCACGGCGAGGTCCCGCCCGTCACCGTGGGCAGGCTGGTGCTCGACCGCAACCCGGAGAACTACTTCGCCGAGGTCGAGCAGGCCGCCTTCAACCCGAGCAATCTGGTGCCCGGCATCGGCGTCTCGCCGGACAAGATGCTCCAGGGCCGCCTCTTCTCCTACCACGACACCCACCTGCACCGGCTGGGGCCGAACTACCACCTGATCCCGGTCAACCAGGCCCGGAACGCGCCGGAGATGAGCTACCAGCGCGACGGCGCCATGCGCACGGACCGCAACGGCGGCGGCGGACCCAATTACTGGCCCAACAGTTTCGGCGGCCCGGCTCCGGACACCCTGTTCAACGAGCCGGACATCCCGCTTGCGGGCGCGGGCGGCCGCCACGAATACGCCCACCCCAACGACGACTTCGTCCAGCCGGGCGCCCTCTACCGCAAGGTCATGACCGAGCAGGACCGCGCGAACCTGGTCGGCAACATCGTGGGCAGCATGCAGAGCGTGCCCAGGCCCATCCAGTTGCGCCAGTGCGCCCTGTTCTACCTGACCCACGAGGACTACGGCACCCGGGTGGCCAAGGGGCTGGGACTGGACATGGACGAGGTCGTCCGGCTCTCGAAGATGACCCAGGAGGAACGGGTGGCCGCCACCCCGGTCGCGTAGCCCGGCGCAGCGCACAGGCGGCCAAAGGAAAGGCCGCTCCATGGAGCGGCCTCAGAGTGTTGACAAAGCCCACTCTGGCAGGTTGCCGAGAAAGGTTCGAGTGCTAGGCGCGAAAAAAAAGTCAAGACCGACGCGTATATACAATACGCGAGGGTTTGCCTTTTTTGAAGCAACGACGCAATCGGGCCTTTGTCAGCAGCCTGAGGCCGCTCCGTGGAGCGGCCTCAGAGTGTCGGCGTGCGCCGGTCAATCGTGGCTGTGGCCGTGCCCGTCCCCGCCGTCGTGGGCGTGGGCGTCGTCGTGGCTGTGCGCGCCGTGGCCGTGGGAGTGGTCCTCGCCCGGCCCGTGCTCGTGCCCGTGAAGATGCTCGTGGCTGTGCACGTGGCTGTGCTCGTGGCTGTGGGTGACGCCGTCCGCATGGGTATGCTCGTGCACGTGGGCGTGCTCGTGCTCATGCTCGTGCTTATGGTCCGTTCCCACGCCGTGGGCGTGCTGGTGAACCTTCTTGTCCTTGCCGATATTGCAACCGCAGTTCTTGCACATGGTTCTTCTCCTTGCTGGTGTTTCAGTGCCGCCTTCCCCTGTTTATCGTTCCTTTCCGGCCTGTTGGCAAGACCGTGAAAAAAATAAATTCCATACACACTGCCGCATATTGCGGACCGGGAGGTGGCACGCAACGCACAAACGGGAGCAAGGCCGACCCCCGTGCGCCACACGAAAATCCGGCAACCGATTAATTACACTCGCGATTGAATTTTGCACAATTATAACGGAATCCTTGCAATTTTCCCTTGCCAGCGACATCCTTTTATTATCTATAGAATCATAGAGGGGTATCCCGCGTTTCCTCACACCATTACATCTCACAGGCGGTGAATCATGATCAGAATTCCCAGAGATGAATGCATCAACACCGAAGTGGCTACCCGAAAAGAGTGGCTCGACACCAACGGGCTCGGCGGCTACGCATCGAGTACGGCCATCAACTGCCACACCCGCAAGTATCACGGCCTGCTCGTGGCCGCCCTCGACAACCCCAGGGGCAGGTTCGTCCTGCTCTCCAAGCTCGAAACCTCGCTGCTCCATGACGGCAAGGAGTTCCACCTCTCCACCAACAAGTACCCCGGGGTCTACCACCCCACCGGGCACCAGTTCGTCGAATGCTTCGAGCAGGGGCTGAACCCGGCCGTGACCTACCGCATCGGCGACGTGCTCATCCGCGAGTCGATCCTGGCCGTGCACGGCCAGAACACCGTCCTGGTCTGCTACGAGATCGTCGAGGGCAACGTCCTCCCGACCCTGCGCATCCGCCCCCTGCTCGCCTACCGCAACATCCACACCCTGACCCGCGAGAACATGTTCCTGCGGCCCAAATCCTACCCCGAGAAGAACGGCCGCAAGATCCAGCCCTACGAGGGCATGCCCCCGCTCCACATGGCCACCAACCGGACCTCGGAGTTCTTCCCCGGCCCGAAGTGGATCTACAACGTGGAATACCTCCTTGAGCGCGCCCGAGGGTTCGACTACCAGGAGGATCTGTTCTCCCCCGGCGTGTTCGAGCTGCCGCTGCAAAAGGGCAAGCCGGTGATCTTCGCCGCGTCCGTGGACAGGCCCGGCAACCTGGAGCGCCTGCGCAAGAAAGAGCTGGACCGGCGGCAGACCCTGTTCGACGCCTGCAAAGACCGGGTCCGGCCCGTGCGCTGGCTCAAATATTTCGGGGACCAGTTCCTGATCCGCAACGCCTCGGGCTTCGCCTCGGTCATCGCCGGATACCACTGGTTCGGCGAATGGGGGCGCGACACCATGATCGCCCTGCCCGGCCTGACCTTCCACTCCGGCCGCACCGCGTTCGGCGAAGAGGTGCTGGCCGCCTACGCAGGGCTGGAGCGCGACGGGCTTTTGCCCAACTATCTCGACCAGTCGTCCGACCACCTGGCCTACAACTCGGTGGACGCCTCGCTCTGGTTCTTCTGGGCCGTGCAGGAATACCTGAAGGCCAAGGGGAAGAAACGGTTCGTCATGGACAGGCTGTACCCGGCCATGCGCGGCATCGTCGCCGCCCACCTGGAAGGGCGGGTGCCGCTGTGCGGCCTGGACGGCGACGGCCTGCTCCATGCGGGCAACCAGTACACCCAGCTGACCTGGATGGACGCCCAGGCCTACGGCCGCCCGGTGACGCCACGCCACGGCGCGGCCGTGGAGATCAACGCCCTGTGGTACAACGCCCTGCGCTGCTTCCTGGAACTGGCCCGGCCCGAGGACGCGGACCTGGCCGACCGGGCCAGGGGCGCGGCCGACGTGCTGGCCGCCAACTTCGTCAAGCGGTTCTGGGACACGGAGGAAAACGGCCTGTGCGACGTGGTCAATGAGTACGGGCAGGACCGGTCCATCCGGCCCAACCAGATCTTCGCGGCCTCCCTGCCCCACTCCATGCTCGACACCAACCAGATGCGCGCCGTGATCAGCGTGGTCCAGACACACCTGCTGACCCCGTACGGCCTGCGCACCCTCTCCCCGCGCAACCCGCGCTACTCGCCCTTCTACCGGGGCGACGCCGACTCGCGGGATTCGGCCTACCACCAGGGCATGGTCTGGCCGTGGCTGGCCGGGCACTTCGGCGAGGCCCTGCTCCGGCAGGCCGAGGACCGGGCCGGGGCCAAGGCGTTCCTGCGCAAATACTTCAATCCCATCCTCCGGACCTTCCCGGACAACTTCGGCATCGCCTCCGTGCCCGAGCTGTACACGGGCAACCCGCCGCACCAGCCCAAGGGCGCCGTCGCCCAGGCGTGGTCCGTGGCCGAGGCCATCCGCCTCAACAAGATACTGGGCGAAAAATAGCCATGCGTGTACTCATGTTCGGGTGGGAATTCCCGCCATACATCTCCGGCGGTCTCGGCACCGCCTGCCTGGGGCTGACGCAGGGACTCGCCCATCTCGGGACCGACATCCTCTTCGTCCTGCCCCGACTCGATTCCGACGAGGCGGCCAGGCACCTGACCCTGATCGGCGCCAACCGCGTCCGGGCCAAGGTCGGCATCTCGGAAATCCTGGAGTTGCAGGAACGGGTCTCCGTGCTGGAGGTCCTCTCCCCGCTGCGGCCCTACCTGACCGACAAGCAATACCGCTCCCTGCTGGAAAAGACCGAAACCGTCACCGCCCAGGACATCATGGGCGAACTGACCAACGACTTCTCGGGCGGCTACGGCGACAACCTGATGGCCGAGATCGTCCGCTACAGCCTGGTGGGCGCGCACCTGGCCATGACCGAGCCCTTCGACGTCATCCACGCCCACGACTGGATGACCGCGCCTGCGGGCATGGAGGCCAAGCGCGTGTCGGGCAAGCCCCTGGTCATCCACGCCCACGCCCTGGAGTTCGACCGCAGCGGCGAACACGTCAACCAGCAGGTTTACGAAATCGAGCGCGCGGGCTTCCAGGCGGCCGACCGGATCATCGCGGTCAGCCACTTCACCAAGGACACCATCGTCCGGCGCTACGACATCTCCCCGGACAAGGTCTCGGTGGTGCACAACGCCGTGTCCAAGGAGCGGCGCATCGGCCAGATGCGCATCAAAAAGCCGTTCCACGAAAAGCTCGTGCTCTTCCTGGGCCGCATCACCTTCCAGAAGGGGCCGGACTACTTCGTGGAGGCTGCGGCCAAGGTCCTGGCCAAGAACCCGGACGTGCGCTTCGCCATGGCCGGTTCGGGCGACATGTTCCCGCGCATGGTCGAGCGCATGGCCGAACTGCGCATGGCCGACAAGTTCCACTT
>JAZHDH010000121.1:0-4752 GCA_036584335.1 Pseudodesulfovibrio sp. | reverse complement strand
GGCCCCGCCGTCCGCTTGCGCCTTGCGGCTGGCGCATGCTCTCAAAAAACAGTCCCTGTGCGCCGCTGCGTTGCCGGAGGATGGGCGATGAATTCCCGGTCCGGCGGCAGCGTCGCCCCGCCGGGAGCGGGCGGGTCGACGGGTACGGAACCTAACAGTTTTGATCCGGCTGGACAAGGACCTGATTGTTGCCCTCGGTACGGCACAACCGGACGGGGGCGGGTGTACTTTGCCCGCCGGTTGCCATAGCATGGGAACAGGGCGGCCCGGCGCGTCGCCCGGGAGGTGATCATGAGCAAAGGGATTGTTTCGGGGATCACGGCCATGCTGATCGCGCTTGCCGTGGCGGCCATGGCCGGAGACATGGGCGAGACCATCGGGCGGACCTGTTCGGCCTGCCATTCCACCAAGCGCATCTGCCAGAACCTCGGGGCCAAGAGCCCGGAGGCGTGGACGGACACCGTGAGCCGGATGATCAAGCACGGCGCAAAGCTGCCCGCCGACCGGATGGGCGGGGCCGTTGGGTACCTGACCGCCGCCACTCCGGGCCATACACCGTTCTGCCGCTAGCCTACAGGGGCGGCGGAGGCGGCGGGCCGAGCAGGCCGGGGCGCTTCTTCTCCCGGATCAGCCGCTCGAACCGGTCGGCCTGTTCCGGGGTGAGCATGCCCTCGATCCTCAGCTTGCTCTCCTTGAGGATGGCCTCGATGCGCGGGCGGGCTTCCTCGCGCATCGCGTCCAGCCGGTCGAACACCGATTCGATCTCGGCCTGGATCACGGCCGCCTTGTTCGGATCGGGCCGGACGGTCTCCATGAATTCCTCGACCATGTGCCGACGCATCTTCCGGTGGAATTCCGCCGGGTCGCCGGGCGGAACCAGGTGGAATTTCAGCACCAGGCCCAGTCCGGCCACGCCGACGATGACGCCCGCTGCAAACACGGTAAAAAACGCGGTCCATATCTTCCAGCGTTGCATGACGATCCTGCCTAGAGTGTGAACCACGACTGGCTCACTACCGAAAGTTCCCGGGTGGAGTAGGCCGCCGTCAGGTCGCCGGGCAGGGTGCCCAGCGCCCACGATCCCGCCACGGCGGCGGTGAGCAGGACGGCGGCCGCCGTGAGCGCGAACCGGGGCGCGAGCCGCTCCAGCTCGCTTGCGGCCCCGGCCGGGCCGATGCGCGACACGTCGGCCATGACCGACGCCCGCCAGCTTTCGGACAGCGCCGGGGTCTCCCGGTCCCGGTGGGCCGCCTGCAACAAATGATGGATGCTCTCCCTCCCCTTACGCCGCATGGTCTCCTCCTTGGATGCCGTACCGTTTCAGGAAATGCTTGAGCTTGCGCCGCGCCCGGTGCGCCCTGATCTTGACGTTGGGCACGCTGATGCCGAGCATTTCCGCAGCCTCCCTGACGGACCGCTCCTCCAGGCCGGTCAGCGTGAGCACCAGCCGGTCCAGGGGCGATAGATGGTCCAGGACCAGCGCGAGCACCTCCTTGGCCTCGCGCGCCCGGGCCAGCCGCTCGAACTCCTCCCGGGAGTCGGCGGCCAGGGCGGCCTCCATGAACCGTTGGCCGTCGTCGCTCAGGTCGCTTGCCGGGGCTTCCCGCCGCCGATAGCGCTCGCGCCAGAAGTCGTGGCAGCTGCGCAGGGCGATGGTGGTCAGCCAGTTGAGGAACGGGCCTTTCGGCGCGTATCCCGGCAGGGCCTTGAACGCCCGGATGAACGTCTCGTGCGCCACTTCGGCCACGTGCTCGCCGGGTACATGCGCGGCGACAATGTGGGTCACCGGCGCCTGATACCGCAAGAGGAGCTGCCCGAAGGCGTCCACGTCACCGCCCGTGATCCGGGCGATGATCGACATGTCGTCCGGTTGACCGGCCATTGATTCCCTTATCCGTTGACGTCCTCCCTCGAACCTAGCCCCAATCGGGCGCGGCGGACAAGAGGGGATGTCGGCATGTTCAGGCGGCCGCGCCCCTGGGGAGGGCGCGGCCTGGGAGATCGACTCCTTCTCGCGTCATGGGTGCGGGGCCGTTGATAGGAGACGCCCCCGCAGGTTGACCCGGCAGGATCAGACGGTGAGGCTCAGGCTCTCCTGGAACGTCTGGCTGTATGTGTACAACGATGCATCCTGACTTTCCCCGAACATGGATTGCTGCATCGAATCGTACGCATCGATCGCCCTGTTCTGGCTCCCCGAAGAGAGCCCGGACGTGGCGCCGGTCTGTTCCATGAACTGCTGGCTTGCGCCCGACGACTGGGTCGCCGTAGCGGAGTCCGCCACCATGGAGCCCATGGTGGCCTGGAGGTAAGCCATCAATTCTTCCTGCGAAATGACGCCATCACCGTTGGTGTCGATGCTGTCGGTCGAATCGCTGGAGGATGCGCTTGCCGCCTGGCCGGTGTCGCCACCGCTCTCACCGCTCTCACTGCTGTCCTGCTCTTCCGTGACCCCGGACGAGCTTTGTCCTTCCCCTCCCGAAGGAGGCGAAGGCGGCGCTTCGCCGTTCATTCCCTTGGAGTCGAAGCTCGCCTGCATCTCGGTCATTCTGGCCTTGGCGTCGAGGCGAAGCTCTTCCTGCGATAGGAGGCCGTCGCCGTCTTCGTCGATGCTGTCGAACAGGTCGCTGTCCAGGGAGAATTCGTCGGCGCTGACCTGCCCGTCACCGTCCGCATCGTTTTCCTCCAGGAATTTCGACGACATCTTTTCGGCGAATTCCTCGGAGTCCACGGACGAGGACGAGCGTGTGCCGCCCAGGTTCATTCCCACTTGCATTCCGCTGACGGAACTGATTTCCATAGCCAATCTCCTTGAACCGTGGACCCTCCGGGATCGCACCCCGGGACACAGCAGCCGAGTCCCCTCTCCCCAGAGGCGGAAGTGCGGCCGAAGAGTCCGGTACAAGGGGATGATCGCATCCCGGGACCCGGCGGTTACGAATTTCGGAGAAAAAGGTCAGGCATCGGTGGTTGTGGGCTCCCGGCCGAGGCGTTACATTGGCGGCGCAGAGGCATTTGGGGGGAGGGGATGGTGACACGTTCCGCATGGCTTTTCTGGTTGATTCTGGTTCTGGCGTGCCTGACGCCGCTCGTGCATGCCCGGACGGCGAATTTTCACTTCCTGGCGGGCGCGCGCACGGACGGGAGCGCGGCTCCCGAGGCCATCGGCGCGCACTGGCCCCACTCCCGCCCGGACACGAACGCGACAGGGGCGCATGACGCGGCCCCGAAGGAGTAGGCGATGGCGCTGGTGTATGTTTCGGCCGTGATCACGGCCCGGCAGGGGCGGGAAGCCGACCTGGAGCGCGAGCTGGCGGCCGTGGTGGCCGAGGTCCGCCGCGAGGCGGGCTGCCTGCGCTACGACCTGCACCGCGCGGGCGACGGCCTGCGCTTTTTCTTTTATGAAATATGGGAGAGCCCGGCCCATCTGGAAGCCCACGCCGGTTCCGCACACATGGCGGCCATGCGCCGGGCCACGGCCGACATGGCGGCCGGTCCGGCCGACGTCGCCCTGTGGGAGGGCGTGGACGTCCGCCCATGAAGGGTTTTGGCGGGTAGGGGCTACCGTCCTTCCTGCCGCAGCGCCTCGAACAGCGGGCGGAACAACGGCTTGAGCGCCCGGGCGCCCGCGCTGGTGACGTGGTTGGTGTCGGCGTAGAGGAAGGCGCCGTCCCGGACCGACTCCAGGACGCCGCCGGGGGCCAGGACCGGATAGGGGTCCAGCAGGTGCAGCCGGGGCGAGTCCATGCCCCGCAGCGCGTCGCTGGCGAAGTGCGTCTTTTCCCTGCCGTCCACCCGTTCCGCGTAGGGCGTGTTGTCGAGCAGCTTGGTCATGACGATGGGGTTCTTGTCGAAATGGGGCACCTCGTCGAGTATCCACACCCGGCGGCCCGAATCCAGGAGGCGGCGCACGTAGTCCCGCATCTCCAGCCGGGCGGTTTCGGCGTTCCACGCCGGACGGTCGCCGCGGTAGTCCCACAGATCCGTGTAATAATACCGGTCCCACTTGGCGATGATGACCACATCCTTGACCGTGCCGTCGAGGACGTGCTGCAACCAGCGCCGGGCGAACGGGGGATTGTCCTTCTTGTGCGAGCGGCGGATGGTGGGCAGCGGGCCGGTGCCGTCCTTCATGCCCGCCGTTCCGGCGATGCGGTATTCGTCCGCGAGCTCCATCAGGGCGGTGCTGATAGCCTGGGCGTGGCTGTCGCCCAGCAGGATGAACCGGGCGGGTTCGCCTGCGGGACCCATGGGGAAATAGCGGCCCTGCTCGATGTCCCGGAAGGAACTGAAATCGGCGCGTCCGTCCTCGTCCAGGGCGTAGACCGTCTTGTCGCCGCCGAACCAGTGGTAGCCCGCGCCCGCCAGGAGCAGCACCAGCAGGGCCGGGGCCAGCAGGGGGCGGCATGCCTTCCAGGTGGTCCTGCGCCGGAACGGCCGCTCCACGAAGCGCCAGGACAGGGTGGCCAGGACCCCGGCCGCCAGCGCCACGGCCAGCCTGCCGCCTCCCGAGGGCTGGAGGTCGAACCGGAGCAGGAGCAGGTTCCAGATGAAAATGACTGGCCAGTGCCAGAGGTAGAGGGAATAGGAAATGTTGCCCACGAACCGGACGGGCGCGAGGCTCAGCAACCGGCCCGCGAGGGACGCCTCCGTGGCCGTGGCCAGGAAGACGGCCGTGGCCGCGGTGGTGAAGAACGCCTTTTCCGCGAAGTGGCTGCCGCCGGTGTAGTGGACGAAGGCGAAGCAGAGAAA
>JAZHDH010000120.1:0-4758 GCA_036584335.1 Pseudodesulfovibrio sp. | reverse complement strand
CCGATGGAGAAAAACAGTGTAGAGTGTCGCATCGTTATCCGGCTCAGTGGGATGACCGACGTGTGCTCAGTCGTTGAACGGGTTGCGCGGTTCGGGTGGTCGTCGCATGCTGTCGACGCAGTGGTTGGGTCGGTGCCTCGGCGCTTCTGGGCTCCGTCAGTGCCAAAACCCCCGCTGAACCCGACGACATCGCCCGAGCAGACCAGCCTCCACCCGGCCCGGTCCGAAGGCGCGGCCGAGCCGACGGCCCAGAACGGCAGCCTCGCGCGCCGCCGCATCCAGCCGGTGCGGGCCGAAAGCCCGTTGCAGCCCGCCCACGCAGGTGCGCACTTCCATGAGATTATTGAAAAAAACATCGTTCCCGGCATCCTCCAGCCGGGTAAGCAGCGCGGCGAAAGCATCCTCCATGCGCTCCAGGCGGCGCAGGGGCGAAAGCCAGGCCAGCCCCTTGCGCAGGTGGTCGAAGGCGGCGGCCTTGCCCGAAAGCCAGCCGGAGTAGGCGCGGGTCATGGCCAGCTCCAGCACGTCCACGCGCTGGGCCAGGGTTTCGCGCCGAGGCCACAGCTCCTGGGCCGCGTGGCTCGGCGTGGCCGCGCGACGGTCGGCCACCAGGTCGGCGATGGTCACGTCGGGCTCGTGGCCCACGCCGCTGACCACGGGCAGCCGCGCCCGGAAGATGGCGTCGGCCACCGGCTCGGTATTGAAGGCCCACAGGTCCTCCAGGGACCCACCGCCCCGGATCAGCACGGCGACCTCGGCCCAGCCGTCGGCGTCGGCCCGGTCCAGGGCCGCCGCGATGCGCTCCGGGGCCGCCTCGCCCTGCACGGGCGCGGGATAGATGCGGATTTCCGAGCCGGTGCCGCGCGTCTGGGCGATGCGCAGGAAGTCGCGGATGGCCGCGCCCGTGGGCGAGGTGATCACGGCCACCCGCCGGGGGTCGCGCGGCAGGGCGAGCTTGCGCTCCTCGTCGAAATATCCCTTCTGCGCCAGCGTGCGCTTGAGCGCCTCGAAGGCCACGGCCAGCCCGCCCACGCCCTGGTCCTGAACCAGCTCGGCCACCAGCTGATACTGGCCGCGCGGCTCGTAGACGTTGAGCCGCCCGGCGCAGAGCACCTCCTGGCCGTCCTCCAGCCCCGCGCCGGTCAGGGCTGGGGGCGCGCCCTCCTCCTCGATCTCGCCGGTGAGCGGATTGACCCGCTCCCCGCCCCGGTCCACGGGTGTGGCCGAAGACTGGGCGGACCTGAACCAGACCACGGAGAGCGCGGCGTCGCCGTCGGTGAGGGTGAAATAGACGTGGCCGCTGGCGGGCCGCGAGAGGTTGGTCACCTGGCCGCGCACCCAGACGAACGGGAACTCCGCCTCCAGGAGGTTCTTCACGGAGCGCGTCAGCTCGGAAACGGTAAAAATGGCGGACAAGGGGGGAGGCCTCCGGCGGTTGTTCTGGGCCGATCAGGGCATGGTACAACACGGGGTTCGGAGGTTCAACCGTTAACCCCTTCGGGAAAATGGCGGGCTTCGGCCCTGGGAATCCGGGATTTTTCCATGTTTTTACGCATGCAATCAAGTTATCCTATCCCGGGGTGATGATTTCGGTTACGTCCTCCGCCATGAAAGCGAATGCAGCCACCATTTCCCTGCTTCTGGCTTTGGCCGTACTGAGCTGCTCCGTCTGCGCCCCGCTCTGCGCCCGCGCCGACGGGGCGAAGCGGATCACCCTGTTTCTCACGGACACGGACTGGCCCCCCTACGTCACAAAAGATTCCGGCCGACCCGAAGGCGGCGTGTTCGCCGAAGTCCTCCGCGCCGTGGCCGAACCCATGGGCTACCGTGTGCAGGTCGTATTTCTGCCCGACCGGCGCGGCTGGGAGATGCTGAACCAAGGCGCCGTGGATGTTCACGTCAAGGCCCGGGAATGGGTCCCCAATCCCGGCAGGTACCGGTGGTCCGTCCCCTTCCTGCCCAACGAGGACGTGCTACTTTATTCCGCCTCGCACCCCTTGGAATACACTTCGCCCAGGGCCTTGTACGGCAAATCCGTGGCCGCCATACGGGGATTCGTCTACCCGGCGTTCGAGCCCCACTTCGGCCCGGGCAGGATCACCCGCGTGGACGTGGCCACGCCCTTCGCCATGTTCGACCTGCTGGAGTTGGACCGGGTGGACGCCGCCCTGGTCAACCGCGCCGAAACGCAGTGGATGCTGACCCACAGCCCGGGCATCGACCCTGCCCGGTTCCGGCTGGACAAGCGCAACGTCGGCAGCGCGCAGTACCGTTTCGTCTTCAGCCCCAAGGGCGACTGGCAACCCTTCATCGATCGGCTCGACCGGGGGCTCGAAACCCTGAAGCAGGACGGCCGGCTGGAGGCCATCCTGGACGGGTATCGGTAGCACCCGACGCAAAACGGCGCGCACCCTTCCGGGCGCGCGCCGCTTCAAATCCGTCAATTCCCTTGCGGGATGCGGCTACAGCGCCAGCCCCCACTTCGACCAGATGTCCTTGCGCCAGGCGGCGAAGGCCTCGGCGAAGCCGTCGAGCGGCAGCTCGGTCTTCTCGCCGGTCTTGCGGTCCTTGGCCTCGACGATGCCGCTTTGCATCCCCTTGCCGCCCAGCACGAGCTGCATGGGGTAGCCGATCAGGTCCGCCTCGGCGAACTTGACGCCCGGACGCTCCTTGCGGTCGTCAAAGGCGGCGTCCACGCCCTGCCCCTTGACGACTTCGTACAACTCCTCCGCCTTGGCGTCCACGGCCTCGTCCTTGCCGCCCAGCGAGATCAGGCAGACCTCGAAGGGCGCGATGGACGGCGGGAAGCAGCAGCCGTTCCCGTCGTTGTTCTGCTCGATGGCCGAGGCCACGATGCGCGACACGCCGATGCCGTAGCAGCCCATGACCATGGGCTGGGTCTTGCCGTTCTCGTCCAGGAAGGTGGCTTCCATCTTGGCGGAATACTTGAGCCCGAGCTTGAAGACGTGGCCGACCTCGATGCCCTTGGTGAACTCGATGGGCGCGCCGCACTCCGGGCAGGCGTCCGTGGGCTCGATCACGCGCAGGTCGGCATAGCGCTCCACGGCGCAGTCGCGGCCAAGGGAGAGGTGCCTGACGTGGGCGTCCGCCGCGTTGGCTCCGGCCACCCAATCCGTGGCCGTCCGCAGTTCGTTGTCCGCGTAGACGGGCACGTCCTTGTCCAGCCCGGCGGGACCGGCGAAGCCCACGGGGGCGTTCGTCAGCCTGCGGACCAGGGCCTCGTCGGCCAGGGCGATCTCGTTGCCGCCGACCAGGTTGCGCAGCTTGGCGTCGTTGACCTCGCGATCGCCGCGGACCAGGGCGGCCACGGGCTTGCCGTCGACCACGAAGAGCAGGGTCTTGACCAGCTTGTCCGGCGCGATGGCGAGGAAGGCGCAGACCTCGTCCACGGTGTGGACGCCGGGCGTGGCCACCTGCTCCATGGCCGGGCACTCGGCCCCGGTCATGTCCGGGCCATCGGGCACCACGACCCGGGCCTTCTCCAGGTTGGCCGCGTATTCGCAGGCCGTGCAGGAGGCGATGGTGTCCTCGCCGGTCTCGGCCAGGACCATGAATTCATGGGAGAAATCACCTCCGATGGCCCCGGAGTCGGCCTGGACCGGCTTGAAGCGCAGGCCGATGCGCGAAAACGCCTTCTTGTACGCCTCGAACATGTTCCAGTAGGACTGCTCGGCCCCGGCCTCGTCCTTGTCGAAGGAATAGGCGTCCTTCATGATGAACTCGCGGCCGCGCATCAGGCCGAAGCGCGGGCGGATCTCGTCGCGAAACTTGGTCTGGACCTGGTAGAGGTTGAGGGGCAGCTGCTTGTAGGACTTGACCTCGCCGCGCACCAGGTCGGTCATGACCTCTTCGTGGGTGGGTCCCAGACAGTAGTCGCGGTCATGGCGGTCCTTGAAGCGCAGCAGCTCCTTGCCGTAGTAGTCCCAGCGTCCGGTCTCCTGCCACAGGTCGGCGGGCTGGACCGTGGGCAGCAGGACTTCGAGCGCCCCGGCGCGGTCCATTTCCTCGCGCACGATGGCCGCCACCTTGTTGATGGAGCGCAGGCCCAGCGGCAGGTAGTTGTAGATGCCGCTGGTCAGCTTGCGGATCATGCCCGCGCGCATCAGCAGTTTGTGGGAGACGACCTCGGCGTCGGCCGGGTCCTCCTTGAGGGTGGGAATGTAGTAGCGGGAAAGACGCATGTTTCAACCTCTCCTTTCTTCGAGAAATTTCTCTATTTCCTTCATGAACTCGGGCAGCAGGTTCTCGTCGCCGTGGACCTTGCGCACCACCTGGCCCTTGCGGAAGATGATGCCCAGGTCGCGCCCCCCGGCGATGCCGATGTCCGCCTCGCGCGCCTCGCCCGGCCCGTTGACCACGCAGCCCATGACCGCCACGGTGAAGACCTCGTCCACGCCCCGCAGCGCCTCCTCCACTCGCTCGGCCAGGGAGATCAGGTTGATCTCGGTGCGGCCGCAGGTGGGGCAGGAGACGATCTCCGGCCCGCGCTCCCGAAGCCCCAGGGCGCGCAAAATCTCGTAGGCCACGCCGATCTCGGCCACCGGGTCGTGGGTCAGGGACACGCGCAGGGTGTCGCCGATGCCTTCGTTCAGCAGAATGCCCAGCCCCACGGCGGATTTGACCGCGCCGCGCACCAGGGTCCCGGCCTCGGTCACGCCGATGTGCAGCGGGTAGTCCACCTGCTGCGCCATCAGCCGGTAGGCGGCCAGGGTGCGCAGCACCGACGAGGACTTGAGC
>JAZHDH010000119.1:0-22604 GCA_036584335.1 Pseudodesulfovibrio sp. | reverse complement strand
CAACGGGCATGGCGGCTCCTTTTGTCCGGCCGGCGCGTCCGTGACGCTTCCGGCCGGTATTCCCGTCCCTATCGGATATCGATCGAAAAGTTAAGCCGCCCGGGCGGTGCGGGACGAGGCGGAGGGAGACGGGAAAATAATGCTTGTCCCTGGCTGGCGGTGTACATTGATACCAGGGACCATGCCCCGCGACGGCGAGAGCCGCCGTCGGGAAGATTGTTTTTGGGGAGGAAAATCATGAGATTGTGTTGGGAATTGTCCACGTCCGTCATTTTGTTGCTGCTGATCGGCGCGGCCATGTTCGCGGCAACTGTGGTCATCACCTCGGTGCAGAACTCCGATGGCCAGGCCATCAACCTGACCGGGCGGCAGCGGATGTTCGGTCAGAAGGCGGCCAAGGAGGCCCTGCTCGCCCTGATCCGGGCAAAGGCGGGCGAGGACGCCACCCCCTTGCGCGTCCAGGCCGAAAAGACGGCACGGGCCTTCGAGGCGGCCTTGGAGGCGCTGGCCCGGTCCGGCAAGGCCCCGGCCTGACCGTGCGGCCCGGCCGGGGGTGAAACTATGGCCGGACCCGGCGCATCCAGCCGAAGGGCGGAGCGGTTTGACTTTGTCCCGCCCCTTGCCTGCCGTGCAACATGGGAGGGGAGCGACCATCAAAGCCTGAGGAGGCACAATGCGGATTGTCGGAAAATGGGTGTTGGCGGCGGTTCTGGGTTGTCTTCTGGCCGCCCCGGCCATGGCGGCGGAAGATGGCGCGGCGTTCGACGCCCATGCTTCGAGCTACCGTTACTTCTTCAAGGACGGGGACATGGACTTCCACTTCGGGAACCTGATCCTCGGCGCGGCGGTCAGCGGCGGCGCGGCCACGGGCGAGGCGTTCTACGCGGCCTCGAGGATCAAGGACGGCGATGCCCTGACCTGGAGCAACCAGTGGTACGCCCTGGCCGGGCGCGTGGAGGCGCGCGGGGCGGCGGCGCTCAAGGCGGACCACGCGGTCAGCGCGCGGCAGCAGTTCCTGCGCGCGGCCTATTACTACAGGGTGTCGATCCTCTCCATGTCGCCGGACGATCCCGGCTTCCCGGCCCGGGCCAACCGCTGCCGAGGGCTGATGCAAATGGCCGGTGCGCTGCTCGATCCCCCGCTCGCGTATTTCGAGGTCCCTTTCGAGAACACGGTGCTGCCCGGCTACTTCCGCCCGGCCCATGCGGACGGCCGACCCGCGCCGACCCTGCTGATGGTCGGCGGCGGCGAGACCTTCATCGAGGACCTCTATTTCTACATTGCGGACCAGGCCGTGGAGCGAGGGTACAACTTCCTGACCGTGGACCTGCCCGGCCAGGGGCTCCTGCCCTTTTACGGCCAGCCCTTCCGCACCGACACCTGCGTGCCGATGAAGGCGGTGGTGGACTACGCCCTGACCCTGCCTGCGGTGGACCCGGCGCGTCTGGCCGCCTACGGCATCAGCGGCGGCGGGCTCTTCGTGCCCCAGGCCGCCGAGCGCGACCCGCGCATCCGGGCCGTGGCCATGAATTCGGCGGTGGTGGACGCCCATGCCCTGTTCGCCACCATGCCCGCAGCCACGGCGGACGAGGCCGAGATGAAGACCTGGAGCCCGTTCCACGCCGCCGTGGTCTCGAACATCTGCTGGCGTTACGGGGTGAAGCACCCCACAGGGCTGGTGGAGGCCAACCGGGGCAACACCTTCGACCCGGCCAAGGTCTTCGTGCCCGCGCTGATCATCGTCGGTCAGGGGGAGTTCGGCAGCGAGGAGGTCCGGCGGCAGCAGAAGGCGGCCATGGACGGCTTCCCCAACCCGCTCAAGCGCATGGTCGTCACCCCCACGGACGAGGGGGCCACCAACCACTGCGTCATGGAGAACCGGGCCTTGGTCGGCCAGGTGCTTTTCGACTGGCTGGACGAGGTCTTCGCGCGGTAGGCCCGGTCAGGGTGGCCGGGCGGGGCGGTCCTCCGGCGTCGCCAGGGCGTTCCTCCCGGCGGATTGCGTCAGCGGCGGCCCCGGCCCTTGCCGAAACCGCGTCCCGGCTCACGGCCCAAGTCGCGTCCGGGGCCGCGCCCGAACCTGCCCCGGCCGCGCGGGCCGATGCCGAAACCGTCGTTCCCGGCCATGGGGTCGTCGCGCAGGGTGGCGGCGATCTTGGTCAGGATACCCCTGAGCTGTTCCTTTTCGGCGTCGTCCAGGCAGGCGAAGAAGCCGTCGGCCCCGGCCCGGTCCGGCTCGTCGCCCAGCATCTTCCGCCCCTCGGGGGTGATCGAGATGATCAGGCCGCGCCGGTCCTCGGGGTTGCGCTCGCGCGCAACCAGCCCGCCCGCCTCCAGCTTGGCCAGGACCTCGCTCAGGGAGGAGGAGCGGACGTCGAGCCGTTCGAGCAGGTCGCGCTGGTTCATGGGGCCGTCCTCCCGGAGGATGGACAGGATGCTGGACTGGGCGTGGCTCGCGTGGTCACGCCGATGGTATGCCCGGGCCATGAGCCGCGACGTGCGGCGGAAGAGATGGGCCAGCCCGGCGTCGCCGCCGGGCGGGTACTCGTCGTTCATGGTCAATCCTCCTTGATGGACAGGGAGCGGGCGTAGGCCGCGCCCTTGGGGCAGCCGGGAGCGCCGAGTGGACAGTGGTTGTCGCACAGCGGGCAGTTCCCGGCGGTCGGCACCGCGCTTCGGGAACCGTCGCGGAGCGATTTTCCGGCGTACTCGGGGCGCGCCGTTTCCCTGTCCGGAACGGTCCGGTCAGGGCGCGGCCGAGGGGATTCCCGCTCCACCGGGGCCGGTCCCCGGCCGAAGCGTCCCTCGCCGCCGTCCCTGCCGAACCCCCGTCCGCCGCCGTGGCGGCCGAGACCGGACCTCGCCCCGATTCCCTGGCCGCAGCCGCGTGATCCCCTGCCCGGGCCTCGCTTGCCTCCGCGGCCTTTTCCGCGTTCCTGCATTCCCTCCCCCGGAAAAGCGCGGGACCCCCGGGCGAGCCCGGCGTGCAACGGCAGGCTTTCTCCCGCCCATTCGTCGTGTCGGGCCGCGCGCCCGCAGCCCCCGCCATTTTCGCCGTGATGTCCAGCGTGGCGCAGCCTTTCGGCGTATTCCTGTTCTCTATGGAAGCGCATACGTACTCTCCTTGATGTTGTATCCGATTTTCATTTGAATAGGTACCTTCCTTTTCCAACTAGGTCGTCCGCCACCGGTTGTCAAGATGAAAAGGCGCCTTCCTATTATGCTTTTTTAGCGTTCCAAATCCAGGCTGTCAGGAATCGCATGCAAACAAGGATTGTTGGAGGTTCAGGTGGGGCATGGCACCCGGCTGCGCCGTTCGCCGGAAGCCTCTCTGCCGGAGGTGCCGCAGGGCGAGGCGGCCAGTGTTACCGATCTGTTACAGAATTGTGACAATCAGCCATATTCGCTGATCACGTGGGATCGGCGCATCCGCCTTGGACGGGCGAAGGGCTGATGTCGGCGCATGCGACATGAAGGGACTAACATGCTGAAATTATGCAATAGTATATTCAAGGCGGCACCCGCTGCTGGTTGGCTTCATGGACGGCTGTCGGGCCGGGCGGCTCCGGTCGGATCGCAGGCGAGGGGCCGCCATCCCGTCCCGGCTCTCGCCTGTTGGGCTCCATGGCGGGCTGATTTTCGTCATAATCGCTATTGATAAACAAAATTGAAAACAATGCCATGCGATCCTGTTTGAACAATGAAGTAAATTTACATAAATGCAACAAAGCCGAAGGCCTGCAAAGGCGTCAACTCGGATTACGCAGTGACGAAACCGGGTATTTGCCGAAACTATATTCAAATAAACCAGCAGGTTTGACCAGACATGCAAATTCGTTGCCCGACCGGTCCGGAACTCCGGCATGGATTTGGCTAACCCGGGTCCGTCGAGTTCAGGCCATCGGCATGATCGACAGCGGGGCGGCCGGTTTTCCGGGGGGCGCTTCGCCGCGATCGGGCTGACATTCGCGGTTTCGGCCGCAACCACATTTTCTAAAAAGGTGCGAACCCATGAAAAAACGACTCATGACCCTTCTGTGCGCGGCGTTCTTCGTCTGCTCGCTGATGCCGACTCCGGCCCTGGCCACCGAAATCCTGGTGTACACGGCCCTGGAGGACGACCAGATCCCGGTCTACATGGAGAGCTTCAAGGCCGCCCATCCCGACATCGAGGTCAAATTCGTCCGCGATTCCACCGGCATCGTCATCGCCAAGCTCCTGGCCGAAAAGGACGCGCCCAAGGCCGACGTGGTCTGGGGCACCTCGGGCCTCGGCCTGATCGCCCTGGAAGACGTCGGGCTGCTCGAACCCTACGCGCCCAAGGGCGTGGACAAGGTCCTGCCCAAGTTCAAGGACGCCAAGACCCCGCCGACCTGGGTCGCCAACAACGTCTTCGAGACCGGCATCTGCGTCAACGACTACGAGATCAAGGACCAGAACCTGCCCATGCCCGCCTCCTACGCCGACCTGATCAAGCCCGAGTACAAGGGCAAGCTGGTCATGCCCAACCCCGCTTCCTCGGGCACCGGCTACCTGACCGTGGCGGGCGTCCTCTCCCTGATGGGCGAGGACAAGGGCTGGGCCTACCTGGACAAACTGCACGAGAACATCGCCATGTACACCCATTCCGGCTCCAAGCCGTGCAAGATGGCGGGCATGGGCGAATTCCCCATCGGCATCTCCTTCGGCTACCGCGGCGTCATCCAGCAGCGCAAGGGCGAGCCCATCACCGTGGTCTTCCCCAAGGAGGGCTCCGGCTGGGACACCGAGGCCAACGCGCTGATCCACAAGCCGAACATCAAGCCCGAAGCCAAAATCTTCCTCGACTGGGCCATCTCCATGGACGCCATGAAGGGCTACGCGGCCAACTACTCCATCCTGTCCGTGCCCGACGTTCCCGGCTTCCGGATTCCCGAGGGCTACCCGGCCGACCCGGTCAAGCAGCTCATCGACATGGACGTGGCCAAGGCCTCCAAGATGCGCGCCGCCGTCCTGGCAAAGTGGGAAAAGCGCTACGGCGCCAAGAGCGAGCCCAAGAAATAACCTGTTGAACGAATAGCGGATTCCCCATGGCGCGGGGAGCGGCTCCCCGCGCCCAATATTTCCGGAGACGACCGACATGGCACCCCATTCCCACTCGAAGAACACCCCTCATCTGAGCATGTTGGGCATCACCAAGCGGTACGGCGACTTCGTCGCCCTGGACAGCATCGACTTCAGCGCGGCCAAGGGCGAGATGCTCTGCCTGCTCGGCCCCAGCGGCTGCGGCAAGACCACGGCCCTGCGCATCGTCGCCGGGCTGGAGGCCGACCACGACGGCCGCGTCTTCATCGCGGGCGAGGACGTCTCGCTCAAGCCGGTGTCCAAGCGGGGCGTCGGCATCGTCTTCCAGTCCTACGCCCTGTTCCCGAACCTGAACGCCGGGCAGAACGTGGGTTACGGCCTGGTCAGCGCGGGCATTCGCGGGGCCAAGGCCAAGGCGCGCGTCCGCGAACTGCTCGAACTGGTCGGCCTGCCCGGCATCGAGAAGAAGTATCCGGCCCAGCTTTCCGGCGGTCAGCAGCAGCGCGTGGCCCTGGCCCGGGCCATGGCCCTGGCCCCCGAAATCCTGCTCCTGGACGAGCCCCTGTCCGCCCTGGACGCCCAGGTCCGCATCCACCTGCGCACCGAGATCAAGCGCCTGCAGCGCGAGCTGGGCGTGACCACGATCATGGTCACCCACGACCAGGAAGAGGGGCTGACCATGGCCGACCGCATTCTGCTGATGAAGGACGGCAAGATCATTCAGGACGCGCCCCCCGGCGAGATGTACGACCAGCCGGTCAACACCTTTGCCGCCTCATTTCTCGGTTCCATGAACTTCCTGCCCGGCCTGGACGTGGGCGACCGCGAGGTGGTCGGCGTGGGCGACAGGACGCTGGCCGTGGGCGAGGGCGCGTGGAAGAGGAACGACCGCGACGGCTGCGTCATGGCCATCCGGCCCGAGGACGTGGTGGTCCAGGCCCCGGGCACGCAAAACAACGGCCTGGGCCGCAACACCCTGACCGGACGCGTCGATTCCCTGGAATTTCGCGGCCCGCTGTACCGGCTGACCCTGCGCCTCGACGAGGTCCCGAACGAGTACCCGCTGCTGACCGCCGACGTGTCGGCCCGCGTGGCCGGGCGGCTGGACCTGAGCGAGACCGCTCCGGTCCAGGTGCTCTTCCCGCCGGACCTCGTCCACGTCTTCAACCGCTAGGGGGACGCCATGGAAACGGTAGCGATCTCCCCCGGGCGCGGCATCAGGGAAACCGTCAACAGCGTCCTGGCCGAACGCTGGGTCAAGGGCGTGTGCATCGGCCTGGTCGGCGTCTGGCTCTTCGTCCTGGTGGCCCTGCCGCTGTGGACCCTGCTGTCCAAGAGCCTCTACGACAGGCAGGAGCACTTCGTCGGCCTGGCCAATTTCATCCGCTTCTTTTCCGAGCCCGTGCTTTTCAGCTCGCTGGGGCACAGCCTGTTCGTCTCGCTGACCACGGTGGCCTTCGCCCTGCCGCTCGGGTTCGCCTACGCCTACTGCCTGTCGCGCACGCGCATCCCGGGCAAGAAGGTCTTCCGCGCCCTGGCCATGTCGCCGCTCTTCGCGCCCACGCTGATGCACGGCCTCGTCCTCATCTACCTCTTCGGCAAGAAGGGGCTGGTGACCAAGGGCTTCTTCGGCACCCTGACCGCCTTCTTCGGCTTCCCCGTGGGCTGGGACATCGGGCTCTACGGGGCCACGGGCATCATCATCGCCGAGGCGCTCTACGCCTTCCCGCCGGTCTTCCTGATCCTGTCGGTGGCCCTTTCCATGTCCGACGCGCGGCTCTACGAGGCGGCCGAGGCCCTGGGCGCGTCGCGGCTGCGCACCTTCCTGACCGTGACCCTGCCGGGCGTCAAGTTCGGCCTGGTCAGCGCGTTCTTCGTCTGCTTCATTTCCAGCTTCACCGACTTCGGCGCGCCCAAGGTCGTGGGCGGCAACTACAACGTGCTCGCCACCGACATCTACAAGCAGGTCATCGGCCAGCAGAACTTCTTCATGGGCGCGACGGTCAGCGTCATCCTGCTCATCCCCACGGCGCTGGCCTTCCTGGCCAACCACATCATCCAGCGCCGCCAGACATCGGCCGTGGAGGCCAAGGCCGTGCCCTACGCGCCCGAGCCGAACAAGCTGCGCGACACCGTGTCCTTCCTGTACTGCGCGTTCATCTCCTGCCTGTTCCTGACCTACCTGGCCACGGGCGTGTACGCCTCGCTGGTGGACGTCTGGCCCTACAAGCTCGGCTTGAGCCTGCGGCACTACGACTTCGGGGCCATGGGCGGGGGCGGGTACGACTCGTTCTGGAACAGCCTGCGCATGGCGCTCTACACGGCGGTGTTCGGCTGCATGACCGCCTTCTTCTCGGCCTACGTGCTGGAGAAGTTCCGCGAGTTCCCCAAGATGCGGCAGATATGCAGCCAGCTTTCGCTGCTGCCCATGGCCCTGCCCGGCCTGGTCATCGGCCTGGCCTACATCTTCTTCTTCAACAAGCCCGGCTGGGACGTGGCGGGGCTGTTCATCCCCAATCCGCTGACCAGCCTCTACGGCACCATGGCCATCCTGGTCCTGAGCAACCTGATCTACTTCCACACGGTCAGCTTCCTCACGGCCAGCACCGCGCTCAAGCAGCTCGACTACCAGTTCGAGTCCGTGTCCGAGTCGCTCTCCGCGCCGTTCACCCGGCTCTTCTTCCGGGTCACGGCGCCGGTCTGCCTGCCCGCCATCCTGGAGATCGGCTACTACTTCTTCGTCCGGTCCATGACCACGCTGTCGGCGGTCATCTTCCTGTACTCCGCCGACCTGCCCATCGCCGTGGTCGCCGTGGCCAACATGGACGACGCGGGCGACACCGCCCCGGCCCTGGCCATGTGCGTGCTCATCGCCGCCGCCAACCTGATCGTGCGCCTGCTCTACGGCGTGGTCACCTCGGGCCTGAGGAAGCGCACCAGCGCCTGGTCGCGCCGGTAGCGGGGGAGTGTCATGCGAAGCGGATCAGTGGCGCACATGTCCGTTGACGCGGCGGCGGAAACCGTGTTCAGCAACCTGACAATCACGCGCGCGCCCATGGCTTCCGCCGGTCCGGCGGGGGAGGGCGCGCCCATCGGGGCACACCATGACGCCGTTGGTCTTCTCGCTGGTCCTGGGATCGGCGCTGCTGCACATCATCTGGAATTCCGTGGCCAAGGCCAGCCCGGACAAGGCGGCCTTCGCCTGGCTCAGCTCCGTGGGCTCGGTCTGCTTCCTGTGCCTGGTCTGGCCGCTGGGCTGGCAACTGGACCCGGGCGCGGTCATGACCGGGAGCACGCTGGCCTGGGCCGCGCTCTCGGGCTGCTTCCAGACGGCCTACGTCATCCTGCTCTTCGCGGCCTATTCGGCCGTGGACCTCTCGGTGGTCTATCCGGTCAACCGTGGCGGCGCGCCGATCATGGTCATGGCGGGGGCGGGGTTCCTGGTGGGCGACTCGGTGAGCGCCGCGCAGGGGGCGGGCGTGGGACTGGCCGCCCTGGGCGCGCTGGCGGTCGGCCTGACCGGACGCAACGCCGCCGGGAAGATCAGCCTCACCGGGCTCGGCCTGTGCCTGCTCACCTCGGCGGCCACGGCGGGCTACATCATCACCGACCGCAAGGTCATGTCCTCCATGGGAGCGCCCCGGCCCATGGACTACCTGCTGGTCTGCACCGTGTTCCAGACCATCGGCATCACGGCCTGGATGGCGCTTCGGCGCTTCCGCTTCGCCGCCCTGGGCGAGGTCTTCGCGTCCCACCGGCGCAGCGTGATCCTGGCCTCGGTCTTCATCCCGCTGTCCTACCTGCTGATCATCGTGGCCCTTCAGTTCGGCAACGTGACCCTCATCTCCGCCGGGCGCAACGTGAGCATCCTGCTCTCCGCGCTGGCCGGCCGGGCCTTCCTGGGCGAGAACGTCTCGCCGCAGCGAGGGGTGGGCACGGTCTGCATCTTCATCGGCCTGGTGCTGATCGCCCTGTCCCGCTAGCCGGGCGGCGCGGCCCGGGCGCGCCAACCGCACTCTGAGGACGGGAGCATGTACAGTCTTTCCATCGGCCCCCGCCGTTACTCGTTTCGCAACCTGCGCGACCTGATGGCCAGGGCCACGCCCCGCCGCTCGGGCGACGAACTGGCCGGGATCGCCGCCCGCACGGCCGAGGAGCGCGCCGCCGCCCAGATTATCCTGGCCGACGTGCCGCTTGCCGATTTCCTGGAAAACCCGCTAGTGCCCTACGAGAGCGACGAGATCACCCGGCTGATCATCGATTCCCACGACCCGGACGGGTTCGCGCCCGTGGCCGGGCTGACCGTGGGCCAGTTCCGCGAGTGGCTGCTCTCCGACGCGGCCGACGGCAAGGTCCTGGCCCGGCTCGGGCGCGGGCTGATGCCCGAGATGGCCGCCGCCGTGTCCAAGATCATGCGCAACCAGGACCTGATCCTGACCGCCGCCAAGATCAGCAACATCTCTTCCTTCCGGACCACGGTCGGCCTGCCCGGCAGGCTTTCGGCCCGGCTCCAGCCCAACCACCCCACGGACGACCCCATGGGCGTGCTCAGCTCGGTCATCGACGGCCTGGCCTACGGTTCCGGCGACGCCTGCATCGGCATCAACCCGGCCACGGACAACCTGAGCGCCGTGACCAGCCTGCTGGTCATGCTCGACGACATCCGCGAGCGCTACGGGATTCCGGCCCAGACCTGCGTGCTGACCCACGTGACCACGACGATCAAGGCCATCGAGCGCGGCGCGCCCGTGGACCTGGTCTTCCAGTCCATCGGCGGCACCGAGGCGGTCAACCGCAGCTTCGGCGTCAACCTGGACGTCCTGGCCGAGGGGAGGTCCGCCGGGCTCTCGCTGAACCGGGGCGTCGTGGGCCACGACGTCATGTATTTCGAGACCGGCCAGGGATCGGCCCTGTCCGCCGGGGCGCACCACGGCGTGGACCAGCAGACCGTCGAGGCCCGGGCCTACGCCGTGGCCCGCAAGTTCCGGCCGCTCCTGGTCAACACCGTGGTCGGGTTCATCGGCCCGGAATACCTCTACGACGGCAAGCAGATCATCCGGGCCGGGCTGGAGGACCTGTTCTGCGGCAAGCTGCTCGGCCTGCCCATGGGCGTGGACGTCTGCTACACCAACCACGCCGAGGCGGACCAGGACGACATGGACTCCCTGCTGACCCTGCTCGGCGCGGCGGGCGTGGCCTTCGTCATGGGCGTGCCCGGCGCGGACGACATCATGCTCAACTATCAAAGCACCTCCTTCCACGACGTGCTCTACCTGCGCCGCCTGCTCGGGCTGCGGCCCGCCCCGGAGTTCGAGAGCTGGCTGATGAAGATGCGCCTGTTCGGCGGCGACATGCTCCCGCTGGACCTGGACGCCGACCACCTGCCCCTGGAGTTGCCCCATGTCTAGACGCGATCTCGCCGCTTCCGAATTCCGCTCCCCGCTGCACGAGGACGGCTGGCGCAGCCTCAAGTCGTTCACCGACGCGCGCATCGCCCTGGGCCGGGCCGGAACCAGCCTGCCCACGGCCGCGCACCTCGCCTTCCAGCTCGACCACGCCCGGGCGCGCGACGCCGTGCACCTGCCCCTGGACGTCAAGGGGTTCCTGGACAGCCTGGCGGGCATCGGGCTGACCCCGGTGGAACTGCACAGCCGCGTGGCCGACCGCAGGCAGTACCTGCTGCGCCCGGACCTGGGCCGCCGCCTGGCCCCCGAGTCCGCCGCCGGGCTGGAAAAGCTGGACGCCCCGCCCACGGACCTGGCCCTGGTGGTGGCCGACGGCCTCTCCTCCGCCGCCATCGAGCGCCAGGCCCTGCCGTTTCTGCGGGCGTTCCTGGGCGAGGTCGGCGACCGGCTGACCCTGGCCCCCACGGCCTACGTCAACCTGGGCCGCGTGGCCGTGGGCGACGAGGTGGGCGAGCGGCTCAACGCCCGGATGGCGGCCGTGCTCATCGGCGAGCGCCCCGGCCTGTCGTCGCCCGACAGCATGGGCGTGTACCTGACCTACGGCCCGCGCGTGGGGCTGACGGACGAGAGCCGCAACTGCATCTCGAACATCCGGCCCGAGGGGCTGCATCCGGCGGACGCGGCGTCCACGCTGCACTATCTGGTCAAGGGAGCCATGGAGAAGGGGCTGAGCGGCGTCCGGCTCAAGGACGAGCGCGAACTGTCGCCAGCGCCCAAGGTGAAGGGGATTTCAAGAAATTAGGCTGGGCCGCCCGGCCGGGGAGCCTGGAAAGGATGCCCCGCCGGGGAGAGAGAGCGGGGGGAGCCCGGCTCCCCCCTTGCCTCGGAAAGAGCTACACTTTCTTCACCGGCACCAGGACGCGGACGCGTTCCGGCAGCCGCTTGGCCTTCATGAAGTTGGCGATGCGCAGCAGCGCCGTCTCGGTCAGCTCGGTGCCCTCGGCCACCAGATGGACCTCGTCCAGGCTGAACAGCGACTCGTCCAGGATCATGCCCTGCCTGAGGTCGGCCAGGTTGATCTGGCGGCGCACGTAGCCGTCGTCGCCCGCCGTGCCGCGCTCCAGCACGTCAACGACCTTCTGGTCGTAGACGTCCCCCCTGCGCCGCAGCATGTCGATGGCGTCCTGCTTGCCCATGCCCTGCTGCACCAGTTCGTCATAGTCCAGGCAGGCCTTGAGGATGCGCGCCTCCACGGGCAGGGTCGGATTGCCCGCCAGGCTGGCGTTCTGGTTCTGGATGATGCTCGACACCTTTTCCATCCTCGGGATGTGGGCGAGCATCCCGGCCGTGACCGAGGGATGCATGGCGTAGATCTGCGCCTCCTCGGGCGTGAGCCGCTGCCGGTTGAAGACCTTGGTCAGCACGGTGTCGGTCAGGGTGATGCAGCCGAGCTGGCAGAGCATGGCCGCCAGATCCAGGTCCAGGGCGGACTTGAGGCCGATGTTCTGCCCCACGTAGACGGCCAGGCGGCGCACCCGTTCGCTGCGGCCGAATGCCTCCGGGTTCACCAGCCCCAGGATGTCGGTGAGGATGCGGATGGACCCCCTGAGCGTGCCGCGCAGCAGTTCGCGCTCGGCCACCACCAGGGAATACTGCTTCATGGCGACGTCGAGCGTGCGGACCATCTCGTCGATGGGGCTGGGCTTGGTCAGGAACCGGAAGACCGAGCCCTCGTTGACCGCCGATATGGCGGATTGCAGGTCGGCGTGGCCGGTGAGCATCACCCGCACCGTGTCCGGCGACAGCTCCTGCACCTTGGACAGGAAGGTGATGCCGTCCATCTTGGGCATCTTGAGGTCCGAAACCACCACGGCGAAGGGGCCGTTCTCCTTGATCGCGCGCAGCCCCTCGCCCGGGCCGAGGGCGGTTTCCACGGCATAGCGCTTGCGCAGGGAGGCGCGGTAGGAGTCGAGGATGTTCTGCTCGTCGTCGACGAAGAGCACCTTGCGGTCGTTTTTCATGACTGCTCCATATACTGTTTGCACGCCTCGCGCCACACTTCGACCCGGTCGGTCAGGCCTGCGGCTTGCATCGCAGGCTCGTTCATGGGCGCGAAGGCGTAGCCGGAGTACCGGATCAATTCGTGCTGGAGGACGTTGGCCGCATGCACGATCAGCGTCACCGTGCAATTCTCGGTGCAGAGGGCCGGGGAGTGGTGGCCGTGTACGGCCTCGACCACCCGCGCCCTGAATCCCCAAAGTCCCAGCAGGTAGGCCCCGACCTCGGCGTGGGAAACCCCGAACTCCATCTCCTCGGCCGAGATCACCGGCCCGCCGTCCGCGCGGACGTTGTCGAGCACTCGGGCGTAGCGTTCCGGCAGCTTGGTGATCAGCACCAGTTTTCCCACGTCGTGCAGCATGCCGCTGATGAAGCAATCCTCGATGAACGCTTCGTCCCGGCCCTCCACCGAGGCGATGGTTTTGGCCAAATACCCGGTTTGCAGGCTGTGTTCCCACAGCTTGTCCACATTGTAGCCGTTTATGGACTCCCCGCGCAGCGCACTCAGCAGGTTTTCGCCCAGGATCAGCCCCTTGAGCGCCTCCACTCCCAGCAGGACCACGGCCCGGGAGGGGGAGGAGACCTTGTCGTAAAACCCGAAGAACGACGAATTGACCACGCGCATCAGCGTGGCGGTCACGCCCATGTCTTTTTCCACCAGGGCGGCCACGCGGCGCAGGTCCGGTTCGGCCGAGGCCAGCTCCTGGGAGATGCGGACGTAGAGGTCCGGGATGGCGGGCAGGGAATCGACCCCGGCCACCACCTGGCGCACGCCGTCGTGGTTGAGGATGTGGCTCAGTTCGGTCACCCGGAGGATGGTCTCGACCACCGTGTCCGAACTGCACGGCTTGCTCAGGAACTGATGCGCGTGTTTGACCGACTTGAGCAGCAATTGCATCTCGGAGTAGCCCGAGAGGATCATGCGCACAGCGCCGGGCTGCCGGGCCTCGACCTCCTTCAGGAAGTCCGCGCCGTCCATGCCGGGCATGCGCATGTCCGCGATGACCACGTCGATGGAATGGTTGTCCAGGATTTCCAGCCCGGCAGCTCCGCTGTCGGCGAAGTAGCACTTCCATTCCTTGCGCTTGAAGTGGAGCATGGTCCGGAAGCTGTCGAGAATGGACTGGTCGTCGTCCACGAACAAAATCTTTCGCTTCATGCCTGATCCTTGTGCTTATCCTTCCGGGGGCAGGGCGATGATGAAGGTCGTCCCCCTGCCCACTTCGGTTTCCACGTCGATGGAGCCCCGGTGCCTCTCCACGATGATGTCGTGGACGATGGCCAGCCCCTGGCCGGTTCCCCGCCCGACCTCCTTGGTGGTGAAGAACGGGTCGAATATCTTGTCGCGGTTGCCGGGCGGGATGCCGGTGCCGGTGTCGGCGATGCGCACCACCACCATTCCGTTCTCCAGGCGGGTGGAGAGGGTGATGGTCCCTTTCTTGCCGGAGTTTCCCACTACGTCGGCGATGGCGTGCGCCGCATTGACGATGATGTTCAGGAATACCTGGTTGATGTCGCCCGCCAGACAACTGACGATGGGGATATCGCCATAATCCTCTACCACATCGGCCACATATTTCCACTCATTCTTGGCCACGGTGACGGTGTTGGCGAGAGAATGGTTGATGTCCACGCCTTTTTTGTTGCCGTCGCCGGGGTGGGCGAAGTTCTTCATCGCCCGGACGATGACGGCCACGCGCTCGACGCCCTCCAAGGCCCGGGCGCAGGACTTGGGCGCCTCCGCCATCACGAAGTCCAGGTCCGCCTCTTCGGCCAGGTCGCCGATGCGTCCCACCAGTTCCGGGTGGAAGCCCTCCTTCCGGCATGCGTCCAGCAACTCGCGCCCTGCGGCCACGATGGCCGAAAGATCGGCAAAGGCGTTGTTCACGAAGCGCACGGAATCGCCCACGTACTGGATGGGCGTGTTGATCTCGTGGGCGATGCCCGAAGCCAGTGCGCCCACGCTTTCGAGCTTCTGGGCGATGTTCAGCCGTCGCTCCAGGGTCTTGCGCTCGGAGATGTTCAGGGTGATGACGCCGATGTGCGCCTCGCCCCTGATCTCCAGCTCCACCAGGTAGCGGGCCACCGGAAAGGCCGTCCCGTCCGCGTGGCGGGCCACGCCTTCGGCGTATTTGCCGCCGTCCACGCAGGCGGGGCAGAGCAGGTCCAGGGCGGCTCCGGCCTCGGCAAAGACATCGCGGCAGTCGCGGTTGAGGGTCTGCCACGGCGCCAGTCCGAACATGGACTGGACCACGGTGTTGGCCCGGATGATCCGGCCCGAGGCCGGGTGGACGATGTGCAGCGAGGCGTTGACCCCTTCGAGCAGGGCCGTGACCAATTGGCCGGTCTCCCGGGCCTCGGCTTCGGCCTCGCGCCGTTCGCGGATTTCCATGGAAAGCTGGGTGGCCTGGCGCTCCAGGGCGGCCGTGCGCCGGGCCATGTCGCGCTCCATGTCTTCGCTCATGGCCTGCAACCGGGCATGGGGGATGATCAGCAGCCGCCGCCCCGCCACGCGCGCGCCCGCAGTGAGCAGGAGCAGCACCAGAACCTGCGAGGCGACGAGTACGCAGAGTACGCGGGCGATGCGCCGGTCCAGAGCCGCCTGGCCGACCTTCTGCGCCAGCTCGATGCCGGGGAAGCGGGTCGCCACCATGAGGGTCGTGCCGGACCGGGGCTCGGTTCCGGCCGTGATCACGGCCCGGCCCCCAAGGACGATGGATACGCTCATGGCTCCGTCGCCCGGGATGGGGGGAAAGGAGCAGGGGACGATGGGCAGGAAGGCCGAGAGCACTCCGGCGGGCTTTTCCCGCCCGGCCACCGCCACGGAAAGCCGCCAGAAATCCGGTCCGCCGTCCGAAGCCCGGAGCGCCTCCACGGCCCAGGCGTCGTCCGACGACAGCAACCGGGCCAGATCCCGTCCTCCGGGCAGGCGGCCCGCGAACTCGGGCGGGGCCGCCACGGGCGCTCCCGAAGCGGACTGCAGGCAGAAGGCCGCCTCGTCGCCGAGCATGGGCAGGGTTTCGAGGAACGCCCCGGCGTCCGCCCCGGCCATGTCCTGCGCCGCATCCCTGATCCGCCCCATTCCGGCATACTCGCGCAGCAGGGCCAGCCTGTCGCCCAGGTAGAGTTCAAGGGCGTGGCGGTGGCCTTCGAGCTCCCGTTCGATCCGCTCCCGTTGCAGGGCGGACATTTCGCCGCCGACCACCCAGACGGCTATGCCCACGGCCAGGACCGCCTGCACCAGGAAGAAGGCCGCCAGCAGCAGGGTGAACGTGCGCCCGAAGGACAGGCCGCGCTCGTCCTGCATCCGGCGGTATCCCCCGGCCTGTCCGCCGCTGGAATCCGGTTGCGCATGGATGCTCATGACTGTGGTGCGGCTATCCGTCCGGCCTTCCGCAGCGATCCTCCTTGTCCTTTCATACCCGGCCCTTCCGGGAAGCAAATTATATTTTCCCGGGCGCTGCGGCGGAGAGCGGCGGCGCGCCTCCGCCGGGGGGGCTCCATGACGGCGCGCTCCGTGGTTGGCAGGGCGCCGGTCCCGGGTGCCGCCAGGGCGCCCGATCCCCACCAGGGCGTTGTGCGTGCCGGAAACCATGCGCATGGGGAAACCGGTCGGCCACGGTTCACGCTGACGCGCCTGCGGCCCTCAGCGCGCAGCCACGGCCTTCCGGGGCATCCCTTGGGAAGGCAAAAGAGGAGCCGCCCCTTGACATCCGCTTCGGTTGGTCATACTGCCAAGTGAAGAGGAGACCATGGACGCCATTGGAAAGCAGGACATCGTGCTCAAGGAGCGCTTCGCCGAACGGGCCGAAGTGATGAAGGCCCTGGCCCATCCCTCGCGGCTGATGATGATCGACGAACTGTCCCGGGGCGAGCGTTGCGTCTGCGAGCTGCGCGATCTGGTGGGTCACGACATCTCCACGGTCTCCAAGCACCTGCGCGTGCTCAAGGAAGCGGGCGTGGTCCAGGACGAGCGGCGCGGCAAGCAGGTGTATTACCGGCTCAAGGTGCCGTGCATCCTCAACTTCTTCCACTGCATCGAGTCCGTGATCGAGGCCGGAAAGGGATAATTTTTTTCACCAAACACTTGGCGTTTTCGCCAAAGGATATGCTCATGAAAGATGTTCCCAACCAATGCGCCTGCGGGCGCGCCCCGGCCTCGTCCCCGTCGGGCGGACGTTCTCCGGTCCGGCTTCTGCTGCTCGGCCTGGCGGGCCTGGCGGCGTGGTATCTGGTCTACGGCCAGTTGCTGCCCTTTTCCGAGTGGCTGACGTTTTCCCTGATCGGCCTCAGCCCGGAAACCCCTGCGGGCTCGGCGGTCCAGTTCTTCGTCTACGACACGCCCAAGGTGCTGATGCTCCTGGTGCTGGTGGTCTTTTTCGTCGGCATCCTGCGCTCGTTCGTCACCGTGGAGTGGACCCGGCGCGTGCTGGCCGGGCGGCGGGAGTCGGCGGGCAACGTCCTGGCCGCGCTGCTCGGCGTGGTCACGCCGTTCTGCTCCTGCTCGGCCGTGCCCCTGTTCATCGGGTTCATGACCGCCGGGGTGCCGCTGGGCGTGACGCTCTCCTTCCTCATCGCCGCGCCCATGGTCAACGAGATCGCCCTGGCCCTGCTCTACGGCCTGCTCGGCTGGAAGGTGGCCGCGCTCTATGCCGCCACCGGGCTGGCCGTGGCCATCGGCGCGGGCTGGGTCCTGGGCCGGATGCGGCTGGAGCCGTACATCGAGGACTGGGTGCGCCAGATCCGGGCGGGCGAGGCGGCCATGGCCGACCAGTCCATGTCCTGGCGGGCGCGCATCAACTACGCCCTCGGCTCGGTCAGGGAGATCGTGGGCCGGGTCTGGAAGTACATGGTCCTTGGCATCGGCGCGGGCGCGCTGATCCACGGCTACGTGCCCGAGGACGCCCTGGCCTCGCTCATGGGCGCGGACGCGTGGTGGTCCGTGCCGCTCTCGGTGCTCATCGGCGTGCCCATGTACACCAACGCGGCGGGCGTCATCCCGGTGGTGGAGGCCCTGCTGGGCAAGGGCGCGGCCCTGGGCACGGTGCTGGCCTTCATGATGAGCACCATCGCCCTGTCGTTTCCGGAAATGGTCATCCTGCGCAAGGTGCTGAAGCCACGGCTCATTGCGATTTTCATCGCCGTGGTCGCCAGCGGCATCCTGCTGGTGGGTTATTTGTTCAACGCAATCATCTGACAAGGAGCAATGCCATGAAGATTCACGTCATGGGACCGGGCTGCCCCAAGTGCGCCCAGACCGAGGCGACCGTGCGCCAGGCCGTGGCCGAGGCGGGCGTGGAAGCCGAGATCATCAAGGTGAAGGATTTCCAGGAGATCGCCGCGTTCGGCGTCTTCAGCACCCCGGCGGTGGCCGTGAACGGCGTGGTCCGGGTCACGGGCCGCGCCCCGGACAAGGCGGAAGTGCTCGGCTGGCTGAAATAGCCGGGTCCGCCCGCAAACCGCGACGCCCCGGAACCCATCGGGTCCCGGGGCGTCGTGCTTGGTGTCGGGGAGTTGAAGGGCTTGGACGGTCAGGGCTGTCCATGCCCATCGCTCCCTCGGGCGTTGCGAAGGACCGCAACGTCTAAATCCACCGTCATGATATCAGACCTCGGTAAACAACCCCTGCGGGTCCGCCCCGTTCACCGGATCATCCAGGCAATACCCGTACCAGTCCGGGTCGCCGCCCGCGTCGCCCATGGGATCGGGCGCGGTCCAGCGACTGGTGAAGGGGTCGTAGTCTCGCCAGCCGAAGCGGACGAAGCCCAGGTCCCGGTCGTGCAGGCCGCCCGCGAAGCCGATGGGGATGCGCAGGGCCGGGTTGGTGTCCGCCAGGATGCTCCCGAACGGGTCGTACTGGACTTCCTTTATCACGTTGCCGTCTTCGTCGGCAACCACGCGCAGGGAGCCGACCTGGTCGAAGTGGAGGGCGAAGACCGCGCCGTCGTCCCGGCGCATGGCGTGGGGCGTGCGCTCGCCTTTCCGGTAGGCGAACTCGTATTCGCGCTGGCCGTCGAAGAAGCCGGCCAGGCGGATCAGGTCGCGCCAGGCGTAGGCCTCGACCAGCCGTCCGTCGCGGTACTTGGCGGCGCGCCGCCCCTGGTCGTCGTGGGTGAAGGCCAGCTCGCCCTTGTCCGGCCACTCGGCGGCGAGCAGGCGGTGGTCCGGCGCGTAGCGGTAGAGCGTGTACTGCCCGCCGTGGTTCCAGATGGAGCGGAAGCCGTTCTCGTCGTGGATGTAACTGTTGTTTCCGGCGCGGTGGAGCCGGTCGTCCGTCCGATACTCGAAGGTCCGGTAGCTGGTGTCCAGGTGCGGAAAGTAGTCGCGCGTGCGGCGGCCCTCGCGGTCGTGGCCGATGTCGCAGACGGTGCGGCCGTCCCGCTTCGCGCCGGTCAACCGGCCCGCCTTGTCATAGGTGTAGGTCCAGACGGTCGGCCTGCCCGCCACGGTTTCGATCTTCTCCGCAATGCGCCCATCCGGGCCGCGCCGCAGTCCACAGGAATACGGTTCGCCCATGCGATCCCTCCCCGGGTTTCGTTCCCAAGGGGCATCCCCGGGAATCCGGACGAGCATTCACCCGGTTTACGGCGTCGGGAAAAACGGCGGGAATAAGCGGGAGAACGGGCGGAAAAGGAATAACTCGGCAGGTTGACACCCCTACCGGGATAGCGGGCGGGGGACTACTCTTCCGAGGGCGCGCCGTCGGCAGCCCGCCGCCGCGCGTCGTGGAAGCGGTAGATGCGGCGCAGGGAATCGACCACCTGGACCGAGTAGTAGAGGGCGAAGGCCGAGCAGAAATAGGTCACCAGGTCGCGGCCCGAGAAGAGTGAGCCGAGGTAGAGCAGGAAGAACAGGTACTTGGCCCGCACCACCTTGCGCATGACCACGCCGATGGCGTTGCCGTAGACGGCCAGGGCGATGAAGATGAGGTAGGCCGAGGCGAAGACGACCATGGTCGGCCCCCAGGCCCCGATGTGGTGGATGGCGGCGGCGGAGAGGAAGACCACGCCGAGCTGGTCGGCCACGATGTCCACCAGGGAGCCGCCTTCGTGGGTGACGTCCAGGCGGCGGGCCAGCGGGCCGTCGATGCCGTCGCAGAGTACGTACAGGGCCATGAACAGCGTGGCCGGGACGGGCAGGGAGGGCGGCATGAGGCAGACCGCCAGCAGGGCCAGGACCCCGGCCAGGGAAACCTGGTTGGGCGTGATTTCGTGCCGGACGAGCAGATCGACGGCGGGGGAGAGGATGCGGTCGCGCCTTACGGCGAACTGCGCCTGACGGGCCTTCTCTTCCGCGTTGAAGTAGTCCACGGCCGCTAGAACGGGCGCAACAGGCCGCAGGAGACGCACAGCGCGGCCATGGTCTGGGTCCAGTTCCGGGTTTTGATGCACTCCTTGACCAGCCCCTCCCGCAGCACGCACTGGAAATTGCGCAGCAGCCGGAAATTGCCGTCCGGCTCGCGCAGGCCCGGCTGTTCCAGCAGGTGGGGGGTGAAGCGCACCCGTTGCTTGAGGAAGTCGAACACGTCCTGGCCGGGCAGGGGCGCGAGGTCGGTGGCGCCGACCACGAACTGCTCGCCGGGGTAGTGGGCGTCGGAGCTGACGGCCCAGCCGAGGCCGAAGCCCCGCTCCTCCAGGGGGAGGTTCAGGGTTTTGTCCAGTTTGGCCTGGGTCTGCCTGAAGCAGCTCCGGGCGTGGGCGGCGGCCAGTCGGCGGTCCATGTTCAGGGCGGAGCCGTTGTGGATCTCCACGTAGTCGGCCATGGACAGCAGCCGGTGATAGGCCCTGCGGCTGAGAATGTTCCCGGCCGAGGTGCGGCCCATGTGGAAGGGGTGGGGCACGATGGCGATGGCGTCGGTGTCGCGGCAGATGGCCCGCACGTCGCGCACGGACCAGCGGAAGGTCGGGCACTGGGCCAGCGCCCACTTGAGCTGCTCGCCCGTGCGGTGGAGAAAGATGATGTCGATGCCCTCGGAGGACACGGATTCCACGCCGGGAATGATCTCGGTGGGCAGGTCGGCGACGGCTTCGGCCAGCCGCTCGTACGCCTCCAGCGGCTTCTTGTAGGAGTGCTCGGTGGACGCCAGGTAGTCCAGGCCGATGTGTTTCAGGTACCGGCCCGTCTTCCGCAGCCGCAGGCGTTTGTTGCATTCGGGCAGGCGGTGGATGTTGGTATGGAAATGCAGGTCGAATGTGGTCATGGCGCCTTTCGGGGAAAACCGCCCCGCCGGATGAAGCTCCGTTGAGCATCCGGTGAAGCAGCCGCTTTGTCAATCCCGTGAGCGCACCAGATAGTCACTTCGGGACAGGTTGTCCAGTACAGGACGGTCGCCGGATTATTTGTCCTTGCTTTCGCCCGCGCCAAGCGCCTTGTCCGCGCTCTCCCTGACCGTGTCCACCATCTGGGGGATCTTTTCCCGGTCGTACCCGACGGAGAGGGCGTCGTCGCCGCTGCGGATGGTGATCACGCCGAAATAGATGGCGGCCGCAGCCAGGGCCAGCAGGCCGAAAATGAACAATTTCTTCACGCGCACCCCCTGCGCCCGGGACCGGTTTCCCGGGCTGAAATTCTTCTCACTTGCGCAAGCATGCCACACTGCCGCCCTTGCGTCCATGCGGCCGACGCCATTCTTCCCGGCGTAGTGCGAAATCCTGCGTGAGCCCCTCCACACCACCACAACAAAAACGGCCGCCCTCCATCCGGGAGCGGCCCTTCAATTTCACACATTCACGCAAGCCTACTTCAGCCCCATGGCCTCCGAATACAACTCGCCCTTGAACGTCAACTCGGCCGCACCCTGCAAAAAGACGCTTCCGCCCTCCACCGTGACGGTGAGCTTCTCCCCCGAGGTGGTGGTCAGGTCCGCCTTGGCCCCGGTCAGCCCCAGCCGGTTGGCCAGCAGCTGGGTGGCCGACGCGCCGGTGCCGCAGGCCAGGGTCTCGCCCTCCACGCCGCGCTCGTAGGTGCGCAGCAGCAGGGTGGCGTCGTCCACCACCTGCGCGAAGTTGACGTTGGTCCCGGCGGGCGCGAAATGCCCGTGGTGGCGCAGCTTGGGACCCATATCCATGATCTCTACCTTGCTCACGTCGTCCACGAAGACGACCACGTGGGGCACGCCGGTGTTGGCGAAGTGCGCGGTCAGCGGCTGGCCGTCCACGGTCAGCGCGATGCCGGTGGCGATGGCCGTGGGCGGGGTGAGCTGGACCTTGACCCGGCCCGCTTCCGGTCCCTCGGTCAGGACCTTGGCCCGGATCGGCCCGGCGTCGGTGCCGAAGACGTGCTCGGCCGGGGCCATGCCCAGGGCGTGGGCCAGCCGCGCGGCGCAGCGCGAGGCGTTGCCGCACATCTCGGCGCGCGAGCCGTCGGAGTTGTAGAAGTGCCAGCGGTAGCTCAAAGCCGGATCGTCGCTCTCCTCCAGGAAGAACAGGCCGTCGCCGTATACGCCGAAGGCGCGGGCGCAGACCTTGCGCGCCCAGCGCGGCATGTCGGCCACGGGGATGCGCAGCGCGCGGTTGTCGATGACGATGAAGTCGTTGCCGCTGCCCTGCATCTTGTAGAAGGGGACCGGGGTGCCGAAAAGGGTCATTCATCTGCTCCGTTGCGTGATGTCGGGGATCGGCGGGATTCGTCCGCCGCGTTAGGAATCCTTGATGGAAACGGCCGCGTTGTCAAGGGCCGGGACGGCCGCCCGGCCGCGCCGGGCCTGCCAGAAGGCGAAGGCGGCCATGGCCGCTATGCCCGCCAGCACCGGCCAGCGGGAGTGGCTCAGGACCGAGGCCAGCCCGAGGCAGAGGACCACGGCCACCGCGCGCGGCAGGGGCCGGGTGAAGAGCCGCACGGCGGCCAGCGCGCCGAGCAGGGCGTTGGCCAGGAAGAAGCCGTCGGACAGGGCCAGGATGCCCGCCAGGTCCAGCACCCCGCGCGAGACCAGGAATATCTGGAACAGGTGGACGGCGGTGTAGGCGATGACGGCGATCACGGGCACGCCGCGCGCGTTGCGCCGGTCGAGCGCGCGGGGCAGCGCGCCGTCCTGGGCCAGGTGGGCCACCAGCCGGACCACGCCGCCGACGAAGACCA